>JBJFCE010000031.1:0-60710 GCA_051888775.1 Lachnospiraceae bacterium | reverse complement strand
AAAAGGATTGCCAAAAAGGAAGTTTTTATTCTGTACAGTTAATTTTTACCGGTAGATCCAAATCCACCCCGATCGGTTCCGCCCAATACTTCTACCTCGTCAAAAGTGATCTTGGGCTGGTTTTCCATAATGCGGAACTGACATATCCTGTCATTCAAATGAATCTGGGTATCACGCAGCGCATAAACAGGCATAAACCACTGATCATTGTCGCCGCAATAGCTGCAGTCAATCACACCCTGATGATTGGTCTGAATGATTCCAAAGTTTTTAAAGGTAGAGCTTCTCGGCACAATATGCGCCTCATACCCTTTCGGGAGCTGCATTGCCACGCCAAGCGGAATCAGTTTGAACTCACCTGCTTTCAATGTGACATCCTCTGCCGCACGCAGATCGATCCAGTCCGATTTTCCGTCAATATAACACAGCTTTTCGATCTTATCCGTAAAATACTTGATTCTGATTGTTTCCATTCCGTTCCTTTCCTGTAAAACACTATATTTTTATTTTCCATAATCAGTACAGTGAAGTATGGGGATCTCCGGTGTTTCACTCTCAAGTGTCCGTTTTACATCGATCACTCTCTGATTGCTGCTTCCCTTCCAAAGAAGCTTGGTATCTTTTTTATCCACTTCAAATTCGCCGTCCACAAGAACATCCACAGAACGCATCATCGGATCATTATACAGCGTTTCCCATACTGCTCCCGTATATAACCAGATTGTTTTATTCGGATATTTTTCACATATTTCCTGCATCAGCTCCCGGACTTCCGCACGGTTTGCCGGATGCAGCGGATCGCCTCCGGAGAATGTAATTCCGGAAATATAAGGCTTATCCAGCTGATCAAAAATCTCCTGTCTGGCTGCCTCATCAAACAGCAGTCCGCCGTTCGGATCCCATGTAATGGGATTATGGCATTCTTTACAGCAATGCTCACAGCCGGACACCCAGAGTACTACTCTGAGTCCGTCGCCGTTTAGCATATCGTCCTTGGTAATATTATGATATCTCATCGTTCTGACTTCCCTACATAGATTTTCTTTCATGAATCTCCGCCATCTTGGGATCACTCAAACGGCTGTCTCCATGTACTCTGGAGTATGCCAGATATCCGTTCATGCGGTCAATCTTCGTCAGATTCCTGCTTCCGCATACCGGGCAGGTATCCATCTCCAATTCTTCATGTCCGCAGTCATCGCAATAAGCAAGAGAAAGATTCACGCCCTCATAAAATCCCATATCCATTGCCCTGCGGATCAATGTTTTAATCGCTTCCAGATTATAATCGATCGGATATTTTACATACTGAATCTTACCACCGTTACTCAATTCCCAGAAGCGGTACTCCAGATCCTGCTTTTCAATCGGCGTAATATCCTCCGTCACATGACAATGGAAGCTGTTGCTGACATATTCTCTGTCGGATACCCCTTCAATAATCCCGTATTTGGAGCGGAACTGTTTTACCTGCAGACCGCAGAGATTCTCTGCCGGTGTTCCGTAGATCGCATACAGATTGCCGTCTTCTTCCTTAAACTCGTTGATCTTACGATTGATATGCTCCAGTACCTCCAGTGCAAACTGTCCGTCTTCCACAAGAGATTTGCCGTTATATAACTCCTGAAGCTCATTAAATGCCGTAATACCAAAGCTTGCCGTTGCGGTCTTAAGGATCGGCTTGATCTTATCGTGCAGCCCTAAATGTCCTCCGAGGAAACCGCCTTCGCAATATGCCAGCGGATTGGTCGAAGCACGCATTTCACCCAGATATGCATATGTACGGATATGTAACTGGCGGATCAGATTCAGATAATAATCAAGCACCTCATAAAAGTCCTTGTTTTCCTGTCTGGACTTGGCAAGGATCATCGGCAGATGCAGGGATACCGCACCGATATTGAATCTTCCGACAAATACGGGAACATCCTGATCATCCGCAGGATGCATTCCGCCTCTTTCATACCACGGGGACAAAAATGCGCGACAGCCCATCGGGGAGATTACCTTGCCATACTGCTTATACATGCTGGCAATATATCCTTTTCCGGTCAGGCTCAGCCAGTCCGGATACATCGTCTTGGCAGAGCACTCCACACCAGCCTCGAAGACATCCTCCAACGGCTTACCCGGTCCGTGCAGATTCTCATCATATAAAAATACAAGCTTCGGGAACAGTACCGGCTTCTTACATTCCTTCTTGCCCTGACCACCCTTTCTGACCTTTAACATGGTGATCGTTGCCATCTTCTCAAACGGCTTTGTTCCGATTCCTGCCGTCATCGTGATAAACGGATAATCACCACGGCTGCTTGCTACTGTGTTAAACTTATATTCCCAGCCCTGAAAGCCCTGTTCAAAATCACGCTGCAGATCCTTTAAGGCTTCTTCCTCGGCACGCTTTTCATCGATCCCGAGATCCTGATATTTCTTGATATATTTGTGATAGGATTTTTCGGCATAAGGCTCTAAGATCTTATCGACTTCCGGCACCGTAAAGCCTCCGTACTGCTGACTTGCGGCACTTAATACAATATCGCCGATAACGTCAAATGCGACATCCAACGTCTTAGGCTCATTGTACCAGATATTGCCCATTTCAAATCCGCCCTTTAAGACACTTGCCACATCGAACAGACAGCAATTCATCGTATCCCTTCTGGCGCTCATATCATGCACATAGATATAACCGTCGCGGCACGCCTGAATTTCCTCCGTTGTCATAAAGAACTTCTGGTACAGCTCCTTATTAAACTGATTGAAGATCAGACTGCGCTTGGTCGATACCAGAGCAGAATCCGTATTGGCATTTTCTTTATCGCCCACGTACATAATGGACTGGCTCTTTTTATAGACATCATCCATCATACGGACGAAATCCTGTTTATAATTCCGATAATCGCGATAGCTCTTTGCAACGATCGGTTTGACTTCTTCCAATGCACTTTCCACGATATTGTGCATCACCGGAATCGGAATCTCCTCACTCTCAAGCTCATCCACCTTATCAACCACATACTGGCAGATCTGCTTCTTTTCCTCGACGGAAAATTTCGTCAGTGCACGATATGCCGACTTACCGACTGCATTGATGACCTTCTGCACATGAAAAGCCTCCGTGCTGCCGTCCTTCTTGATCACACGCACAGGAAGCTTTGTCTTGTATAATGCCTCATAATCCAGATCTTCTTCATGACTGTTTTCGATAGAGTTTAAATTCCCCATATTGATACTACTCCTCCCAGATGTTCTGTTTCTCACATCTAACGGTTTATCCGTTTTGTGTCTTTCATCGTAATGTAACCACTTTATTTCGTGTTCGGTTTACATAATGATACTATATCTTGTGTCGTTACAAATTAGTATAAAGAATCGTGCAAGTCATGTCAACCTTATGGTCATGTGAAAAAGTAACAAAAAAGAGGCAGGATTTTTTATATGTCCTGCCTCTAAAATTTCTTGACATCTGTATTTTTACTTTAAAATCCCGCTTTCCTCAATGGCACGGATCGCCTTGTGTATTTCTTCCACCGGAAGCACCAGAGCAAATCGTACATGGCCTTTTCCGAGAGTTCCGAAACTGCTTCCCGGCGTACATAATACTCCGGTCTTCTCCATGAGTTCCATGACAAATGCCGTATCGTCTTCGCCAAACTTTTCCGGAATTTTTCCCCATGCGAACATGGTTCCCTCGCTGTCCGGAATATTCCATCCGATGCTTCTAAGTCCGCCGCAAAGTGCATCCCTGCGTTTCTGGTACTCGGCACACTGTGCGATCACCGAATCATCCGGTCCGGTCAGTGCCGCAATCGCACCGTACTGTACCGGCAGGAAGGTTCCGTAATCGATCTGGCTGCGGAGCTTTTTGAAATTCTGGACAACCGCTTTATTTCCGACCAAGAAGCTTACTCTGGCACCCGTATAGTTAAAGGATTTGGACAGGGAATAGAATTCCACCGCCACGTCTTTGGCACCCTCATAGGACAGAATCGAACGTCCCACGGTATGATCATATACAATATCGGAATATGCGTTATCATGGATGATCAGAATATTATGCTTCTTTGCCCACGCAATGACTTCCTCATAAAAGCTTGCCGGCGCACATTTGCAGACCGGATTGAGCGGATAAGATACGATAATGCATTTTGCACGTGCCAGTATCTCTTCAGGCAGCTTATCAAGCTCCGGCAGATAGCCTTTTTCTTCGATCAGATCATAGGTCACAAGCTCTGCTCCCGCAAGCTCCGGTCCGATCGTAAAAATCGGATAACCCGGATTGGGTGCCAGCACCACATCCCCCGGATTGCAAAGAGAAAGCGCAATATGTGCAATTCCTTCCTGTGAACCGTACACGGACATGATCTCATCCGGCTCAAGCTCCACCTGATAACGCTTATGAAAGCGGTCGATGACTGCCTGTGTCAGCTGGGGCAGATCCCGCAGTGCATACTTATAATTCTCCGGATCGGCTGCCGCCTTGATCACAGCCTCCCTGATATGCTCAGGCACTTCAAAGTCCGGCGTTCCGACCGACAGGTTATAGACCGTCCGTCCCTGCGCAAGCAGCTCAAAACGCTTTTCATTCAATACCTGAAAGATTCCTTCCTCGAATTGTTTCATTCTGTCTGCATATGTAATATTCATGATGCTGTCCTGCTTTCTGTATTATTTTTCTCCGTACTTCATCAAAATGCTTCTCAAATAAGTCTGATACTGTTCTTTTACCGATACCGGACTGACAATCCTTACCCCCGTGCCGAGTCCCGCAAGCCAGCCAAAGAACTGATTGCTGACCATGATCTCTACACGGACCGTAAAGGTGCCGTCCTCTTTTTTATGTAACTGGATATCCTTTCCGAAGCGATCAAACACAACGCCGCTGTAGCTGTCCTCAAAGGAAAGCAGCACATCCTCTTCCGGTCCCGCAAACATATGAAACGTCTTGCGGCAATATGCCGCAAGATCGAACGCCTCAAATGCTTCGGCTCCCAGACGTGCTTCCTTCTCCATCCGGATATCCTGCATTCTGTCCACACGGTAATGCTTGATCTGCTCTGTTCCATGATCATAGCCGATCATATAATAGCAGTCATCGTTCCATGTCAGCGCCCACGGGCTGATTCTGTACCGTTTACCGCCCCGTTTAAACCGCAGCGTCTTGTCTACAGTCAGCTCCACATACTGAAAGGAAATCATCTTCTGTTCTCCGATCGCCCGGTGGATCTCATCTACCAGATAATAAATGCTCTCATTGTCTGTCTTTACACGATTGGCGACAAAAACCTGTCGTTGCAGCTGGCGTGCCTCATGCTCACTCGCCAGAGATTCCAGCTTTTTAATGAACTCCCGCGATTTTTTACTCGTAATAAATTTAGAAGACTGTACCAGATCCACCAACAACTTCAACTCCGGCAGTTCAAACTTCCGGCTTGCCAGATAATAACCGCCCTCAGTTCTGGATTTGATATATTCAATATCATAACCAAACCGGATCAGCGTCTCGATATCCGCATAAATAGTCTTGCGCTCCACACTGATCTCCTGCGCTGCCAGATAATCAATCAGCTCTTTTGTTGTCGCCGGATGTGCTTCATCCGTTTTTCTTTCCAGATACTGTAGCAGATATAGAATTTTCTGTTTCTGATTTACCGATTTTGCCATAACAGCTTCCCCCACAGGCTGTAAAAGAGGCTGTCACATAAAATAAAGACCATAGATTTACCGCCGAAAGCTATGGTTTTTATTTTATGAACAGCCTTTCTCTGCACATCTTTGTTCCGGTTATTCCTGTTCCACTGTTGCTGCCTCCTCGGATGCAGCCTTTTTATCTTTACTTTTCCGCCATTTAATACCGATAAAGATACCCACTCCGGCAATTCCCACATATACTGCAAAGACCAGCAGATAACTGAAAAACATTCTGAGAAATTCAATTAAATTGCTCATTGTCACAAGCCCTTTCTGTTTTGGCACCTCTTACAAGTGCCTTGTCCCGAATCATTAAAATCATATCATTCCGTAACACAATCGTCAAGTAAATCCTCACCGTCCGCAGCTGATGTCGCAAGCTGGTCGCACCGCTCATTTTCGGGATGCCCGGCATGTCCCTTGACCCAGACAAAAGATACCTGATGCTTTTCTTTGGCTGCCAACAGACGTTTCCACAGATCAATGTTTTTGACAGGCTGTTTCTGACTGTTCTTCCAGTTGTTTTTCAACCATCCGTCAACCCATTGTTTATTAAATGCATCCGTCAGGTATTTGGAATCCGATACCAGCGTCACCTCGCACGGCTTTGTAAGTGCTTCCAGTCCCGCGATCGCCGCCATCAGTTCCATGCGGTTATTGGTTGTTTTCTTATACCCCGCACTATACTCCCTGACATGCAGCTTTCCGGTCGGATCCACATAATGGATCACCGCACCATATCCGCCGGGACCGTCCGGGTTTCCTCTTGCTGATCCGTCCGTATATACCGTTACCTTCATCATACGGATCCCCTCCATTTTCCGGTAGCCACAAATTCAGCCGCCATATTCTGCGCATCTTCGATGATCTGCTTTTCATAGCCCATGATCTCCAGAAGCTTAATGGCATTTCTGGTTGTCGCCCGTCCTTCTTTCAACTCATAGTTAAAATGAATATCCCCATCCGCGACATCCTCTTCAAAATGGAAATTGTGATACTCTTTTTCTAAAAGATGCGTCAATTCGATATCATGTGTTGCAGCAAAGCAGAATACATCCCGATCTCTGAAATATTTCATAATCTGCGTGGACGCTGCAATCCGTTCTACGGTATTCGTACCGCGCAGCACTTCGTCCACAAAGCATAAAATCCGGTTCGGAGCCTCTTTACCGTCCGATTTTATTGCATCCTCTCCGAATGCATTCTCCCCGTCAATTGCATCAATGATACGTTTGAGTGCCCGGATCTCGACCATATAATAGCTTTCTCCCGAATCAAGATCATCTCTGAGCGCCATGGACGAATAGATTCTGAAATGTGCAAGCTCCATGCTTTTGGCAAGTGCCGTATGGAGCGCCTGTGCCAGAATCACATTGATCGCTACCGTTTTTAAGAATGTCGATTTACCGGATGCATTGGAGCCTGTCACAAGCACACCCTTTTCCTCGGAAAAGCTGCATGCCACCGCATGCTCGATCAGCGGATGATACAGATTTTCACAACGGATTCCTTCCGTTTCCCGAAATTCCGGAACACAGAATTGCGGCACGCTTTTGCGATATTCACCGACACAAAGCAGGTATTCCAAATACCCCATCTGCGTATACAAAATATCCAACTGATCCCGATATCTGCGAACTGCCGACAACATCTGATTAAACTGGATCAAGTTGATATGGGTGATCATCTTAATATAATCGCCCACAATGGAAAGCGGATCTCCTTTATTGGCATTCTCATTCATCAAAAAGAAGGTATGCTTCGTAATCGGATGCAGCTCTTTAATATGATCGCGCATGGAAGCAAGATATACGCTGATGCCGTCTGATTCCTGCTTTGTTCCCTTCTCAGCCAGTTCTCCCGCACCGCCAAGAAACCTCAGAATAAATGCAAAGCTCACCAGATACGGCTCATTCTCCCCACGCTCTTTTAAGTAAGAAAAGATCTGATATACCATAATGGCGACCACAGCCGTAATACCGACAGACGGTGCGAAGATGCAGATTCCGGCAGCCGCCAGATATGTCGCAAATGCCGCATAATGCTTTTTGTTATTCCGCTCTCCGAGGTTGTCCAGAAATTCCAGATACTGATACAGAGAATACTTTCCCGTATAGCCGATCTTGGCAAACTGCGTCTGAAGTGCGACACGCACATCTTCGTGTTCCTGTAAATAACAAATCAGTGCTTCCTCATCTGCCGCAAGTGCTTCCTGTCCGTTTTTCTGCTCAGGACAGCGCAGACGGTAATATAAATATTCCTCGCCACACGCCGAATGCATATAGTTCACCCGCTGGAACACCTGATCCATCGAAAGATCATTCCACGTGATATCATCCACAACATATCCCTTTTTATGCTTTTCAAAATACTGCCCGAGATTGGCATATCGTTCCGGGAATGGTGTCCGTTCCTTCGGCTTTCCGTAATCTCTTCGCAATTCCGCTATAAATCTCTGTTTCTGTTTTCTGTCATCCAGTGCTCCTTTGACATAAAAAGCGATCAAAAAAAGTACCAGCACAACCAGAAATATAATCACTTCCATTTATTTATGATCCTTCACTTTCTGATGACTCTGTCCGCGATCTTTTCTGCCGCTTCATACAGTTGCGCGGGCTTGACACCGATATGGTAATTACCGTCTTCATACAGAATCCTGCCTGCAACCATCGTCATCTTTACATTGGCAGGATTTCCGCTATATACAAGATTTCTTGCAAAATCATGGCAGGGACGCATATTCGGCATCTTTCTGTCGATTCTGATCAGATCCGCATTCATGCCGACTGCCAGATAGGCAGACTCCGGAATCCCCATCACCTTTGCACCGTTTACCACCGCCATACGAAGCACTTCCTCGGCATCCAGTGCCCCCGCATCCTGCTCACGCAGCTTGGCAAGTCCCGCTGTCAGATACATTTCCCGGAACATATCCAGTGCATTGTTGCTCGCTGCTCCGTCCGTACCGATTGCTACGGTAATGCCGCGTCTGACCAGTTCTTTTACAGGCGCTATACCGCTTGCCAGCTTCATATTGGAACCTGGATTGGTTACTATGGCGATATGATTTTTTTGTAAGATCTCCATGTCGTGTTCCGATAAATAAATCCCGTGAAAACCGGCACCGCCATGCCGGAACATACCAAGCGCCTCCAGATATTCCACCGGAGACATTCCGTGCCGTTCCTTACACTGTGCCACTTCTTTTTGTGTCTCTGAAAGATGCATATACACGGGCGCACAATACTTGTCGGAAAGTGCCGCAATCTCTTTTAAGATCGCTTCATCTGTCGTATACTCCGCATGAAAACCAAGCTGATAGCTCATACGCGGATGCAGATCATTGAGACGCAGGAAAAATTCCTCCAGTTCCTTTGCCGAATGGGTAAAATTATTAACCGTTCCGCACTGGACACAGCGCATGCCGCTTTCAATAAAAGCTTCCGCGATGCTGTCCGGCGTCAGATACATGTCAAATACCGCCGTGATCCCGCCGGATACATATTCCATAATTGCCAGCTTTGATAATACTGCGATATCCTCCGGCAGAAGCTTTGCTTCCATCGGGAAGATCTGTTCTTTCAGCCACCTGTCAAGCGGCAGATTCTCAGCGCTTGTCCGAAACAGCGTCATCGCCGAATGAGCGTGCGCATCCTTAAATCCGGGCATCAGAACATCTCCGCCGCAGTCTATTGATTTATCAAAGCCATGCGGCAGGATTCCGCAAAGCCGCATATCCGTTTCCATTTCAAGGTAGCTGTCTGGTTTCCCCAGATAGACAATCTTGCCGTTCTTTACCCAGATCTCATGATTGGGTAAGATACGGCAGTCCTCTTCCATTGGCATAATGTCCGCATGAAACAATCTGATATTCATCAAATTCCCCCTATCCCCTATGATCATCCGATACCATGCAGCCTCTGACCGTTTATTGATTTATTTTTTGACTGTTTAACAATTGCATATCCGGCTGTTTAGCGATTACTTTTCCAGATTTTCCGGTCCGAAGCCTTCCGGTAACAGTTCTGCCAGTGTTTTTTCTATATATTCCGTTTCGCTTTTTACAATCAGCAGCAGCATCTGCTCCGGGTCTGCAAATTCCCGCATGACCTGTCTGCACACACCGCACGGATACGCATACTGCGATACGGCACCTTTAGGGCTTCCCGCAACCGCGATTGCAGTGAGCGTTCTTTCTCCTTCGGATACTGCTTTAAAAATGGCGGTACGCTCTGCACAATTGGTCGGTGTATATGCCGCATTTTCAATATTACAGCCGGTGTACATCCGATGCGTTCCTGTCAGTACCGCTGCACCGACACAGTAGCCGGAATACGGACTGTAGGACTGTTCCCTTGCCGCAAGCGCCTGACGGATCAATTCTTTTTTTTCTTCCTGCGTTACATTGTTTCTGTCCACTGACTTGTCACCTGCCTTTTCATACATTCTTCCGTATATGTTCCCTTGTTTTTATTGACTGAATCAGTCATTTTATTTCATGTCCTTGATGCAGGCAGTTACCAACGACTTAAAATAAGGTGCCGCTGCTTTTCCGGCTTCCTGTACCTCCTCGTGGGATAACGGATTTTCACTGATTCCGGCAGCCAGATTACAGATACAGGAAATACCGCAGACCTGCATTCCCATATGTCTTGCCGCAATGGCTTCCACAACCGTACTCATGCCGACCGCATCCACACCAAGCTGCTTTAACATTCTGATCTCTGCCGGAGATTCAAAGGAAGGTCCCGTCAGCTGTGCATAGACACCTTCATGTAACAGGATTCCCTGAGAAGATGCATTCTTGCGGATGATTCTCTGCAGCTCATAATCATAGACGCCGGTCATGTCCGGGAATCGGGTTCCGAGCTCCTCTATATTCGGACCGATCAAAGGGTTCGGTGCAAAACAGGAAATATGATCCGTGATCAGCATGAAATCGCCGGGTGCCATATCATCCTGGAGCCCTCCCGCCGCATTGGTCAGGAATAAGATTTCGGCGCCCATAAGCTTCATCAGACGAATCGGCAGTACAACATCAAAGATCGGATACCCTTCATAATAATGTACACGTCCCTGCATGCAGACAACCGGCACCTCTCCGACATATCCAAAGACAAACTGACCCTTATGTCCGGGCACGGTAGAAACCGGAAATCCCTCAATTTCCTGATACGGTACGGTCGCACACACCTGAATATCTTTTGCATAGTCGCCAAGTCCCGAACCGAGTACCAATGCCACCTTCGGTACAAACTCCGTTTTCTTCCTGATATCATTTAAACACTTCTGCAACTTTTCATATGCTTCACTCATCGTTTCTTCCTCCGATCATGTCATTTTCCGATTACATTACTTCATGTCTTCCGACTCATACGGATTCAGGCTTTTTTCTCTTTCAAAAGCGCCTTCAGATATGCACTTAAAACCTTTGCCGCTTCTGCATGACTCTTCTGCCCCGGATGGCTCCTTGCACCGACTGTTTCTTCCGTGGTATCCGGAAGTAGCACAAACGATACCTTTTCATCCTTTGTTTCCGCCTGATAATCATAAATTCCCTGACGGATATACGGCATCATCAAAGCTCCCAGCATCCCATATGCCCAGACAAGCTGTGCCTCCGGATTGTATTTGCGAAGCTTCTTTAAGAATTCCGTAACTCCCCGTGAAAACCGCTTGGCATCTTCCTCACACATAACACCGTTTTCATCCTTGTGCTGTTTAAAAGACTCTCCGGTCTGCGGATCTTTCCACTGCGGCTGATCAAGTGCCCCTCCGTCATTGGTTCCGAGATTGATCACGACCGCATCCGGCTGCCAGCTCGTAAAATCATAATCCTCATTTGCACCAAGTGTCTGATGTCTCTCACCCTTTAAAACACCGCACACCTTTTCATAGCACTTCGGAAGTGCGCAGTTCGGATTATTGTCCCAGCTTGACAGCACGCCCCAGCCGCTCTGGGAAATGATATGACACTCCGCATCACAGGCATCACTGACAAGCGTTGCATAGTCATGCACACTTGAAAAGAACATCGGGATCCAGTCCAGTTCCTCCTTTGCTCCGATCGTGCCCTCTCCTGAAGTAATGCTGTCTCCGATAAATTCAAGTTTATATGGTCTGTCCGCAACCGGAAGAAAGCTTCCGTCCGTACGCACTGCATGAATCTGGAGCTTTGCGCCCTGATCGTCAGACATTGCCTGCAAATCCCGCAGGAAACGTACTGTTTTTGCCACATCAGGATTCATATTACGGAACAGACACAGCCAGTATCTTCCCTTCTGTAACATCTGCCTGCTGACATGAGCACCGTTGACAAGTACGCTGCCCCAAAGCTCATAATAATCATAATCCGTCTCAATCTCCAACCATAGTTCCGAAGCCTTTACATTGAATTCCACACCACCTGCCGTCCAAAATACGGTCAGCGGTGTCAGACATCCGTTTGTACGTCCCCATATTTTCAGGCAGTTCTTTTCCAATTCATTTAATCTGTATTCTTTTAGTCTGCTCATTTGTATTCTCTCCTGATGATCCGATATCCATATTTCTGTCTTTCAGAATGTACTGTACTTATTATACCAAAAAAGGATACCAATCGGTATCCTTTTTAGAAAATATTCAGAAATTGTTATAGCGTCATTCCTCTTTCATGCCACTGACAATCGAAAAATATACATTTGAAGTAATCCTGTAAACAATCGCGTAAAACACCGCAAACACAAACACACTGGCCGCCGTCGTACCGAGCAGAAGCTTGAAATTAAGCAGATTGAACAGCATTAACAGCTTGCGGATCATCGGAAACGCAAATGTCAGATGTAATACCGCAGTAACAAGCGGCAAAAAGAATACCATCAACATCTGTGAATTGATGCTCTTTCGAATATTCTCTTTGGTCATGCCTACCTTCTGCATGATATCAAACCGCGCCTGATCCTCATATCCTTCAGAGATCTGTTTGTAATAAACAATCAGAACCGTCGCAAAGAGGAATACAATGCTTAACATGATTCCAAGGAAAAACACTCCGCCGTAGGTAGAATAAAAATCATAGCGGTTTGCTTCCCGGCTCTCAATGCTGTAAGAATAAATATCCGATGTTCCTTCCATGCTTCTGGTACGGAAGTGCTCATAGATGCGGTTTGCAATCTCTGCCTGTTGTTCTCCTTCCACCGAAAGATCAAAACCATAGTACCAATACGGACGCAGCATACGTTCTCCGTTGTAATCGGCTAACTCTGTCAATTCCTTCAGCGAGTCCGTAAAATCAGGAACCACGAGTACAATGGAGGGAATAATATCCATGGACATGCCACTGTTGACGGAAAAAGAATCCAGTGTCTTAATGATCCGGAAAGTTCTTCCGTTTTTAATGGTAAAGGTATCATAATCATATCCGCAGCGATAAGGATAGATCATCGCTTCATCCTCGGAAAGTACTTCATTTTTCCCTGTCAGTCTGTTGTAGTCCGCAAGCGGAACAAGGTAAATCTGACGCAGCATATCATAAGTGTCCATGCTAAAAGAAGAATAGATTCTGACATCAGGCTCGATCTGATCTTTTTCAAGTGCTCCGGCAATGCTTGCATACCGATATTCGATCGGCTGTTGCGGTGTGTCTCCATACTCCGCAACGATTTCGTCCACTTCCGCTTTCATCTGCGCCACTTCTTCATCACTCATATCATAAAGCTTATGGTCTTCGATTTCTGTTACAATTTCCTGTGGGTAACGAGTCCTTAAGCTGTCCTCCGTACCGACATACAGACATGCCGATCCGGTGATCATCACCAACACCATTGTTGCCAGAATGCAGATAGACGCCAGCCCGGCACCGTTTCGCTTCATGCGATATGCCATGGAAGAAACAGATACAAAATGCTTCTTTTGATAATAGTATCCTTTCCTTTTTTGCAGGATGCGGCAAATCCATACCGAACCTGCAATAAAGATCAGATAGGTTGCAATGATAACCATAATAACCGCAATGAAAAACCATACCATCGCACTTAACGGATCTTTGATCGACACGGCAATGTAGTAGGCCGCTCCCAACAAAAGGATTCCCGCAATTCCGAAAAACCAGTTCGCCTTCGGTGGCTTTTCTCCCGTATTTTCACTGCGAAGCAATGCCACAGGATTTGCCGTCCGGATCTGACGCAGTGTATTCAGAAAAATCAATAAAAAGATGCAGCCGAACAAAATAACCGTCTTTTTGACCGCACCAAAACCGATCATAAAAGTATATTTTACATCGCCATTCAGAATATTGACAAGGATCAGCTCCGCAAATTTAGAGCATGCGATACCAAAAAGTAAGCCTGCTCCGAGAGAAATTGCCGCAACCAGCAGTGTTTCCCAGAACAATACTCTTGCGATATTGCGCTTTCCCATACCCAGGATATTGTACAAGCCGAATTCTTTTTTTCGTCTGCGGATCAGAAAGGAATGGGTATAAAACAAAAAGATCACCGCAAAGATTGCCATAACATAGCATCCAAACCCCAGCATTATCTGAATATTAGAACCGCCACGTATGGTAGCTATCAACTTGTTTTCTGTCAGAAATGCTATGATATAATACATCATGATCATACCGACACAAGTCAGGATATACGGTAAATACAATCGCTTATTCTGCTTCACTCCGGTCAGAGCGATTCTTGGATAAAAACCTGCTTTCATCCGCGCTCACCTCCTGTTGCCAGCAAGGTCAGTGTATCGGAAATCTTCTGATACAGCTGCTCATTTGTACTGTCACCGCGATAGATCTGATGAAATACTTCTCCGTCCTTGATAAACAGGACACGCCCCGCATGACTTGCCGCCTTAACGGAATGGGTTACCATCAGAATGGTCTGACCGCTTGCATTGATCTCACGGAATAACCGTAGCAGCTCATCTGTTGCTCTTGAATCCAGTGCTCCCGTCGGCTCATCCGCAAGTACCAGCTTCGGTTCTGTGATCAGTGCACGCGCAACCGCAGCACGCTGCTTCTGACCGCCGGATACCTCATACGGGTATTTTTTTAACAATGTAGCAATCCCAAGACGCTCGGCAACCGGTATAAGCCGCTTATGCATTTCCGGGTAACGCATTCCTGCCAGCACGAGCGGCAGATAAATATTATCCTCAATGGAAAAGGTATCTAGCAGATTAAATTCCTGAAAAACAAATCCGAGATTATCCCTGCGAAATGCTGCAATCTCCGATTCCTTAATCCGGGAAAGCTCCATTCCGTCCAGCTTCACGCTTCCTCCGGTCGGTTTGTCAAGTGCCGCCAGAATATTTAATAACGTCGTCTTGCCCGAACCGGATTCTCCCATGATTGCAACATATTCTCCCTGCTCCACGCTGAATGTTACATTCTTCAGCGCTTCGACCTGATTGCTTCCGAACCGGGTCGTATAGACCTTCTTGACTCCCTGTACTTCCAATATACTCATTTCAAATCTCCTCCTACCTAAATTTCTATACTTCTTGTCAGGCAATTGTGCAGTTTTGTCAGCAGGATGGAAGGACTTCCCACAGACCTGTCCGCGGCGGGTACTGTGAGTCCGTCGGTACTTAGGTGCCGTATTTTGGCATCTTATGTACCGTTACGGACGAAGTGTAGCGCAAGCGTGCCCGCCGCGGACAGGTCTGTGGGAAGCCCTTCCATCCGGCCGGCAAAGCTGCATAATCGCTTATGTACTCATTGTAACGAAAAGGAGGATTGCAATACCATCGAATCGGCTTACAATTCCTCCCTTAAATCTAACATTTTTGTAAGAAATTCCTTTCGGTCATTCTATTTCCGGTCGCTGTTGTGAAAGATTGATCCGGATTACGGTTCCTGCATCCACCTGCGACGATGCGCCGATACCATATCCGAGATTGTTACAGATCCGTTTACACAGCCATAATCCAAGTCCGCTTGCTTTCCTGTCGGTACGCCCATTGTAGCCGGTATAACCTTTTTCAAAGATACGCGGCAGATCCTCCGGTGCGATCCCGATTCCGGTATCGCAGATACAGAGTGTTGCAGGCTCTTCCATACGAATCGTAATGCTGCCGCTCTGCGTATATTTCAGAGCATTGGAAAGCACCTGCTCAAGCACAAAGGAAAACCATTTTTCATCCGTAATGACAGATAAATGGATCGGTTCATAGCAAAGACTTAACTTTCTTAAAATAAATTCTGTTGAAAATTTCCGTACCGACTGCCGGATCAGTTCATCCAGATCATACTCTCTGAAACAGTAATCTGTACTTTCCGAATCAATGCGTAAAAACAGAAGCACCATCTCCACATACTGTTCAATCCGGAACAGTTCTGTTGAAAGTCTGCGCGACAGCTCAGAATCCTCATTTTGCAGTTGCAACCGCATGGAAGCAATCGGTGTTTTGATCTGGTGTGCCCAAATCGTATAATAATCCACCATATCCGCATAGGACGCGTGCATATCCGCTTCCGTTCTTCTCTGCTCCTCACACAGCAGGCGGACCAGCTCCTGATAATCCTCCTCTACGATGCCGGAAGCTTTCGGGAAGCCGTCAAGGAGTGCCGCCGGACGCTTTTTTAATTCTTCCAATGTATGATGCCCGGTAGATACACGGCGAAAATCCATCCACAGCATCACCAGTCCCAAAAGCGTACAGATACAGACCGGATATGCCACTGCCGCAATCGGCAGATGATATAACCCAAATGAGATACACAGGATCACGCAAAACAGCAGATATGCTGCAATTCCCGTTCTATGTTGCTTTAAATACGCACCAATCAGTTTCATGACTTCCTCCGCATTCATGCGATACTACTGTATGATATATCCCACTCCGAATTTGGTCGTGATAAAATCAGATAATCCTGCACTGTCCAGCTTCTTTCTGAGACGTCCGATATTGACGGTCAGCGTATTTTCATCCACAAAGCTGTCCGTTTCCCATAAGAGCTCGATCAATTTTTCTCTTGTAACGACCTTGCCCTTATTTTGCATCAGCGCAAGCAGGATGCGATATTCATTCTTAGTGAGCGGTATTTTGTCTTCCTCATACGTCAGAGAATGATCTCCTGTATGAAGCAGTGCTCCCCGGTGCTCCAGCACCGGAACGGAGGATGCAAACTCATACGTTCTTCGTAACATTCCCTGAATCTTTGCCATCGCCACGCTTTGGTCAAAGGGCTTTGCAATAAAATCATCTGCACCCATATTCATTGCCATGACGATATTCATGTTGTCGGCTGCGGAGGATATGAATATGATCGGTACATTGGATACCCTGCGGATCTCACTGCACCAATGATAGCCGTTAAAAAACGGCAGGGAAATATCCAAAAGTACCAGATGCGGTTCAAATTCCGCAAAATCTGCCATCACATTCCGAAAGTTCTGTACGCACATCACTTCCAGTTCCCACATCTGTGCCTGTTTTTTAACTGCCTCTGCAATTCCCTGATCATCCTCTACGATCAATATTCGATACATACCTGTTTCTATTCCTCTTTTTGTATTGCCACTTCTGTTTTATTGCATCTTTGCAACAGGATTTTCTCCATGATTTTGTCTTATTTTTCATTATAGCAAACCGATAACGCTTTTTCTACTGCTTTTCGATGCAATTCCCTTATAACCAAAAAGGCATCCGCAAAACTGCGGATGCCTTTCATATTTGCTTTCTATACTGTTTTTAAGCTTTCTTCAAAACCTGCTTAGTGAGTCAGGAAGAACATCAGTGCAAACAGGATACCTACAACCCATGTACCGATCTTGATTTCCTTTACCTTACCGCTGAACAGCTTGATGAAGATGTAAGAAATCAGTCCGAGTGCAATACCATAGCTGATATTGTATGCAAACGGCATAATGGAAACAGTCAGGAATGCCGGAACTGCAACTTCTGTATCCGTCCAGTCAATTTCTCTTACACAGTTCATCATCAGGATGCCGACATAGATCAATGCAGCTGCTGTTGCATATCCCGGAATCAGCTGTGCAACCGGGCTTAAGAACATTGCAATGAAGAAAAGAGCAGCTGTTGCAATGGAAGTCAGACCGGTCTTACCGCCTTCTGCAACACCGGCAGAAGATTCTACGAAAGTGGTTACAGTAGAAGTACCGCATACAGCACCACAGGTAGTTGCAACTGCATCTGCAAGCATTGCCTTATTCATGTTCGGAACTTCGCCTTCTTTGGTCAGAAGATTTCCTCTTGCACATGCTCCGTACAATGTACCAAGTGTATCAAACATATCTACCATGCAGAATGCAAGTGCAGTTGTGATAATCAGAATTACCAGATCTGCGGTGGAATGTCCTGCATTCAGATATGCGGAGAAATCAAAGCCTTCCGTAAATACCTTGCAGAATGCCTGATCAAAGAATTCGCCGAAAGCATTGATCGGATTAAAGCTTAAGCCTGCTGCAAATCCGTCATAAAATCCCTTTACGGTAAAGCCAAGGATATAATATACAACCGATCCGCCAAGGATGCCCCACAGTACGGAACCTTTCACCTTTTTTGCTGCCATAACTGCAATTGCAATCAGAGAAAAGATCGTTACTAACATCGGCATAACGGTTGCCCATGTGGCAGTACCGCTAAATACATTAAAGGATGCCAGTGTAACACCGGTGCTTGCATCCGGAATGATCAATCCTGCATTCTGTAATCCGATGAATGCAATGAACAGACCGATACCTGCCGGAATTGCCACTCTGACACACTGCGGAATTGCTTCAAAGATTTTCTTTCTGAGACCGGTCACTGTCAGAACAATGAATATCACGCCATCCAGCAATACCAGTACCAGAGCGTTCGCATAGGACAGACCAAAACCGAAGCATACCGTATAGACGAAGAATGCGTTCAGACCCATACCGGAAGCCTGTGCCAACGGCAGATTTGCCAACAGACCGATCAGCACGGTACCGATCACAGCGGAAAGCGCCGTTGCAATATAAATCGCATTGTAGGAAACTGTGCCCAGGTCGGAAAACATGCCGGCATTTACCATCAGAATATATGCCATTGCCATGAATGTCGTAAGTCCGGCAAGAAGCTCTGTTCTAACGGTAGAACCTTTTTCTTTTACCTTGAAAAATTTTTCCATTTGTTTCTCTCCTTTTTATTTTTTGTAGGTTATATCCCAATATCTGAAGCGTATCACATTTTTGAATATTGTGCAAATAGAATCCTTACTTTTACGACATTTTATTATCATTCACACGACATTTTATGATAACATAACACCGCCGTCAGACAGAAACACGCTCTCTCCACAGCGCTACGTCCTGCCTGACGGCAAAATTAAAAAAACATCTGATTAAATAATAATGCACACCATCTTTCCGTTACTGTCATTCACAATCTGCTGCATCGTATCCTGAAGCTTGGTCTGACATTCGTCACCGAGCCGTTCTATCTTCCCCTGAATGCCATCCTCCACAAGCTGTTCCACCGTTTTTCCGAAGATGTTCGTATTCCAGATACCGCTTTCCGTATCGGCTTCCTTCCGGATAAAGCCGATCAGATCCTTTGCCTGCTCCTCCGTCCCGACAATCGGTGCAATTTCGGTCTCGATATTGGCCCGAATCAGGTGTACCGACGGACTGAGTGCTTTCATCTTCACACCGAATTTGTTACCGTGGCGGATCACCTCCGGAGAATCAAGTGTGATTTCATCCCGTTCCGGAAGCACGACTCCATAGCCTTTCTGCTTGACACTGGTAACCGCATCGGCATATTTTTCATATTCTTTTTTCTTAACGGAAATTTCCCGCATTTTATCTAAGAATTCATATTCTCCCGATACATTTTCTCCCAAAATGTCACTCAGCATCCGGTAATAATAAGCATCCTCAACCGAAAGATCAAAATCTGCACTTCCGTCCGAAAAATCCACGCCCTCCTGCTTCAGTCTGCGGATATAAGAACAATCCTCTCCGCGTCCGGCGGTTGCCTCTTTCAGCGTCCGCATATTGCGGATCGGCATGGCAAATGTACGTACATATTCCATGATTCCTTTTTTGAGTTCTTCATCTTCACCCAGGATTCCGACCCATTTAGGCATATAAAACCGAATGCATTTGACCGGAAATTCCAAAAGAATCTGTTCCATCAGCATATGGATATCCTCTTTTTTCAGCTGCTCGACATTGATCGGAATGGCATGCACCTGATATTGATCCGAGATTTCCTGTGCCACACGTTTGGCATCTTCACTGTAAGGTTTTGACGAATTCACCAGAACAAGGAACGGCTTTCCGAGTTTTTGCAGTTCCTGAATGGTTCTTGCCTCTGCCTCCTTATAATTTTCACGCGGAATCTCGGAAAAGCTTCCGTCCGTTGTGATGACCATACCGATCGTTGCATGATCGCGGATCACCTTTTGGGTTCCGATTTCTGCAGCCTGCGTAAATGGGATCGGCTGCTCGAACCACGGCGTATGTACCATCCGTTCTTTTTCTTCCTCCAGATGCCCGGAAGCGCCCTCCACCATATATCCGACACAATCGATCAGGCGTACCCTGATCTGCACATCATCCATCAGCTTGATCTTGGCTGCTTCTTTTGGGATAAATTTGGGTTCGGTCGTTGTAATCGTCTTTCCGCCCGAGCTTTGGGGCAATTCGTCGAGTGTCCGCTCTTTCTCATGCTCGTCTGTCATAAGCGGCAATACCAGCTCATCCATAAAGCGCTTAATAAAGGTGGATTTTCCTGTCCGTACCGGTCCTACGACCCCGATATACAGTTCTCCTCCCGTACGTACATTCATATCTCTGTAAATGTCATATGTATTCATCCGATAACCGGACCCGCTTCCATTGTCCATAAAAAAACCTCCTGCAAATACTACTCCATGTATATGCAGAAGGTTCCTCTGTTTAGACATCATTTTCTCAAGTTCTCAGCGTGACATCCGATTACATCGATGTAACCTGCCATGCTGCGGTTACCGAGCGGACGGTATCCCGTACAACACGCCTCTGGAACCGGTTGCAATAAAAAATCGTCCAAAGGTACGGCAGTCTCCATCAATACTGTTGATCTCGCCGAACATCTGACTGTCCGTATTGATACGCTCTACCGTTTTCATTTCATCAAAGCTCCTGTAAAAGCCGTATTCTCCTTCTACAGTTCCGCAAATATACAGTGCTTTGTCATCCTTTCTGTAATCACTGTTTTCCGAAAGTAGCCCCAGACCGACACGGTATACAATATCCCCGCCTTTTGACAGTTTTTGCAGACGAATCTCATCCTTTTCCTTATCATATCTGTATTTCCACAAACCACCTTCGGAAACTGCCATATAGAATACGCCGCACTTTCCGGCTTCTCCGCGGATCTCCGTTTTATTCTGAGTATCAATAATGCCAAACTCCACATCCGGAAAAGACACGGAAATATTTTTCTGATAAAAAGTTGCGCCGCCATCCCGGCTGACATACATCCGTGAGTGCTCTCCAAAGCCATAAAACAACTCGGAATCCATACGGTCGGAAAAAACCTTCAGTCTGCCGACGGTCACTTCTTCTCCTGCAAGGTCATATACACGTACTTTGGCAAAAGTCTTTCCCCGATCATGACTGTGAATCACTCCTGCAATCGGCAGCATGATCATATCCGCAACCGACCAGACAATATTTTGCGTATCCGGACTCATCGCAACCCAGCCGGAGTTCACGTTCGGACGCTCAATCCCTTTCAGCTTTTCATCAAGATAGTCGGAAATACCAAACGGCATCGGAAGTCTGGTAAAGGTCTTGCATTGGTCTGTCGAAAGAATCAGACCTCCTTTCGTCTTTCCGGTCCAATTTCCTCGCGGTGTTACAATAACTGTCTCCGGCTGTTCATCCGAAAAATCCGCATTGATACAGGTAATATAACGATTTCCGTTTTCATCCGCAAAGGAATTCTCACATGGTTTGTCCACATCTTCAAATGCGAAGCCTCCGAGATCCCCGACAATATCAATACATTGTACCGCGCCTGCGACCGGACTGTATACGTTCAGATGTACTGTTTCCTCGATTCCGGTACAGCAATCCGAAAAGCTTCTGTCCGTCTGGAGCAGATTTTCACTACGGAACACACCGGTCCCCGAATTGAACCAAACTTCATCCGGGCAGAACGGATTGATCTTTGCATCACTGAGCCAATGGATCAGTGAATGACCGCCGTTATATTCTTTTTTCATATACGGTGCATGAAAATGCATATTACCGATACCAAGATCATGAAGCACAACCTGCCAGTTTTCTCCGTAATCCATGGACAGATACAGCTTATCACCGTTATCGCGGCAGATCGTACTCAATATGAGCAGCCCCGGCTGACTCTCACAGGACGAAATTCCGGAGAATCCGAAATTATAGCCGCCATGTCTGTGATCCCGCTCGCCATCCGCAATAGGAAACAGAATCTCATCCTCAAGCATCGGATTTTTCTGTGCAATCAGTACCGTATTTGCAGCATTGGGCGTGATTTCTTCAAACGAAGAAATCTTTCCGTCCGATAAAAAGTCATAACGCACAACTTTACCGCCAAGCGCATCCCCGCTGTCACAGCTGTATCCGTTTTCCACAACATAAGAATGCTTCCCTGTATTGGAAAATGTCACATACAAATATTTCCCGTCATAATCGTAGCGTTGCGCCACAAGTCCGGACATTCTGGACTCTTCATAAAAATAATGCGCCGGCTCTTCAAGCGGCTGAAAGCTTTCTCCCTGATCATAGGAAACATAAAGAGAATGACCTCTCTCCCTGTCGCTGATTCTGGTTACGACTCCCGCCGTTCCGACGACCAGACAGGTATCCTCCGGTCCGGCAAAAACAAACGTCAGGTATTCTTCCCCGCATACATCCCGCACCGTCCATGATTGACCTCTGTCATGCGATATAAGAAATCCGCTCTGCTGACTTGCAAAATAAAGTGTGTTTGGATCTTTTTGAGATACTACCAGACGCATACCGGTGCCTCTGCCGTTCAAGTTTCCATGTACCGGAACCGGAATCGTATAATAATTAAAATGCTCCCCACGATCCTCGGAAACCGCCAGTGTTCCTTCTCCCTTTTCCCATACACCGCAGGCGATATAAATTCTGTCAGGATTCTGATCATCCAGCGCAATGGCAATCGGGAATGTTTCGTCCAGTTTATCCGTTGTCACATGATCGATCAGACTCTTCCAGCTCTGCTTTTCATAATCGAACCGATACACTCCACCGATATCGGTTCTGCAATACAGAATCCCCTTCTGTTTTTTATGAAACACGAACCCAGTAACATAACCGCCGCCCGGAATCGGCAGATTGTGATACTCATATGAAATGTCCTGCATACCTAACCCTCATTCTTCTTTCCAGTTATTTCCTTTATTCTAACCTATTTTTTACAAAAAATATACCACTTTTTTACTTTTGCTGAATATCCCCGTTATCCCATGAGAATAAGCCGGTCTGCCGTGCCCTCTGAAAACGCCGGTACTTAGGCTGTGTTCTTTACAGCCTTATGTACCGCTGCGTTTGAAGCGGAGCGAAAGCGTGCACGGCAGACAGGCTCATTCTCATGGGATATCCCCCGTTGTATCATTCTCATTCGCAACCGCAAGTTGCGTCTTCCGTATATATGTGTTTCTTGCCAACATGGCATAGATTTGCTATACTTTACTACGAAAGGATCGGATTATGCTCACTATTCAGGATTTATCATTTTCTTATCATCATAGGAATATCATAAACCATCTTGATCTCACGGTACATCAAGGTGACTGTATCGGTATTGTCGGTGCCAATGGTTGTGGAAAATCCACCCTGCTCTCTTTGATTGCAGGTGCCAAAAAAGCAGACAGCGGTACAATTTCCTTTCAGGGTGCCGCACTTACCTCCGATCCTCAAAAGCGGCTCATACACATCGGTTATGTTCCGCAGGACAATCCGCTGATTCCGGATCTGTCTGTCCGCGACAATCTGTTTATGTGGTTTTGCGGTGACCGCAGTGCATTTCGGGAAGAACTTGCTTCCGGCTTTTTAAATCTGTTACATCTTCCCGATATTTTATCCATGCCGGTCTCAAAGCTTTCCGGTGGCATGAAAAAACGCGTCAGCTTAGGGATCGCACTTCAGAATCATCCGACACTGCTGATTCTTGACGAACCGAGCGCCGCTCTCGATCTTGTATGTAAGGCGGATATCCGGCATTATCTTTCGGCATATCTTTCCGGCGGCGGCACGATCATCATTACCACACATGAAGAATCCGAGCTTGCACTATGCAACCGGCTTCTTTTGTTGAAGCAAGGGCTTTTATATCAGATTGATCCCGCACTTCGCGGCGATGCTCTGATTCAACTTATAAAAGCATAAATCCATAGGGAGGGAATATTGATATGTATCCAGAAGACGAAGAATCCAAAACAATCCCGTTGCAATCCGTTGATAACGGGAATACGCCTGTAGAGAATCCGTCTCAGGCTCCAAATGACGCGGTTTCCAATACCAACATGTATCAGGCACAGAACACACAGCCCTATCAGCAGACCATGAATCAGGGCTACAATGCTGCTCCTCAGCAGAATATGAATCAGACTTATAGTGCTGCTCCTCAGCAGAATATGAATCAGAATTATAACGCTGCTCCGCAACAGGGGATGACACAGGGATTTAATACTTACCAACAGCCTGCTCAGAATTACACAGCTCCCAATCAGGGCATGTACCAGTATCAGGCACAAAGTAATCAGCCTTATCAGCAGACCATGAATCAGGGTTATAATACTGCTCCCCAGCAGAATATGAATCAGGGTTATAATACTGCTCCCCAGCAGGGCATGGCACAGGGCTTTAATGCTTATCAGCAGCCAAATCCGGGCTATGCACAGCAGAATTATCAGAATCCCTATTATGTAAATCCTGCCGGAGCAGGTATGAACGGCACTGTTCCCAAAAAGAAAAAATCCAAATTGGTTTTCATCATTCCAATTGCAATTGTACTGATCGCAGCAATCATCATTGCAGTTGTACTGCTTTTGAAAGGCAAGGGTTCTCCAAAAGAAACTGTTGTCAACGCAATGTCTAAAACATTTTCACAGGAAAGCCCCAGCGCACTGTCCGCCTATCTTGGCTCCGAAGAACTGAACACCATGCTGGAATCCGGCTCTTATGAACAGGCCTTGACTCTGTCCATTAATGATTTAAGCGGTTATTCCATGCCTTACGATGCATACCTGTTAGAGGGGCTGGGCATTTCCGCAAATGTAGCATTGGATATGGACAATGAGCAGATGTCCGGAGATTTCTCCATTACCTACGGCGGCATCTCCTATCTTGACTATATCATATACGCATATAATGATTACATGGCATTTGCTTTTCCTTCCCTGTTTGACGGTTATATAGAATTCCAGACCACGAACTTTGCCGAAGATTTCAACAACTCCTATATAGCTTCTGCCCTGGGTTCCGATTACCAGATACCGTCCGAAATGACATTTGATTTCTTCGAGCAGCTGAAAAGTTCCGCCGCCTCCGGTGATGCGGCAGTTCCGGAAGAAGTTCATGAATTTCTGGAAAGCATTCAGTTTGAGAAAGCAGACAGCCAGAACATCGATATTAATGGAAAATCACAATCCTGCCAAGGCTATCATGTTACGGTTCCCGCAGATTCCATAAAAGACCTTGCAAAATGGTTCTGTTCTTATGCATCCGAAAATGATGTGGATATCAGCTATTCTGATATTGAATCCGTAATTCCGAAAAAAGATATCGTCCTCACGGTATATGTAGACAAGAACGGCCGTATGGTTCGTATATCATATCAGGACTCATTTAATGTTAAAGGCACCACACTTGATGTGAACGGTGAAATTTCCTTCCTCGGTGCAGATCGTCCGACAGATAACATAACCGGTAAAATTGATTTCACGGCAGAAGGAACAACCATGACTCTCGCTATTGACAGCAAAACAACAAACAGCGGAAGCTCCTCTGTTACCAATTCTACCGTCGACCTTAATATGGCTGGTATGTCTCTGGGCGGATTTAACTACTACTCCTCACTGGATACTGCAAGCGGTGCTTATGCAATTTCGACGGATCTGACTGTCATGAATAAAACTTATTTCAAGCTTACCATGGACGGCGCTTACAGTAACGTAGTTGCAGGCAAAAGCTATACATGCAGTATTGATGATCTGACAATCGATCTTATGGACGGTGAGTATATTGTATCCTTGAGCGGTTCCCTATCCTGTGCACCGTTAAGCGGTTCCGCTGAACAGCCATCAGGTCATGCTTATAATCTGTTCACTATGACAGAAGCAGACTTTGCGGCTATTAGTGAAGAAATGTCCGAAAATCTTCTTAATGGTCCTATCGGTCAGCTTATGATGGAACTTTACTCGTCATATGACTCCTATTCCGATGACTACTATTCGGACTATTACTATTCCGATGATTGGTACGATGACGATTACTATTCGGATGACTGGTATTATGACGACTACTATTCGGATGATTGGTATTATGATGATTACGAATGGTAAACTTTTCTCAACGTGACAAGCTACTATGAAATTACATTTGCGTTATTTCTTATATCATCAAAAAAGGATATTTCAATATATCCCACAAATGATTGCAGGAGCAATTGTACTGGCGGTTCTCGCCGGTACAATTGCTTTTTGTGCTGTTTCAAAATTATCGGAAACATCTGAAACCACTAAGGTTCCGGTTGCACTTGTCATAGAAAGCGACAGCAAAACCATGCAGCTTGCTCTTGATATCATTTCAAGCATGGAAAGTGTAAAGCAGCATTTTAATTTTCTGGAAATGAGTGAAGAAGACGCCCTGCGCGCACTGGATACCGGTGATGTCTGTGCCGTTATGATGCTTCCGAAAGATGTACTCTCCGGCATTATGGACGGCACGAATTATCATGTACCCGTCCTGCTTTCGGATTCGGATGTATTATCTTCAATCCTTCTTCAGGAGCTTGTTGTTTCCGGTGCAAAGATATTATCCGCCGCACAGGCAGGCACATACACCATGACAGAACTGTATAGGGAAGCCGGGCTCTCCTACGCTCTTTCCGATGCTTATATGGAACTGGATATCCGCAATCTTCAGTATGCTCTTGTACGCGACGACCTTTTTAATACCCGTACCGCAAGTCCTACAGGCAATGTTTCTACACAGAACTACTATCTTTCTGCCGGTATTCTGTTCTATCTGCTGATGTCCGGCATCTGCTGCGTAAGATTCTATGACAGAGGTTCTGCCGCACAGCTGCAAAAGCTGTCCAGTGCACGGATCGGAGCGATAACACAAGGGATCAGCAGCTATTGTAACGTTTTTCTTGCCCAACTGATTTCCTTTTTGCCGATTCTCCTGTTCCTGACTTGGCGGCTTGCAACAAAGCATTTTACCGTTAACGCATACATGACGCTATTGCTTTTATTCCTGATACTGCTTCTTTCCACTTCCGCATATCTTTACGCAGTATTGGCACTTTCAAAAACACCTTCGGCAGGTGTTACCCTGATCTTCAGCATCACGATTCTTCTGATGCTTGCCAGCGGTTGCTTTATCCCGACCGGTCTGCTTCCGGGTGCTCTGCTGTCTCTGCAGCCGTTTTTACCGACTACCGCAATGATGCACCAATTGTTTCATATTTTCAGTTATTTCAACAGTACTTCTTATCAGTACTCCGCCCTGTTCGACACTACCTGCATTACTTTACTATTGTACGCCTTTTGCTTTTTACTTCTTGGCATACTGCTTTTTAGAATCCGGAGGAGAAAACAATGACCCCTGCTTTCTTTGTACGCGCTGTATTCTGTTTCCTGAAACGCTCTTTAAAAAAGCCCTTATATATCCTGTTATTACTGTTGTTTCCACTCATGACAGTCTTCTTTTTGTACTCGGATTCCGAAGAAAGCCGCCTGAATGTTGCGCTCTATGCTCAGTCAGACAATGATTTTTCACAAGAGATTGTAAGCAAGCTGGTGTCCCGCGATGGAGTCTATCATTTTTACTCGGTTCCGTCTGAGGACGCACTTTATCACGATGTCCTTTCCGGTCATGCGGAATGTGGCTATATTTTTCCCGAAAATCTGCTCGATCAGCTGAATCTGGGGCGCAAAAAGAACCTGGTGGATTTGATCGTATCTTCCTCTACGACGATGAGTAAAATCACAAATGAAATCGTCTATTCCGAGCTGTTTGAATTATACTCGCTCCGTATTCTGGAAGATTACCTCATCCATGACAGCCTTTTGGAAAATCCTGATCCCGAACAGATAGAATCTCTCTATCAGAAATATCTGACAAACGGCTCTACCTTCGCCTTTGATATCACCGGTGCCTATCAGGACTATACCTCTGTCCGCAAAGGTCTCACCCTGCATATGTTCATCGGACTTGTCGGTATTCTGATCCTGCTTGGCGGTCTTTCCGGACTGCTGCAGTATACGGAGGATGAACAAAAAAAGAGACATGAACATGTCCCTTTTTCTCAAAAAAAATATATTGCTTTTCTCCAGATCACCTGTCCGCTCCTGTTGTTTTTTATTGCCGGAGCCATCAGCCTTGCAATTGCCGGATATTTTACAGAGCCGTCATTCCTTCTGCGTTATCTGTGCTACGGTCTTTTAACGCTGATTTTCTGCATGCTGCTCTATCCGCTCAGACGGTTCCGCATGATGCTCTTGACCTTTTTACCGCTTTATCTGCTCGGCTGCCTGATTTTCACTCCGGTGTTTATTGATCTTTCTCTCTATCTTCCGAAGCTTGCATGGATCAGCCGGATCTTTATCACATACTATCTGTTCTAACGGATCAGTTCTGAAGCTATTTATTCTGCATCAGCCGGATCATGGCATCATTTAAGCCTTTTACGGTCAGCTTATACATCGGAAACAGCCCCTTAATTGCAGTCTCCGCTTCACGCCAGGGAGCATGACCGGGCGCCATCTTTGGATTCAGCCACACGATCTTTTTATAATGCCGCTTCAATAACTGAAGCCACTCCCAACCGGACAACCCGCCGTTCGGTCCCCTGTAATTTCCGTTCTGAGAATACAGTTCTTCCGGTGCCATGGCAGCATCTCCCACAATCACGACTTTATAATCGCTGTCCAGATTTCGGAACATCCATTCCGTATCGATCCAGTCTCCGTTCTCACATTCCGGTGTCTTATACATCTTACTGTAAATACAGTTATGAAAATAATAACATTTTACGTCCTTATAATGCTTCGACTTATCTACCGCCTGAAACAGTTCATTCAAAAGGGAGCTGTACGGAATCATCGTCCCCCCCGAATCCATCAGCAACAACAGCTTTACTGCATTCTTACGCGGCTTCTGCATAACGATCTGAAGACATCCGCCGTTATTGCAGGTTTTGTCCACTGTCCGGTCAATATCAAGTTCTGTCTCCGGAATATCCAAGCGCGTAGAAAACTGTCTGAGTCTCCGAAATGCCAGTTGGAACTGTCTGTTTGTTAAGACTCTGTCATCCCTGAAATCTTTATATTTTCTGGCACCGACGACCTCAAAGGCAGACTGATATCCGGTCTGTCCTCCGACACGGATACCGCCCATATTCCCGCCTGTATTTCCAAACATGGTCTTACCCATCGTACCGATCCAATAGCTTCCGCCGTTGTGTTCGGAATCCTGATCCTTTAGACGATCCTTAAATTTCTGCTCTACATCTTCTTTATCGATCTGTGCATCTCCGTCTATCTTATTCATATAATCACGGTTCATCTCATGCAGCAGATCATTCATATCCGGTTTATCCAGCCATTTTAACATCTGGGATGTGATCTCTCTGTCATTTTTCTTATCTTTAAAACAATCCTCAAAGGTCATATCGAATTTATCAAAATCCGTTTCATTCTTGACCAGGATCATTCTTGCCAGATAATAAAATCCCGTCAGACTGCTTTCATGAAGTCCCTGTCTGAGCGCTTCCTGCAAAGTCAGCCATTCTCCCAGGGAGACATTCAGTCCGTTCTCTCTCAGTTTATAGAAAAAATCCGTAAACATAGCTCACCATACTTCCTTACTGTTAGAAGTTTGCACTGTTACTTCTTACCGTTTCCAGATCCTCATCCTTTTTTACGACAACACCGATAAACGGAAGCTCTTTCTTTAATGTTTCTGCGGACATACCACCCACCTGCAGTGCATTGATCCAGTCAATCAGTTCGGAGGTACTCGGTTTCTTGCGGATATCACGAAGAGTACGGATTTTATAGAACACCTCCATAGCATTCTCCAAAAGCTTCTGCTCCACATCCGGATAATGCGTCTTTACGATCTGCTCCATCAGCTCCTTATCGGGGAAATCAATGTAATGAAAAATACATCTTCTGAGGAACGCATCCGGAAGTTCCTTCTCCGCATTGGAGGTAATGATCACGATCGGACGATGCTTTGCCTTCACGGTACGTTTTGTCTCATTGATATAGAATTCCATCTGATCCAGTTCCCACAGAAGGTCGTTAGGGAACTCGAGATCTGCTTTATCGATTTCATCAATCAGCAGAATTACCTGATCCTCACTGTCAAATGCTTCTCCAAGCTTTCCAAGCTTGATATATCTCGCAATATCATTGACACCTTCTTCGCCAAACTGTCCGTCATACAATCTCTGAATCGTATCATAGACATACAGACCGTCCTGTGCCTTTGTTGTAGACTTGATATTCCAGATGATCAGGCGCTTATTTAAAGCCTTTGCAACAGCCTGTGCCAGCATTGTCTTTCCTGTTCCGGGTTCTCCCTTAATTAACAGCGGCTTCTGCAAAGCGATTGCCACATTGACACTGTCCATCAGCTGTTGGCTTGCCACATATTCGTTTGTTCCCGTAAAATTACCTGTTAATTCTGCCATATTGTTGCTCCTTCTTTTGATATTTCTAAGTGACTGCGAAACTCTGCCCGTGGGATGAAACCGGTGCTCATAGACCTATTGGTATCAGGCACGCTTTCGCTACACCTCGTCCGTAACGGTACATAAGGTGCCAAAATACGGCACCTAAGTACCGACGGACTCACAGTACCTGATACCAATAGGTCTATGAGCACCGGTTTCATCCCACGGGCAGAGTTTCGCAGTCACTTAGTATTTCCTGATTGAATTTCACTCATTTTCATGGTACGATATTCGAGTATGAAATTCAAGAAAAATATACTATGATTATAAAATTCAGAAAGGGATAAAAGAAAATTATGATTACCAATTTACTTAATAAAACAAAAAAAACACTTTCTTTCGAAGTTTTTCCTCCCAAAAAAGAGGACGAATTCGAAGCAGCTTTTTCCATTATGGAAAAGTTAAGCGCCCTGTCTCCCGATTTTATCAGTGTAACTTACGGTGCCGGTGGAAGCCGTTCCATGAAGACAATTGAAATTGCCGATTATATTCAGAACACATTACATATTGATGCGCTGGCACATATGACCTGCGTGGGTGCAACGAAATCCTCCATAGATGCAGTTGTTTCAGAAATGAAGAAACGTAGTCTTCGTAATGTACTAGCCCTTAGAGGTGATCGTCCGCAGTATATGACGGACGACCAATATAACAGCCGCGAATTTGAGCATGCTACGGATCTCATTTCTTATCTGCATACTTCTAATACCGATATGGATCTGTGCATCGCAGGTGCCTGTTATCCCGAAAAGCATTATGAAGCGCCGGATATGGCAACCGATCTCGCATACATGAAGCAGAAACAGGAATGCGGTATCTCCTTCTTTATCTCTCAATTATTCTTCGATAATGATTCTTTCTACCGCTTTGCGGAATTGGCAGAAAAAAGCGGCATTACGGCACCGATTCTTCCCGGTATTATGCCTTTAACCAGTGCCAAACAGTTAAATACCACTGTCACACTTTCCGGTTCTTCCATTCCAAAAGTATTGGCCGATATGATTGCCAACTACGGCGAAAATCCGGATGACATGAGAAAAGCAGGAATTGATTATGCGATTAATCAGATCCGTGATCTGAAGGAGCATGATGTAGCCGGCATTCATATCTACACGATGAACCGTCCTAAAATGACTGCCGAAATCGTTTCAAACATTTAATTGCTATAGATTTCAAAAAGCGGGATCCCTTTCCAGATGTTTCATTCATTCCCTGAAACGCTTGAAAAGGAATCCCGCTTTTTATTTACTCATCTTTGCATATTCTGATCTGCTGTTATTGCTGTTATAAATCATAGGTATAGGCACCGCTTTCAAGCAAATTCAGCGTTCCATCCTCTGCCATTTCTACCGTATATGCATAATAGCCGTTATCCAGACATACAAACATAAATAAGGATGTGTCATCGGCAGCATACCAGCAATAGAAAAACTCATAAGGACTGTTCATTTCATAACCGTCCGCACTTACCTGATTACTTTCTACCGCAGTTCCGTCAATCGAAAAATCAATTGTTGCGGTCGCATTCTGATCCACATAATTAACCTGATAAGTTCCAAGAAGCGCCTCCGCAGTTGCACCAAGAATGTTTAACGTATAATCAAATCCGCTGATTTTATAATAACAGATCGTATACGCCTGCGCCTCTTCCACGTACAAAGCAATCAGGCTGTCTGACAGAAGCGTATAGGAATACACTTCTTGTATTTCTTCTGTCTCAGGATTGATCAATCTGAATTCTGTGTCCGTCATTTGTAAACCGGCAGTATTCAGATATTCACCATACTGATAAAACTGCAGTGTATACTCTTTCACCATTCCGTTATCTTCACTGTCCGTAGCATCTGTTTCATTAACCGTATCGTCAGGAAGATTCTCATCTGTCAAAATATCCTCTTGCAGTTCATCCGAATCCTGACCGACACTATTTTCCGCATCCTGCATACCTGACTGTTCTTCTTCCGTATTACCCTCATTTGAAGTGACCGGCGTTTCTGCCGGCTCATCTTTCTTTCCGCAAGCTGTTGCCATACCCAAAACAAACATTGCCAACAGCAACATAATCACTGTCACTTTCTTTTTCATATGTTCTCCTCTTTCCATTATAATATAGATTATTGCCAACCTTGCCAACCGGATGGAAGGGGTATCCACAGATCTGTCAGCCGCAGGTACTGTGAGTCCGTCGGTACTTAGGTGCCGTATTTTGGCACCTTATGTACCGTTACGGACGAAGTGTAGCGAAAGCGTGCCTGCGGCTGACAGATCTGTGGATACCCCTTCCATCCGGCTGACAGAGTTTCGCCCTTACCCGTTTCATCGTAACAACATTTATCAATTTTCCTGTTCTAAATTATGGTTCAAGCAGCATATCGTTCTGCTCAAGATAGATTGTATTCAAGTTGATATGCGTCGCTTCCTGTGGCACCTCTACAATATCCCTGTGTGTGATTGTGCAACCTCCCGGAATCACCGTTACTGCACTGTAGCCAAAGTCGGAATTGTATTCTGGACAATTGGTATAGATAACCGTACATTCCTCCATATCATACACATTGGTTGTCTGAGAATAAGTACCGCCCTTAAACCCATTATCAAAAGTCCCATCCGAACGATAAGTAAAACCGCTTGTAATCATATACTCGGCGTCTGAATGGTTCGTTATCGACGCCGTAATCTCATAAAGGACAAAACCGTCTTTTGCAACATATCCCCGATATTCCTGCCCGATTTGATTGCAATTGATATTACTTAATTCCATATCATCGGAAGTAGCATACTCTATCTTATCGAAAGAATCTCTTATTTGGAAAAAGAGAACCGGAATAAACTGCAATACAAACATCAGTGCATAAACGATAAAAATCCATTTCACAATTTTGACTTTTTTCATTTATACTCCCTCCTGTATCTGTTCCGTTCCTTCATTTTTTGTGATCTCACGGATGGAAGGCTGTATCCAGTACTGCTTTACTACAGTATCCGAATCCTCATCTTCTGTTTCCGTAAATACAACTGTAACCGATGCAGCATCTTCCGGTACCAAATAGAAGAAATATCCGTTGCCTGAAGTATACATATAGGAATATTCAGAAAGAACTTCTTCTTCGGTAATTGCTACACCGTTCATTTCCCCAAGTACCTCATGCTCAACGTCATATTCCGATAAGTTCTTTCGATAAATACCGTCACATGCAATGAGCGGTGCTCGGAATCTTCCTGCATCTTCACTGCCGTTACTGGTCACATCAATATGTACCGCAATTAGCTTTTCAAACGGAGGTACAAACGAAAAATCCATACTTTCTCCAAGTATCAGCACTTCCTCCACGCTTATCGTAATATCATCATGATTGATAAAAGAAACTTCCTCTATCACAGGAGACGCATCTTTTGCACCGATTCCAAGCTTTTGATTGATTTTGACACGATATACCATATAAATACAAATAGCGAAAATCAAAACGGCGCAGATAAGAAAAAAGATCACGAATCCTTTCCCTACGCCTTTTTTAGGCTGCGCTTTAGCACACGGCTGTTGGGATACCGGTTTTGTATCATAGGTTCTGTGGTACTCCATATGCTGTTCATGCGGCCGGTGTGCAGATGCACTGTCATATTGTTTATGCAGTTTTTCACAGGAATCATCTTCTACCTCAAACTTCGCAGAAAAATCCCCATCCACATCAAAGTTATCCTGTTCTGTTCCGGGTTGTCTGTTATATGCCGCACATTTTGGACAGATTCCGTAATATTTCTCATAATCGAAACTCTTTCCGCATCTACAGCAGGTACAATCCATTGTTCTTCCTCCACCCTTCATCGGTTCGTATATTCTTTCATCTGTGGCTAGTTCTTTCTTCCGTAATTCTTGCTTTTATTCTTCAAACGGTAGTAACGGATTCTCAATTTTCTTGTCACGTAACATCAGTTCTCCGACTGCTTCCTTTGCTGGTTTATCCTCAAACAAAATCCGGTTGACCTGCTCAATGATCGGCAGCTGCACATCATATTTTTTCGCAAGTCCCATGGCAGCCTTGGCAGAATATACACCCTCAACAACCATCTTTACTTCAGCCATTGCCTGATCCATCGTATATCCCTGTCCGATCAGGATTCCGGCTCTGCGGTTTCTGGAATGCATGGAAGCGCAGGTTACAATCAGGTCGCCAATACCGGACAGACCGTAAAACGTCTCTGCTTTTCCGCCCATTGCTGTGCCCAGTCTTGCAATTTCCGCAATTCCTCTTGTAATGAGTGCTGCCTTTGTATTGTCTCCGTATCCGAGTCCGTCCGCAATACCGGCAGCCAGTGCAACTACATTCTTTAATGCTGCACCAAGCTCAATTCCAAGGACATCGGGACTGATATAAACACGGAAAACCTCACTCATAAAAATATTCTGGATATATTCTGCCGTTTTCTTTTTTTCTGCACCAACAACAATGGTGGTCGGAATCCCTCTTCCGACTTCTTCCGCATGAGAAGGACCGGACAATACCGCAACCTCTGCCTGAGGTACTTCTTCTTCAATAATCTCGGAAAGTGTCATGAGTGTAGTTTCTTCCACACCCTTCGCCACATTTACGATGATCTGTCCGTCTGCCACAACATCCTTTAACTGCTTTGAAGTACTTCTCGTAAAAGGCGACGGAACTGCCAATACCAGCAGATCTTTCCCGCTTACCGCTTCTTTCAGTTCCTTTGTAAACACCATATCCTGAGATAATTTAACACCCGGAAGCTTATCCTTATGCTCGTGTTCTCTGTTAAGCATATCAATTTCGTCACCGATTGCCGACCATATCGTCACATGATGTCCATTATTATGTAATAACACGGAAAGTGCAATTCCCCAGCTTCCTGCTCCTATAATTCCGATCTCTGCCATGTTTTAGATTCCTCCGTTCCTGCCCAGTTTTGTTTATACCTTTTCATGGGCATTCGCATTATTCTTTATTTTTCTTACTTAAATATGTTTTTCTTTCTTCTCCGTGAAGCAGACGCACGATATTGGATCTGTGCTTCACAAATGCCATAATTGTCAGAAACGCTCCGACTGCATACATTTCAAGTAATATCGGCTGACTCATGCCAAACACCCCAAGCTGTCCCATAACGACAAGCTGTACCATAAAACCGACATAGACCAGAAGCGAACCAAGCGATACATAATGCGTAATAAAGAACACACTGAAAAACAGTACTACCTCAAGAGGAATCATATAGCCGTGAAACGCAAGTACCATACCCGCCGTTGCCGCAATTCCCTTGCCACCTTTAAAGTTCAGATAAAACGGAAAGTTATGTCCCAGAATCGCGCCTGCCGCTGCATAGATCTTTAACAGGTAGATCATATCCGGATGGGACTTATCAAATAATAATCCGGTCACTACAACTGCCAGAATACATTTGATCGTATCTCCCGCAAATACGATCAAGCCGGCCTTTCTGCCAAGTACACGAAGCGCATTGGTCGTTCCCGCATTACCGCTGCCGTGCTCCCTGATATCAATACCATGTGCCTTTCCGTAAATATATGCGGTCTGAAACAGACCAAATACATACCCGATCAATAAACAATAAATGCGAACCATTATGCGTCCTTGTCCTTTCGTTCTCTTATGATAAATTTCAGAGGTGTGCCCTGAAAACCAAAGGCATCCCTGATTTTATTTTCAATATATCTTGTATAAGAAAAATGCATCAATTCCTTGTCATTTACAAAAATCACAAAAGTCGGCGGCTTTACCGATGCCTGTGTAATATAATACAGACGCAGTCTCTTTCCTTTATCGGAAGGCGGCTGCTGCATCGCTACCGCTTCCGTCATGATCTCATTTAACACACCGGTCTGCACACGCATGGCATGATTTTCAATCACCGCATCAATCATATCATACAGCTTTCCGATACGCTGCCCTGTCTTTGCCGAGATGAAAAGGATCTCCGCATACGGCATAAAGGAAAGGGTCTGTCTCACCTTTTCCGTAAAGCGATAAATCGTCTTATCATCCTTTTCCACAAGATCCCATTTATTGACGACAATGATCATACCCTTGCCGCGTTCATGTGCGATTCCGGCAATCTTCGCATCCTGCTCCGTTACCCCTTCAGCCGCATCGATCAGCAGACATACGACATCTGCCCTGTCCACTGCACTGACGGTACGGATGATCATAAAGCGCTCCAGTTCTTCTTTAATCTTATTCTTTCTGCGCAGTCCCGCAGTATCGATAAAAACGTATTCTTTTCCGTTATGTGTGACTTCCGTATCGATCGCATCCCTTGTGGTTCCTGCAATATCGGAAACGATCACGCGATTTTCACCAATCATCTTATTGACCAGTGAAGACTTTCCGACATTCGGCTTTCCGACGATCGCTACCTTCGGTCTGTCGTCCTCCGTCTCGTCAAAATCATCCTCTTTAAAATGTGCAATAACCTCATCGAGCATATCCCCGATACCGAGACGGTTCGCCGCAGAAATCGGAATCGGATCGCCCATACCGAGATTGTAAAACTCATATACATCCGCCATCATTTTCTGGAAGCTGTCCACCTTATTGACAACCAAAAGCACCGGCTTCTTAGCACGGCGAAGCATATCTGCAACCTTGGAATCGGAATCCACAAGTCCCTGCTTGACATCCACAAGAAAAATGATCACATCCGCCGTATCGATTGCGATCTGTGCCTGTTCCCGCATCTGCGACAGAATGACATCCCCGCTGTCCGGTTCAATACCGCCCGTATCAATCAGGGTAAACTGATGCTCCAGCCATGTGATATCCGCATAAATACGGTCTCTCGTAATGCCCGGTGTATCTTTGACGATGGAGATCTGTTCTCCTGCCAATGTATTAAACAGTGTAGATTTGCCGACGTTTGGTCTGCCGACTACAGCCACGATCGGCTTTCTTTTCTTGCTCATGTTATTCTCCTTAATTCAGGTTTGCTTCAGATACGGCGCAACGTTCTAAACGCAACGTTCCGGCTGGGGAGCACGGTATGACTAAGTGAGGCACGCTCTCGCTCCGTTTCGGACGTAGCGGTACTAAGCTCGAAAGGACCTCGCTAAGTACCGACGTCCTCAAAGGGCCTCACTTAGTCATACCGTGCTCCCCAGCCTGCCTTTCTGGATTTCGAGCTTAGTACCGCTACGTTTGAAACGGAGCGAAAGCGTGCCGAACAGGTAAGACCGCATACCTGCCGGAAAGAACACCTGACGAAGCATCTTATTCCCCTATTATTCCAGATACCCGATCACCGCATCCACAAAGTCCTGCCCGCTTGATTTTACAATATCCACGGAAACTTGTAAAGCGGTTTCAAGCTCTGCAACAGTCACATCATCCAGGAACACATCCTCTCCGCTCCGCAGGATATTCTCCGGCAAAAAGAGAACCTCTCCAAGCTCTTGTTCCCGAAGTTGTGCGATCAGATCCTGTCCGGTCAACAGTCCGGATACAGTGATCATCTCACCAAAAAAATCATTCCGGATATCATATACGTGAATTTTTAAAAGCGGAAATAATGTCTTCATCTGCTCTGCCATCCGGCGGATGTAAGCATAGGCCAGATGCCCGGTTGCCATGGACATGGTAAGCGGTTTTGTCAGTGTCACTTCCCCGTCTGCAACAACCTGTGCCAATCTTTCATATGCTTCTTTAAACTCTGTCAGCATCAGGCGCACCATGCCGACACCGTTTTCCAGTTGCAGATAGCCGTCATAGCGTTCTTCCTCCGGAAGCTCCTCCTGCGCCAGAATATACCATTCGTCCGATGCATGAATAAAATGAATGCCGTGCTGTGCATAAATTTTTTCCTGCCAGCCGTGAATCAGTGACAGGACTTCTTTGGCATCTTCTTTTGTAAACGGTTCCAGCGGATATAAGCCTTCACGATACTTGGATAATCCGACCGGAACAACTGATACACTCTCCAATTGGGGGATATATTTTGTCAGTTCGCGAATACTGTAATCCAGCTCTGCACCGTCATTGACACCCTTACATAACACAATCTGACCGTTCATATGGATACCGCCCTCATAGAGTCTGTCCACCTTTTTCAACGCATCTCCTGCGAAACGGTTATTGAGCATCCTGCAGCGAAGCTGCGGATTCATCGTCTGAAATGAGATATTGATCGGTGATAAGTGATAACGAATAATCCTCTCGATATCATGCTCGGACATATTCGTAAGTGTCACATAATTTCCCTGTAAAAAGGACAACCGGGAATCATCATCTTTAAAATACAAGGTATCCCTCATCCCTTTTGGCATCTGGTCAATAAAGCAGAAAATGCACTTATTATGGCAGGATCTGTAATCATCCATCAGTCCGTTCTCAAATTCCACTCCCAGATCCTCATCATACTCCTTGTCAATCTCCAAAAGCCATTCTTCCCCATCCTGCTTACGGATCAGAACTTCGATATATTCATCCCGGATCAGGTATTGATAATCAAAAATGTCTTCAATTGTTTTTCCGTTTATCTGAAGCAGCACATCTCCCGGCTCAACGCCAAGTTCCTGTGCAATACTGTTTTTTTCTACGATTTTGATTTTATGTTCTGTCATACTGATTATTCTCTCCCATTGTTCTTATTTTACTAGAAATTCCTTGACGTGTCACTAGCAGAATGTTATAAATTAAGTGTTTAGACTTGCATATGAGGAGGATACCATGCCTAATTTACTGGAACTGGAAAATGCACTTCCTGTCGCTCCGCTCAAGCTGATCGCCATGCAGGGCGCAAAATCACTCGGGCAGCGGATTGATGCATACCTTGTAGACTATCGTAAAACCATTAATAATATTCATAAAACAGATCCTGCACTCCGCGGTTATGCGGAAGCCTCGTACCTGTTGGATGTCTCCTGCCCCCGTTTCGGAAGCGGCGAGGGAAAAGCCGTCATCGGCGAATCCATCCGTGGTAAGGATCTGTTCATTCTTTGTGATGTAACCAATTATTCTATCACCTATTCCATGAACGGCTATACCAATCATATGTCTCCCGACGATCATTATCAGGATTTGAAGAGAATCATTGCAGCCGCAAACGGAAAAGCACACCGCATCAATGTCATCATGCCCTTTATGTATGAAGGACGCCAGCATAAAAGAAGCGGCCGCGAATCTTTAGACTGTGCTTATGCACTGGAAGAGCTTGCCGATATGGGCATTTCCAATTTCATCACCTTTGATGCACATGATCCGCGTGTCATGAATGCCACACCGTTAAACGGATTTGATAACTTCAGCCCGAATTACCAGTTCGCAAGAGCTTTATTAAGAAGCGAAAGGGATATGATCATCGATAAGGATCATACCGTTGTCATCAGTCCGGATGAGGGCGCGCTGAATCGTGCCATTTACTTAGCTTCCGTTCTCGGTGTCGATACCGGTATGTTCTACAAGCGTCGTGACTACTCTACGATCGTAAACGGCAAGAATCCGATTGTTGCCCATGAATTCCTCGGTGATAATATCGACGGCAAGGACGTCATCATCATCGACGATATGATCAGTTCCGGAGAAAGCATGATCGATACTGCAAGACAGCTGAAAGAACGTCATGCAAACCGTGTCTACATCTGCTGTACCTATGGTCTGTTCACCAACGGTCTGGATGCCTTTGATAAAGCTTATGAACGATGCTATTTTGACAAGGTCATCACAACGAACCTAAACTACCGTCTGCCGGAGCTTTTGGAACGCCCTTATTATATCGAAGCAGATATGAGTAAATTCGTTGCTTCCATCATCGACTTTATGAACCACGATATCTCGATGACCAATGTTCTGACACCGACAGAAAAAATCCAGAAGATCCTGCATCTGTATAACGAAAGAAAAGATTTTGATTTTGCTTAAATTAGGGACAGGACCGGAAGAAAAAAATCCCTGTTTCCACACAAAAATATATTCATTTGCTCGGCTCACGTTCCTAATGCTGTCGCAAATGAATATATTTTTGTGTGGGAACAGGGATTTTTTTCTTCCGGTCCTGTCGCAGGCTATTTTTCTACTGCAAGGAAAACCGCCGGTGCAAGGGTCTGTGCATTTTTTAAGAACAAGCCTTCTTCCATTGCCTTACAGATCACTCTCATAGGGAATTGGCTGGCGCACCACATGTATCTTTGCCACTTCGGAACGGATTTCAAATGTCCGGGCACTTCTACAGGATGCTCCATCAATGTCTCAAATTCCCGATAAAATTTCTCTGAGATTCTCTTGTCATACTCCTCACTCAGTCGGTACAGAGCATATCTGTCTTCCATGGAAATGACAGGAATATCCACCAAAATTTTTCTCTGCCTGTTCTTTGTCAGAAAACCCAGCTTGAACAACCCCTCTATATTCTCCATGCACTGCACGGAAATCATCGGAAGGCTGTCTTCATTTCCTGAGAAGATTGCATACAGCATTTTCAGAACTGTTTCCGCATCCATCGGATATTTCACATAGTCAAGGTTGTTATATCCATGATGTGTTTTCCCAAGCCCGGTATCATAACTGCACATTGCCATTTTTCGTACACCGCAATAATCCGCCAGAGCGGATACCAATTCACCGTTAACTTCATATTTCAGGTACCGGCTTGCATTCTGCTCCTGATCGTTACGGTAGTGTTTTCCCATTGCATACCATTTCCCGCCGTTTGGTCTGTCCGGATAATGTTCATACGGCTCCTGACCTCCGCATATCTCATCACGCACATCCATTACCGCATGATATAACGTACGTACGGCAAAAAAGCTTTCCAGCTTCTGTCCCTGTTCCATTCTCTGTGCCTGATAATATACTGTTCCACGCAACTTTAAAAGGCCTTCCTCCATAATTTCCCAGATAGATCTGTACAGCTTTTGGGCAGCTGATTCCTGTAAAGCATTGTTTCTGGTCCTGTCTTCTTCTTTAAAGATCACAAAATCTGTATAAACCCTGTCCGAAACGCGCTTTATCAACTGTGCATCCACAAGCTTGTCTACAATCGGCTCAATATAGGTTGTGGATATCCCGATTGCTCCTGCAAGTTCTGGAAGCGTCAACGGTTTTGCGTATGCCAGAATTAAGAGGTTCATGGCAATTTTATCATCATTTCTTACAATAGAAAACGGTTCGTCATTCAGTCCCTGTTGACCGCTGATGCTGATAAACAGCCGTTCCGGTTCATAGCTTTGTTTCGTATACTGCTCCATGGCAAACTCCTTTCTCATATGCGTTCTTCCTGCATAAAGACGGGACTTTACGGTATTCTCCGAAATAGCAAGTGCACCGGCAATCTCTTTGATACTCTGTCCGTGCATATAATGGCGCACCAGTACTTCACGATAGGATTTTGTCAGCATCGCAAGACTCCGCCTGATATTCAGTGCTTCCTCTGTGCGTTCTAACCGCCATGTAATGTCAGTCTCGCATGGAATTTCCTCAATGACATCCATGCTTACCGTCGGTTTCCGGTACTTGTACCGCAGCCAGTCATAATACTTCCGGTTTAAGACACTGACAAGCCAGCTTTTGGGATTGTGTATCATCTCTCCGCACTCAATCGCGATCAACGCTGCCATCATCGTTTCCTGCACCAGATCCTGTGCATCACTTAAATTCTGTACCTTATACATCGCCGTCTGCAATAAATCATCCGCATATTCTGTTATCTGTTTTTTGTCCATATGGATACCTCATTTGAAAGCTTTCACTTTATAGTCGCGGTTTGGGCGGATAGGTTTTGCGATTTTTAAATCTTCTGCTTTTATTAAAACAGTTTTTGCAGAATGCACTTTTGTATAACGGGCTGCCATATAAAATAAAACTCTGTTCCTGCACTCGTAAACACACATCAATTTGTTCAAACCTTTTTACTATCCCAAATGGATGTGTTATTTACTGGTACAGGAACAGAGTTTTATTCCGCGCCTTCCGGCATTATTTTATAACAAACAGGCTTCGCCCTATGAATGATTACCTACGCGAACACTATACCGTAAATTTATGGAAGCTCTTTTTGCCTTTCTTCACGATAAGTTCCGTTCCGGTCAGTTCTTCTTTGGTATATGCCTTTCTGACATCCGTGATCTTTTCCTCATTGACGGTAACACCGCCCTGTTCTACGGCACGGCGCGCTTCGGAACGGGTCTTGGTCATCTCACCCTTTACAAGCAGTCCGCAGATGTCGATCGTACCGTTCAGAAAATCTTCATCCGTCAATACTGTCGTCGGCATATGCTCGGAATTGCCGCTTCCCGCAAATAACGCTTTTGCAGCTTCCTGTGCTTTCTCAGCTTCTTCCTCTCCGTGAACAAGCTTGGTTAGCTCATATGCAAGGATTTCCTTTGCGGTATTCAGCTGTGCACCCTCCCAGCTGTCCATCTTATTGATTTCCTCAATCGGAAGGAAGGTCAGCATACGGATACATTTAAGCACATCCGCATCCGCAACATTTCTCCAGTACTGGTAAAATTCAAACGGTGAGGTCTTATTCGGATCCAGCCATACCGCACCGGACTGGGTCTTACCCATCTTCTTCCCTTCGGAATTCAAGAGCAGTGTGATCGTCATCGCATGTGCATCTTTGCCGAGTTTCCTACGGATCAGCTCGGTACCGCCGAGCATGTTACTCCACTGATCATCACCGCCAAACTGCATATTACAGCCGTAACGTTTATACAGTTCCAGAAAATCGTAGCTCTGCATGATCATGTAATTGAATTCCAGGAAGGACAATCCCTTTTCCATTCTCTGCTTATAACACTCCGCACGCAGCATGTTATTTACGGAAAAGCATGCGCCGACCTCACGCAGCATTTCGATATAATTCAGATTCATCAGCCAGTCCGCATTGTTTGCCAGAATCGCCTTTCCGTCGGAAAAGTCAATAAAGCGGCTCATCTGCTTTTTAAAGCATTCTACGTTATGATTGATCGTCTCTGTCGTCATCATCTGGCGCATATCGGAACGCCCCGAAGGATCCCCGATCATCGCCGTACCGCCGCCGATCAGCACGATCGGCTTATTGCCTGCCATCTGTAAACGCTTCATCAGGCAAAGAGCCATAAAATGTCCTACATGAAGGCTGTCCGCGGTCGGATCAAACCCGATATAAAAGGTCGCTTTTCCTTCATTGACCATTTTTCTGATCTCGTCTTCATTGGTTACCTGTGCAATTAGTCCTCTGGCAACCAGTTCGTCATACACTTTCATTGTTCCACCTGTGGTATCGTCTTTCGATACCCTTCCTTTCTTATTCGTATTCACGTTTCCTACGCATTGCTTTGCGGGGATATCCGATCAGAAGTTCCGGAATTTACTGATACAATAAAAAATCCCCGCCCTGAAAAGGACGAGGTTATTACCCGTGTTACCACCTTTTTTCCCCACAGACTCACACCTGCGGGCTCATGAAGTACAGTCTTATGAACGATACTCCCCTGCTGTAACGGTCAGCTTCCGTCATGACCTACCAGAAACGTTTTTCTTACCCAAATCATATCGGTGCTTCTTTTCTTGCGCTTCCTTCTGCCATGCAGCTCCAAGATGTATTCCGTATATGCTTCCCACGCGCCTCTCATCATCCGGCAGCTTTCTGTGTGTTCCCCATATCCGTACTTCTTCTCTTCACAGCTTTTCGTATGATTGGATTATAGACAATCGTCAAAGGGATGTCAAGCGGGAATTTGGGAAAGTTAGGAATCAGCCGCCGGTACGTTCCTGCTATCGCCAGTCTCCGGTCCTGCGCATACGGTTCTGTCCGGCGGCACGTTCTCACTCCGTGAAAAAGCGCAGCGGTCACTAGGCTCGAAAAGAACCTCGCCAAGTGCCGGCGTTTTTCAAGGACCGCCGGACAGAACAGTATGCGCAGGACCGGAGACTGTCGATGGCAGGTACTGAAGCAGCTAATTGTTGTGGGCTCTCTTTACAAAATTCCCAGACGATTGAAAATTCTGCCGTCTGGATGGAACCGGTGCTTATCAACCTGTCGGTGGCGGGCACTGTGAGTCCGTCGGTACTTAGGTGCCGTATTTTGGCACCTTATGTACCGCTACGGACGAAGTGTAGCGAAAGCGTGCCCGCCACCGACAGGTTGATAAGCACCGGTTCCTTGCTATTTCGTCTTCTTGATCAACGACTCATGCATCACTGCCATCAGTACGAGAAATGCAAACAAATAAGCCGGCAGAAGTCCTGCGCTGATATATTTTACGACCAATCCGAACAGGTATGGCACCAGGCAGGTGCCGATATAGGCACTTGCCATCTGCACTCCGATGATCGCCTGCGATTTGTCCGCGCCGAAATATACAGGTGTGGAATGAATAATACAGGGATAGATCGGCGCACAGCCAAGTCCGATCAGGATCAGACCGCAAAAGGTTACATTTACTCCAAACGGCAGCAACATGACAATAATACCGGCAAGGATAATACCCTGTCCCATCCTGATCAGGAAGGTGTCGCTCAGGCGCATGGTGAGAAATCCGTTGATCGCTCGTCCGACCGTAATTCCCGTAAAAAACAAGCTTGCCAGACTCGCTGCACGTTCTGCCGAGATTCCGCACTGTAATACCATATAACTGCTCGCCCAAAGAATGGTCGTCTGCTCCAAAGCACAGTAGCAGAAAAATGTAATCAGTACCTCCTTTGCACCTCTGATCGCCAAGATTTGTTTTAGGGAAAGCGCCTTTTCTGTCCCTTTTTTCTTTTCTATGCTCTGACCGGATTCTTTCTGCCCCGCTTCACATACTGTACTGCTCTGCTGTCCGTCTGTCTCCTCGTTAGTCATCTTTCTCTTCTTCCACAGGGGCAGACTCAAAATAAGAATGACAGTCAGTCCAAGCTGCAATACAGAAATGCTGCGATACCCCATATTCCAGCCCTGCCCGCTTGTCAGCGCATGTCCCATGATATAAGGTCCGATCATCGTTCCGACACCCCACATGCAATGCAACCAGCTCATATGACGGCTTGCATAATGCAAGGCGACATAATTATTCAGCGCAGCATCTACACTTCCGGCACCAAGCCCGTACGGGATTGACCACAGGCACAGCATCAAAAACGAATGACTGGTCGAAAAACCGAATAATGCCAGTGCCGTCATTGCCACACTGACCGCTGTGACCACTCCGGCACCTACCCGCTTTGTCAGTCTGTCACTGAGCAGACTGGCCACAACCGTTCCGAGCGCGATCACAACCGAGATCACACCTGCATAAGAAATCGGCACCTGAAGCTCGCCGTACATAGATGGCCATGCCGAACCAAGCAGAGAGTCCGGTAGTCCCAGACTGATAAATGCCAGATAAATAATTGCAAGCAATAATGTTACCATGATTTATAAACCTCTTTTATTGTAATATTATGATAGGTGATGGTGAAACTCTGTTATCAGGTTATTTGCCATGACCTGATCGTTTTTGCGATGTCATTTACGACAAAATCGATAAACTCTTCAATAACGTCAGCTGACAAAAAATGATATCCGGATATATCGACTGTATCAACATGATATTGCACATTTAATAAGTGCTTCCTCTGTTCTTCAATATATTCTTTCCTGACAAGCCCTTCTACGTCAAACGCTTTGGCTTTTGAAAGCATTTCCATGACTGCTTTCGTATTCCTGCTGTTTTGGTAGAGCCATAAGTCAATGCCACGTGCTTCCGGATAATATGCAGCTCTGAACTCTTCCAATTGCATTGGCGGTATATACTCATGTTGCAGCTTTCTCCAGATCCTGATATCATTCCAATAATCCGTCAGACAATGAACGCATAATCCGATTATAAAATCTCTGACATCTGTTCCTGTACTTCCGGTAAAAGCAGTATGAAAGACATTACCAATATTGCTGTTCCAGCGCCGGTAATCCTGCGTGTCACTCCATTTTCCGCAGCCTTCAAACATATGAGATTTCACCTTCATGGTGACATCATAATCCGGATTCATATGCACGGAATCCGGGGCTACGGAACCCAGAATCAATTCCGCAGCATTCTCTATTTGCGGCATCTGTTTAAGAAGTCTATATGCAATTTCCATATGTATCATCTGGTATGACATATATCGTCCCTCCACCATGTTGTCATCCTCAGTTTTATTCCGGGAATATCAATCTGACCTTAAACAGATCTCCGTCTATGAACAGTTTCATTTCTCCGCCCATTGCCTGCATCAGGCTCTTGGCAATCGAAAGTCCAAGCCCGTTTCCTTCCGTATTACGGGATTCGTCTCCGCGCACGAACCGTTCCGTCAGTTCCTCCGGAGAAATATTTAAGGATTGCTCCGAAATATTCTTCATCTCCAGACAGACACTTCCCTGATTTGTTCTGTCTGCCTCCAGATAGACTCTGGTTCCCGGCATGGTATATTTGCAGAGATTACTGAACAGATTGGAAAAGACTCTCCACACATGGCGGCTATCTCCCGAAAAATAAAGATTCTCCTCCGGTAGCCTGTATACGATTTGCAGCTGTTTTGCTTCCAGTCTGGTCTCATATTCCGCACTGATCTGAGAGATCAGTTCTCCCATACATAGCTTCTCTGATACAACCGCAATGTTTCCGCTGTTGATCTTACTTGCTTCCATCAGATCATCAATCAGTTGCTTTAAACGGTTTGCCTTTTGAGTAAGAACCTCCACATACTGCTTTTCGTTCTCTGTCTCAAGCGGTTCTTTCGCCAACAGATCCACATAGGTGATGATTGAAGTCAGCGGTGTCTTAATATCATGGGATACATTTGTGATCAGTTCCGTCTTCATCCGCTCATCCCGCATCGAGATATCCACTGCTTTTTTTATACCAAGATCTATCCGGTTAATATCTTCTGCTGTTTTGCGGTTTGTAAGATGAAACCGTTTCTCATCCAGCTTTTCGCAATCCTTACCTTCCGCAATACTTTCCATCTGCCTGCGCAATTGATCTTGTTCCTTAAAGTATAATAATACCATCATACCGATTACAAGATCAAGAATTGCCATCAAAACAATCAGCGGACCACTCTCACTCAGTACAGCAAAAAAATTGACAAATAGGAATGCAAGATATCCTACTGCCCACCGTATCTTGCCGTTTAACATCAGAACAAACCTGATAAAAAGCATAATCAATACATATAATAGGCTCTTCTTATAAAATGTCCGTGCTTTCAGGCGGCGTATCAGTTCCATTCCGAAATACAACAGATTCATGGATAGTATCAGTGCCAGAAAACAGCACACCCCGATACAGATCCCCGAAAGAATATAGGGATCTTCCAGATAATACGAAACTTCATTCATGAAAGGATACGGAATTGCAACAATACCGACTCCCACCGCAATACACTCAACAATTAAAAATTCCGTCTTCCAATTCCGAATTTTTCTTTCCTTCTGCCCTTCTCTGCCTTCGAGCATGATCCTGCGGATAAAGGACACCAGAAACAGAACCAGTGCTATCGGAAGCGCACAAAGCATTTTGCGCAAAACGGCTGCTTCTTCGTGGTACAACTCCCAGCCCTCACGGAGTTCATCATCGCCCGGATAGGTATCATCCACCCACAGATAAAGAGTATCTCCTTCTTCCAGATAAAAAAGATCCTTGAAATACGAAATCTCCAGATAATTTCGATAGTACGGGATATTGATGTTACTGTTAATTTCAGAACCTGCTTCATAGATCAGATACCTTCCGCTTTTCTTAACTCTTTCCTCAAACAGCGAATGAAGCTCAGCTATCGAAAGAGATTCCTCTGCATTTACATCCCCAAAACTTGAAAAAGTCAATCCGCTTTTTTCGTCAACCAGCGCCGCATGAAGATTGTAATGTTCCAGATTTGTACGATATACGATACTCATTTCTTTTACAGCCTGAATCGTTCTTTGCAGTTTTCCTGAATATTCGGCTAAAAGCTCCAATGAATCCGCATATTCATACAGACTCACGTCTTCATCTCCGACCGGATAATATCTTTCATTTATCACGCATTCATAATTTGGATACTGATAGCCGTAAAATGTTGACTCTACCCTATAGTAGGGATCTGTCTGTTTGATCATTGAAATACTTTCGTACTGTTCTGCAGAAAGTTTACTGAGTGAGAAATCATCCCACCACGCGACTAAATCTGCCAGATAATAAGTAATTCCTGTCAATTCCTCCCCATACTCCAAATGATCCAAATACCCCAGATCAACCATGGTCATTCCATTATTTCCTGCGATATTCAGATCCTGATACATCTGTTTTGCTTTTTCTACCACGATCCTCGTCTCTGCTTCGTTTACAAATGTATTCCAGAACTCTTCCGATTCTTCGTATTTTCCGAATAAAGGTAATTCTAAAATATCTCCCATATCATGCAAATTATAATAATCTGCAAACAGGACTATTCCTGTCATATCCGCCACAAGTACGATCAGTGACAGCATACAGATCAGATTCTGTACCATTCTGCTGTTCCAAAAAGATCTGCGTTTCTTATCGGCTGTTTGTTTCTTATCAGTTATTTGTTTCTCATCAGTTGCTTCTGCTTTTTCCTGCTGTTCCTGTTCCGGTAATTCAGTTAATCCAGGTACTTCTGTTTTCTTCTTCCATATTCTCATAATTTCTCTCCCTTATACGAAATACCTATGGTTTGTCACACCTTATGACGGCTGGGACTGCTTTTCCATCTTATAACCGACACCCCAGACTACCTTGATATAACGCGGCTCCTTGGGATTGATCTCGATCTTTTCCCGCAGATGACGGATATGCACTGCTACCGTATTGTCTGCCGCCAGTGCTTCTTCCTTCCAAACTGCCTCATATATCCTATTAGCCGAAAAAACGATACCGAGATTTTCCATTAACAGCTTTAAGATGGAAAATTCCATCGGTGTCAGCCGTATTTCTTCTCCGTCCACAAATACCTGCTTTTTTTCGTCGTCCAGTTCCAGTCCGCCGTTTCTCAACCGTCCTTCCTGTTCCTTTTCCGGCTTACTCCCAAGCATGGTATACCGTCTGATCTGAGACCTCACACGCGCCATCAGTTCCATGGGACTAAACGGCTTTGTCACATAGTCATCCGCTCCATAGGTTAAGCCTGCGATCTTATCCACATCCTCGGATTTTGCCGACAACATGATGATCGGTACTGCCGAAAATTCACGGATCTTCTGCATTGCCCTGATGCCGTTCATCTTCGGCATCATAACATCCATGATGATCAGCTGGATTTCGTATTTTGCTGCCATCTCCACTGCCTCGGCTCCGTCCGCTGCCCGCAAGGTATCATAGCCTTCCTGACGCAGATAAATTTCAATCGCATCTACAATTTCTTTTTCATCATCACATATTAAGATTCGGTTCATCTTTTTTCCCTCTATACCGGTTTCTTTTATTTTCGTATTTCTTATCCGACTCCACAGTTTCCTCCTCCTTTCATGTTCCTTTGAATAGTCGTTTGCAAACCTCAGTCAGCAGAACGAAACGGTTGCCCACAGACCTGTCAGCCGAGGGTACTGTGAGTCCGTCGGTACTTAGGTGCCGTACTTTGGCACCTTATGTACCGTTACGGACGAAGTGTAGCGAAAGCGTACCCTCGGCAGACAGGTCTGTGGACAACCGTTTCGTCCTGTTGACTGAGGTTTGCAAACGACTATTCTATGAACTTGATGTTTATGATCATATTGAAACATGAAAACATGAAGAAAAAAGCATGGAAATTCGAAAGATTTTATTAAGATAACAGGGCACGGATCCATCCGTTCGGATCTGTGCCCCGTTTTTCACTCTGCCGCATTCACAATCTCATTGCGCTGCAAGCTTGCCTGTATGTACTGCATTCGCTGTTTTCTGCTGAGCTTTTCCTCATACATTTTCCGGTCAGCTTCAAGAATCAACCCTGAATAATCCTTTTGCGTATCATGGCATAAAACATATCCGAATGAATAACGGACCGGTAAAGACTGCTCCTCATCCGGCATAAACGTCGTCCTGTCTCTTTTTAAACCCAATTCATGAATGTATCCCAAAAGTTCTTCTTCGGTTTCACATCCATAATAAAAGAGAACAAATTCATCCCCGCCCTGTCTTGCGATAATACTCTGTTCTGGTCGGATATCCTTCATGATCTTCGCTATCTCACATAAATATCTGTCACCTGCTTTGTGACCATAGAGATCGTTGATCTGTTTTAAACCGTCCGCATCCAGCATAACCAATGCACTGTATTTCAAATCCACATCCTGTTCAAGCAGTTCTTCAAGATTTTCTTCCAAGCCTCTTCTGTTATAAATTCCGGTCAGAGAATCAATATTCCGCTCCTTTTCAAGTTTTCTGCTTCGTAGGACACTTTCTGTAACATCCATCAGAATTCCCAGATAATTTTCGTCTTTACGAAATGATTCTATTCTGATATACCGTTCTTCCGATTCTTCTGTTTGATATATGTTTTCAAAACCTTTGACCGGATTTTTCTTCATTCTTTCTATATAACTTTCAAACTGCTCATGGTCTGCAAATAATCTGTCTGCTTCCTGATCATCAAGACATAAAATGTTTTTGATCTGTTTGGTCGTACGTACTGCCCGCATTTTAGAATTATATTCATATACGCCCATCACCAGCATCGCATGATCAAGTACATATGACATCTTATCCGTGGTACTGAGAATGCTTTTTATCATCTCATTGATATAATGACTCAATTGTTCAAACTCCGGAGTCGTATGCACATCCACGCTTTCATCCAGTTTTCCTTCGGTAATCACCGTCAGTTTTTGATTGATATCATAAATCCCCTGTATAATATACTTGTTAAGATACTGTACCATGATAAATACCATAAATATGGCAATCACGGTAAGGCATATTGCCACCATTAATGTATCCTTCAACAGATCCTGATATAAAATCCGGTTCGGGCAGACTCGCAACAACAGTACCGATTGATAGACCGTAGCAACGCAATAACTGTTTTCTCCCTTAATCCGCGCATGAAAACCGCTTTTCCTGCCTTCTGCCTGCTCCATGCTGATACCCAGATCCATGAGATTGGCTCCGAGCATACGCTCATCGGTAGACCCCAAAATCTCCTCCGTATTAAGATCAATGGCATATAACGTTGCGCCATTCTCTGTTGTAAGAAGTGAGAAAATATAAGAAAGCTGATTTTTACTGATCACTTCCAATACTCTGTATGGGGTGATTCCTACCTGGACAATAAATTCACCGTCCTCGCTCCATACTGCCGCATACTGCATTTCCTTTGCTTCTGCCGTATTGGGCGTCACCTCCTGGCAGAGCCGCAGACTCTTATCCTCAAGCATCTGTGCAAAGAAACTGATCTGCTCTCCGCTGTAAACTGTCAGTCCGTAATATTCAGGTTGTGTACCCCTCACAATCTCACCGTTCTGATCAAAGATGTGGATCTCATCAATCTGAAGATATCCTGCAATCTTTTTCAGTTCATCGATATCATCCATGATCGCAGGATCCTCACTCAAAATATATGCTACTGCATCTGCATAATTTAAGCATAACTGATTGTATTCCTCTATGACACTTTTTTCTTCCTCAGTGTTCTTTGCAAGAATCTGTTCTACCTGTTCAAAAAGTGTATAAGCCTCTTCATCCATGTCCTTCTGACTTTTGTGTATCTGAATTATGACAATGACTGCTAATATAAGCAACATGATCATCATAACAATGCTGACCATTTTCTTTACAATCATAGACTTCATCTGTATATTCCCCTTATTTATCCGTATCAGAATTTAATTTCAAAAATGCCCCAAGATTTCCCCGTTCACCGTGACTTGCCCGATGCGAAAACAACCGATCGGGATTACAGCAGGTACAAATATCCGTAATACAGATCCGCTCCTTTGCTACCCCGGACATCAAAAGCACCAGTTCATTTGCTCTCCATAAATCAAGCTGATATTTCCCATTCTGCTTCCGATACAGGATCAACTGCTTTTCTTCCGCTTCCCGCAGGGACTCTCCCACAGGCTGTCCGAATGCCTGACAAAATGCATCTGCCACATCTTTATCAACCTCATAGCACTCCCTGCAGATAGACGGTCCGATCGCAGTAATGCACTGATCCGGGCTTGTCCCGAATGCATCATGCATGTGCTCCAACAGCTTTTGCCCCATAAAGGAAACGGTTCCCCGCCATCCGGAATGTGCCAGTCCGATTGCTTTATGAACCGGGTCCACTGCATAGATCGGTACACAATCAGCAAAAAAAGCACATAAAATGATACCGGGTTCATCCGTGATCAACCCGTCAATATTCTGATAATCCCGCTTTCTTGTTACACCCTTCCCACGGTCCTGTCCGGTCACAAGGCGTATATTGGTCGTATGGGTCTGATCCGTGCACACCATATCGGAAGTACAGCCTCCCATTGCCGTGGCAACACGATTATAATTTTCCATAACCGCTTCCGGATCGTCTCCTCTGGAAAAACTCAGATTCAGACTTTCAAATTTTCCGGTACTAACGCCCCCTGCTCTCGTTGTAAATAAATGTGTGACCAAGCCTGTTTGCGAAAGCCTCGGAAATTGCAGATACGGAAAAGCGGTTCCCTTTACCGGACATTCCGCCACCTGTATCCCGCCTGCCTGCGATTTCTTTCTGATCCATTCCATTTTACCAATTCCACCCTTTTCCACAATATGTAAATGCAGCCGGAAGCCACGTGATATGATTGCACATGATAGAAATCACATCATACCGAACCGACCGAAAATCCGGAAGAGTCCCTTTTCTCTCCCTAAGATACTGTACAGAAACCAGACTGATCGTTTTCTGTTTCCGCAGATCGACCGCTTCCTGCGGAAATCCGAAGCGGTCGGAGCTCCGATATTTTACTTCAAAAAATATCAACGTCTGCTCCTTGATCCCGATCAGATCGATCTCTCCGCAAGCAGTCCGGTAATTCTGCGTCACAATACAAACGCCGTGGCGTTTAAGAAATTCCGCTGCCAGTTGTTCTTTCTCTGTTCCTGTTTTTCTGTTATTCATGGTATCTCCTCATACCCTGCATGTTCCCCCAAACATACAGCTCTCCGGATACCTATCTTTTTCTAGCTCCTGCCGCTTTTTTCCATTTTCGCTTTGATTTTATCCATGGCATCGACAAACACAAGGATCTGCGCCACAACCTCATACAGCTCCGGCGGAATCATCTCGCCGATCTCCAGCTTGGACAAGGTATCTGCCAGCTTGGAATCCTCATGGATCGGAACATCCGCTTCCTTCGCCTTTTCCAAAATTTTCTCTGCCACAATACCTTTTCCGGTTGCTACAATCTTCGGTGCAGCATCCTGCGGATCATATTCCAGTGCAATGGCTGTCTTTATTTTCTTACCGTTTTTTTCTTCTGCCGATCCCTTCATCTATTATAATCCTCTCCGGCCGTTATGCCCTTGCATCAAAGGATTGTCTGCTCACCATGACAAGCGGTGTACGTCCCCCACTCTTACTGTCCGTAAGCATCTGCTCAAATACGTTTCCCGAATCTTTATGATCCTTTTGCAGAAGTTCACTGTGCATATCATATCCCTTCTGCGCCAGTCTGCGGTCAAGCTCTGCCATATGTTCTTCCAAAAACGAAATGATCTCATCACTTTCAAGATAAAATTTCGTACTGACCTTCCGGTTCTGCATCGCAACATAGATATCCATGTCCCCCAGATGGTCCATTGCCAGATGCAGCAACGCCGTTACCGCACCTTTGTCCGATGCAAAATTTCTTTTGTTTGTATAGACATACAGGTCACCGTGCGCTTTTTGCTCACTCATTTTAAGCGGCAGTTGCACAAGTGAAAAATTATGATTCAGTTCATTTAAAAATTCAACATTCCGGCTTAGATTCTGAACACTTTTCATCGCAGCCGAATCATTTTTTCCTGCATCATTCAAAACCGCTTTCAGATTTTCTGTCTGCCTGAGCACTTTCTCATATAAAGCCTGTATCTGATCTTTCTGTGCAACCTCCTGCGGTTTTAACAGCCAGTTTCTGGTTAACAGATCCTGCATCCGATTTTCAAATTCCGGTCGTTGCAGCAGCCGCGACAAAACCTGCCCTGCCTCCTGATAAATCGCTGCCTGTTCTGCACCACTTTTGCCTGCCGTCGTTGCGGACAACGAGTCCAGAAATTCTCTGAACCATGTTTCAGACAAAGGCTGCGACTTCCTTATATTCTGCAAATTCTGTGCAAATGTATCGCGTTCTGCATTTTCGGTCACAAAATCATTTTCGCCTGTTCTGCGAAATGCTTCTTCCAGCACCTCCAATGCCTTTCCCATAGTATCCGCACCTTTGGCAAGTGACGCTCTGTCTGTTCCCTGTACCGCAGGCTCTTCCCGTATTTCTTGCTGTGTCCATTTTCCGGAAGCAGTATCCGCCGTCTTTTCCATATCGACGGACTTCCCGTTTTGTACCACTTCTTCCATATCGGCAGACTTCCCGTTTTGTACCGCCTCTTCCATATCGTCAAGCATTCCGTTTTGTACGGCTGCTTCCATAACAATTTCTTTTCCCGTCTGCGCCATTCCTTCCATGAAGGTCTTTTGGCTTTCGGGCAACAGCTCGTCCGTTACGGCAGCCTCCCCGGACTGTTGCATTCCTGCCTGTACTGAATCTGTGGACTGTGCATTTTCTCCCGGACTTCGCTGCAACAATCCATTTTCCGAGACAGCCTTCATCACTTGTGTAAACAGTCTTCCGAGTGCTTCAAAGTCTCCCTGATCAGCCATGCCCTGCATCAGTTCTGTTACCTGTGTGCCGATCTCACGGTAACCGTCCAGAATCTGTGCCGTATTATTGCGATAACTTTCAAATTGTTCGATATTTTGTTCCGAAACAGGCAACTGTAATTGCTTCATCTGAACAATCGTTGCAGCATTCGTCGTATTAAACTGACCGGTCAGATGAAACATATTCTGCAAAGACTGCTTATCTATGCTCATGCCCTGATTCATCATCTCATTGACCATCTGCACACTGTTCTCCGAAACCGGCAGTTCTGCCATCTGCAATGCTTTATAAACGCTGGAAGCCTGATCCAGATTGGAGTAAAGCGGAGTCAATGATATCTGACCATTCTGTATTCCCTTCACTTCAAAACTGAGGCTCATACCGTTTGTCAGATTAACACCGTTTTCAAGACGTGCACGAAACACCTGATCATCCTGTGTCCGGATAGACACATAATCCCCATCCACTGCTACAACTGTCCCCCGGAATTGCTGTCCCGGCTGTAACGCTAACGGACTGCCGATTTCCCCGGACACACTGTCCGATGAGGCAGAAGGCGTACCCGCAGCCGTATTGGTCTGCATTCCGGTATGATATTGATCTTTGTAAAACATATCCGAAAGATTGACTCCCATACGGTCCCTTTCCTGCGTCTGTAACGCAACACATCCGATACTTTTCTCTTTTTATTCTTAACAGTGCATCCGTTATCAGTCATTTAAATAAAATTCTTGATAAACGACTTTCTGTGGATCGGTGTTGCCCCGTATTGTTTCAGTGCTTCAATATGTTTTGATGCACCATAGCCCATATTCGAAGCAAACCCATACTCCGGATACAATTCATCATACTGTACCATCAGACGGTCCCTCGTGACCTTTGCCACAATGCTTGCAGCCGCGATGGAAATGCTCTTGGCATCTCCTTTTATAATGGGTACCTGCCGTATTTCAACACCCGGAATTGTTACTGCGTCATTTAATAATATATCGGGCTTTACGGACAGATTCTGAATAGCCTGACGCATCGCTTCATAGGTTGCCTGTAAAATATTGATTTCATCGATCCGCTCCGGTCCTACAAATCCAAGTCCTACCGCAACTGCCTGTTCCATGATCTGCGGATACAGCTCCTCACGCTTCTTTGCACTCAGCTGCTTGGAATCGTTCAGATACAATAGGTCGCAGTCCTTCGGTAAAATCACCGCGCCTGCAACAACAGGACCGGCAAGCGGTCCTCTGCCCACTTCATCAATCCCGCAGATATAGCCGTACTTTTCATATTGATGCTCATATACCTTCATGCCCTCAATGCGCTCTTTTTCCTTTTCCAGCGCCTCCAGTGCTTTTCGGGCTTTTTCTACCAGACTTTGGACTCCGGTTCTTTCATCTGTTTTGTATGTATCGATAAAATCAGGCAGCTCTTTTACGGAAGCTGCCTGATACTGTGCCTTTATTTCCTGAATCTTTTGTGCCATTTTTCTGCCTTCCTTTTACTGATGCTTTAAGAACCCAAAGCTTGAAAGCGGCCAGATTCTGAGCCATGCCTTCCCGACAATATCATCTCTGTGAATATTTCCCACCGACGGATCCCGGCTGTCTGAGCTGTTGTCCCGGTTATCGCCCAGCACAAAGTACTCATCCTCTCCAAGTGTGATCTCTGTATATGCTCTTCCGGGATTGCTGACTACTTTTTCTCCATAGTCCTCTTCCAAAACCGCACCGTTTATGTAGATGGTACCGTCCGTATCCATCCGCACCGTTTCACCCGGTAAACCGATGATACGTTTGATATAGTAACTCTTTGTTCCATTGGGTTCGATATGCGGAAAGACGATAATGTCAAACCGCTTCGGATCGGAAAAACGATAGGTCAGTTTATCCACGATCAGATTATCCCCGTGCTGCAAGGTCGGAAGCATACTTTCTCCCTTTACTCTCGTACGTTGCCCCACATAATTCACAATCAGAAATGTCAGGCATAATACGATCAGCAGATAGATGCTCGTCTGCAAGATCTCCTGTTTTAAAGTTACCTTGCTTTCCTTCTGCTCTCTGCGGCGTTTTTTATAATCAGGCTTCTGATGATTCTCTTCCTCATCATTCAGATTGATTTCTTCCAATTCTTCTGTCATAATGTTCTCCTGCAGATTTTTCTTTATATCCTACTTCTATATTAAAGTTATTCCATAGGAAATTCAAGTGTCATTTTCCCAATCGCACCGCTTCTAAACTCATCCAATAAAAGCCCCGACACTTTATAATAATCCGGCTCCATTCCCTTTTTGTAGCATTTACGTTTTTCACAGATTCTGTCCATGATCACAAGCGGCTCTGCTTCCGTATCGATTCCGTAGCGTTCTGCAAGCTGTGCCGGATAAGTCTCCTTTAAAAAGCGAATCAGTTCAAAAGCCAGCTCTTCCGTCTGTAAAATTTCATCATTGATCGAACCGATAAATGCCAGACGCATACCGACTGCCTGATCTTCAAATTTCGGCCAGAGGATTCCCGGCGTATCCAGAAGTTCCAGTTCCTTATTCACCTTGATCCACTGTTTCCCTTTTGTCACTCCCGGCTTATTACCTGTTTTTGCGGAATTTTTCCCTACAAACGAATTGATAAAAGTCGATTTCCCGACATTGGGAATTCCTACTACCATTGCACGTACCGGACGATTTTTGATTCCGCGGCTTCTGTCCCGTTCAATCTTCTCCCGGCAGGCTTCCTTTACTAAGGCATGCACATTCTTCATCCCGGTGCCGTTCTTGCTGTTTAGCTCCAGTACAAAAAATCCCTTACCCTGAAAATATTCCTTCCAGCGTTTGTTCGCATTCTGGTCTGCCAGATCCGCCTTATTTAAAAGCAGGAGTCTCGCTTTATTGCCCGCAAGCGTATCGATATCCGGATTTCTGCTGGAAAGCGGAATCCGGGCATCCACAAGCTCTATGACCAGATCAATCAGCTTCATGTCTTCCTGCATCATTCTTTTTGCCTTGGTCATATGACCCGGATACCATTGATAATTCATCGTAACTCCTTTCGCTTACTTAATAAAGCCCATACCTTCATGATCACCCTTCATATGGAACCATGCCCGCCCGAAAATGTCCTCTTCATGCACCGGACCGATATTGGCAGATCTGCTGTCCTCACTGCTATTTACATTATCCCCGATCACAAAATATTCATCCTTGCCAAGCACGATCGGATTCTCCGCAATTCCGGGATCAGCAATTTTATCGTAGCTATCATTCTCATATTGCACACCGTCAATATAGATCCTGCCGTTACGGATCTGAATCGTTTCTCCCGGCAGACCGACCACGCGTTTTACATAATAGTGCGCATTCGTATTACCGTTTGGCAAAAACACAACCACATCCCCACGCTTTGGCGCAGAAAATGTATACGTAAAACGGTTAATCAAAATCTCCTGTCCGTTCGTCAACGTCGGCTCCATGGAATCACCGATCACGCTGGTCCGTATCCCAAAGCAAAACACAAGTACCCATGCCACAAAGACCGCAGCCAGTATGCAGAATAAATAAATTGCAACTTCTCTGAGCACATTTCTGTTGACCTTCTTCTTTTTCTGATAAAAATGTAATCCCTTTCTTCTGCCCATCATATGTTCTCCGAATCCCATATGGTAAAAAAGGGACAGGATACCGCGGTATCTGTCCCTTATACTCTGCTCAATACTTATTTAACAAGCTCTTTTACTTTTGCCTTCTTACCTACGCGATCTCTTAAGTAGTTCAACTTTGCTCTTCTTACCTTACCGGAACGAACAACTTCTACTTTCTCTACGTTAGGGGAATGTAACGGCCATGTCTTCTCTACGCCGATACCGTTAGAGGTCTTACGAACCGTAAACGTCTCACGGTTGCTTCCGCCCTGTCTCTTGATAACGGTTCCTTCGAAAACCTGAATTCTTTCGCGGTTACCTTCTTTGATCTTACCGTATACTTTTACGGTATCACCTACATTAAATTCAGGTGCGTTTTCTTTTAACTGTTCTGCTTCAATTTCTCTGATAATGTCGCTCATTTTCTATCTCCTTTAACTCTTGGATGTTCTTAATACATTCTGTAACAGAGGACCATCTATTTTCGACAACGTGCATAGTTTACCATAGTTTGAAAGAAAAAACAAGTATCATTTTAATGATATGTCGCTTTTTTTGTAACAGTTCCGCTTAACGGAGCATCCGGGTATCGGGAAATGGGAGCTTGTGTCCGGCGGCACATTCTCATTCCGTGAAAAAGCGCAACGGACACTAGGCTCGAAAATACCTCGCCAAGTGCCGGCGTTTTTCAAGGACCGCCGGACACAAGCTCCATTTCCCGATACCCGGATGCTCCGTTAAGCGGAACTGTTACAATTTTGCTGCCTTTACAAATCTTTTTGTTTTTTTCTGCGGCTTTTCTTTTCAACCGGCGGATGTTCCGCCAGATATTTTTCATAAAGATCGGGGCGGCGTTCTTTGGTCCGTGCAATGGATTGCTCCAGCCGCCATGCATCCACTTTGGCATGATCTCCGGACAAAAGGATCTCCGGAACACGTTTGTCATTCCAGATCTCCGGGCGGGAATACTGCGGATATTCCAACAGATTGTCACTGAAGCTCTCCGTTTCCGCCGAATCGCTGTTATTTAAAACTCCCGGCACCAGTCTGGCGATTGCATCCACCATAACCATCGCCGGCAGCTCTCCGCCTGTCAGAACATAGTCCCCGATCGAAATATAATCTGTTACGATTTCCTCCAGCACACGCTCATCCACACCTTCATAGTGTCCGCACAGAAAGATCAACTCCCGCTCCGAAGCAAGATCCTTTGCCATCTGCTGGTTAAAGGTCTTACCCTGAGGAGTTACATAGATCGTGCGCACTCTCTGTTTGGTCTTCTGCTTTGCCGTGATTGCCATGTGACAATCATATACAGGCTGTGCCTGCATTAACATTCCTGCCCCTCCGCCATAGGGATAATCATCGACCTTTTTATGCTTATCCGTTGTATAATCCCTGATATTAACCGCTTCGATTTCCACAAGCCCCTTATCCATTGCTCTTGCAAGAATACTGGTATTCAAGCCGTTCATCACCATATCGGGGAAAAGTGTCATAATATGGATTTTCATGTTACTATGTTCCTTTTTCTTAATGACTTTCTTAATTACCTTCTTAATTACTTTCTTGATTATACCCTTAATACCACCCGGATTCCTCCGGACATTTGTAACCTTTTGCCAACAGTCAAGGACACCGCCGCCCTATACCGGTCAGTGGCAGGTACTGTGAGTCCGTCGGTACTTAGGTGCCGTATTTTGGCACCT
>JBJFCE010000030.1:0-60779 GCA_051888775.1 Lachnospiraceae bacterium | reverse complement strand
GCAGATACGCTATATCTATTATAGTACATGCCACCGATCGTTTCTATAAATTGTTGGCGAATTATTCTAAAAAAACAATAAATTTCCCTCTATACTATGATATAATGTACGCGTATGCAATGAGCCATGCGGCTGTAGCCAGAGGCAAATCGACTGCTCGCAGGCGAATTTGCCTTTAGCTACAGCCATAGGACGAAGCCCGTGAATGAGGGTTCCGCAGGCACCCGAATGGCGCATGGCGGACTATAGCCGCGTTATCCGGAAAACAGATAAGTCTCATATTTCAGCATTTTACTTCGTCTTACAGAGGAACCATTTATGACAGACACAGCGATCATTTCAGAAACCGAAAGACTCATTCTAAGAAGATATCAGAAAAACGATTTGACGGATCTCTATGAATATTTATCAGATCCGGAGGTTGTTCGCTATGAGCCTTATAAGCCGATGTCAATGAGCGAGACAGAGAGCAATCTCGACTGGAGAATTTCATCCGATGAACTGATTGCAGTCGAACTGAAAAGCAATCATAAGATGATAGGAAATATCTATTTGGGGAAACGGGATTTTTCATCACTTGAAATCGGATATGTATTCAATAAGAACTATTGGGGCAAAGGTTATGCAAAGGAGAGCTGTACGGCATTAATAGCATTAGCATTTTCACACGGCGTACATAGAATCTTTGCCGAATGTGACCCGCAAAACCATAGCTCTTGGAAGCTGTTGGAATCACTGGGCTTTGAAAGAGAAGCACATTTAAAGCAAAACGTATACTTCTGGAAAGATGATAAGGATATGCCAGTCTGGAAAGACACCTATATTTATGCAAAATTAAACAGATAAAATATGGTATCATTTATTTTGAGAAATTGGAATTTAACGAGACGATAATTTCCTATTTTTCTATTTTGAGGCAATGATGAATAAAGAGCATATAACTACTACTTATTCTACAAGTCAAATAGCCGGAATCATAGGATTGCATCCAAACACCGTAAGGCTATATGAGGAATGGGGACTAATACAAAAACCCGAGCGAAAAAAGAATGGATATCGTGTATATAATGATATTCATATTAAGCAGTTTGAATTGGCAAAAAAAGCCCTTCAAATCGAAGTATTACAAGCAGGACTTCGAAAACGAATGGTAACTGCCGTGAAATTATCAGCTGTTTACCGATTTGATGAAGCGATCGAGTTAGTTAAGGAATATATCCAAATCGCAAATCAGGAAATCGAACATGCAAAAGAGGCTGCCGGACTATGCGAAATACTATATCAGCAACCGGAAAGAGATGATGTTTTTTATAAGAGAGCACAGGCAGCTAAAGAATTAGGGTTAACGATTGATACCATTAGGAATTGGGAAATGAATGGCCTGCTTACCGTAAAGCGGAAAGAGAACGGCTATCGTGTATATGATTCAAATGATATTAATCGTTTAAAAATCATCCGTTCTCTCAGGTGCGCGAATTATTCTTTATCCGCTATTTTAAGAATGCTGAACAAGTTAGAAAGCGGAATGCATAAAAGTGAGAATGATATTCTAAATATACTGAACACTCCTGAGGATGAGGCGGATATTATCTCTGTGTGCGACAGATTAATAGATTCACTTGAAAAAGCCATAAAAAATGCATATGAAGTAATCCTATTATTGAAAGAAATAAAACAAATGAAAATATAAACCCTCCACTTTAACACCAGACTTTTGTCCGGTGTTATTATTTTTCAAAACAAATGAAGGAGGGAAATAAAATGGATGCAATAGTTGTAAAGAATCTTACAAAAAAGTATGGTGCTAATATTGCCGTAGACAATTTAAGCTTTCAAGTCAAGAAAGGGGATGTGTTCGGATTAATTGGGGCAAATGGCGCAGGGAAAAGCAGCACTATTGAGTGCATATTGGGAACAAAGAAAATGGATACCGGAGAAGTCCGCATATTGGAAATGGATCCAATAAAGGAACGAACCAAAGTATTTGAGCGAATAGGAGTTCAGTTTCAGGAATCGAAATATCAGGAACTGGTTAAGGTGGAAGAACTATGTGAAATGACAGCTTCAGTCTATAAAAAGCCGCAAAACTATGAAGATTTGTTAACTGCTTTTGGAATTGCAGATAAGAGGAAGGCATACGTAAAAGAGTTATCCGGAGGAGAGCGTCAGCGATTGTTCATTGTTCTTGCACTGATACCAAATCCGGAGCTTGTATTTTTAGATGAGCTTACGACAGGATTGGATGCGAGAGCAAGAAGAGATGTATGGAACATTTTAGAGGAGCTGAAGAAGCAAGGATTATCTATTTTACTTACATCTCATTATATGGATGAAATCGAGGCTCTCTGTGATGAAATATTGATTTTAAAAAAAGGGAAAACAGTATTCTACGGAACCGTTGAAGAAGCAAAGTCAGAAAGCGGAAAGAATCGTTTTGAAGATGCATACCTTTGGTATACAGATGAGGAGGATAGACATGAAAACATTTAGAATTTTATTAAAGAATGAGTTGAAAATGAGCCTTCGAGGAATGGATATGTTGATTTTTGCTGTGATTATGCCAATTATTGTACTTATCATTTTAGGTGTCGTATTTGGACACAAACCTGCTTTTGAGGGGGCAGAATACAGTTTTTTGGATCAATCTTTTGGGGCATTGTGCAGCATAGCAATCTGTGTAGGTGGCGTGATGGGGTTGCCATTGGTGATTTCCGATTATCGTTCTAAGCAGATTTTGAAAAGATATCAGGTAACACCGATAAAGCCAAGTCTCGTTTTGATGGTAGAAGTTGCAATGTATGTAACCTACTCTGTAATATCTTTGCTCAGTTTGTTCTTCGTGGCAACTTGTTTCTTCGGCTTTAAAATGCGCGGAAACTTTGGATTATTTCTCCTTGGGTATTTATTGGTTATGATTTCTATGTTTAGCATAGGAATGATGGTCGGAGGAATTGCAAAGGACTCAAAAATTGCCGGAGTAATTGCAAGTGCATTATACTTTCCCATGCTTATTTTTTCAGGTGCTACTCTTCCGTATGAAGTAATGCCCGATTCGATGCAAAAAATAGTAAATATTCTGCCATTGACACAGGGAATAAAGATACTGAAACATACAGCACTTGGGCTTCCGACTGACAATGTCACAGGTGCAGTAATCTTTATGTTACTAATTGCGGTAATCTGTAGCACTATAGCTGTGAAATTCTTCAGGTGGGAATAGGTTCTCGGCATGAGTATGAATGACCGATAAGATGATTGAGCCGATGTAATTGGACTCTTCCCCCAAAAAGGGACCATGCGTCGGCTCTTAAGGCTCAATTTAACACAATACCGCTATAATAAAACCTACCGCTAAAAATAAGGTACGTCTACGAAGCGCGGATGCTGCATAATTCATCGCCTCCACAATATATTGGTACTACGAATAAAATCGATATATAATGAGATTTAAAAGGAGCACATTATAAATCAGACTTGCCTGCTTTTGGTTTGGAAGATAAAAAAAGAGAGAATAGATTTCTCTATCCTCTCTGTAACAATCCTTTATTTATCAAGGTTTCCAACATTAGTTATCCATACAACGCATAAACATGCTCTTATTAATACCACAAACCGGGCATACCCAATCATCCGGAAGATCTTCAAAAGCAGTACCCGGTTTGATACCGTGCTCAGGATCTCCTTTTTCAGGATCGTATGTGTAGCCACAAGGATTGCAGAAATATTTATCCATAGTATTTATCTCCTTCTCAATCTAGAAAATGAATTTTATCTAATGTAAACGAATATGTTAAATCTGTTTAACATACCTTTATTTTTAAGAACACACTTAAGAACATACTTTATTTTTTTAATTGAGCTAAAAATTAGCCAAAGTATCTCTTAAGCAGACCTTCAAATGCCTTACCATGTCTTGCCTCGTCACGAGCCATCTCATGAACGGTATCATGGATTGCATCCAGATTAGCAGCCTTAGCACGCTTTGCAAGGTCAAATTTACCTGCAGTTGCGCCGTTCTCTGCTTCTACTCTCATTTCCAGATTCTTCTTGGTGGAATCGGTTACAACTTCACCGAGCAGCTCTGCGAATTTTGCAGCATGCTCTGCTTCTTCATAAGCAGCTTTCTCCCAGTAAAGACCGATTTCCGGATAACCTTCTCTATGAGCAACACGTGCCATAGCAAGATACATACCAACCTCAGAGCACTCTCCGTTGAAGTTTGCTCTCAGATCGTCAATAATATCCTGGCTCACACCCTGTGCAACACCTACAACATGCTCAGCAGCCCAGGTACGCTCTTCGCTCTGCGCGATAAACTTATCAGCCGGTGCCTTACATACCGGACAAGATTCAGGTGCCTGATCTCCTTCATGAACATAACCACATACAGAACATACAAATTTCATAACTTTATTCTCCTTTTCTTTTTGATCTTTCTTTTTTGTTTTCTATATGATAATGAAGCCTTGCTTCCCTATCAGCTTTTCCAACTGCCGCTCGGGCTTTTAAATAATCCTTCTTCTGTACAGTCTTCGCAGGTTCCGTAAAAATATGTGACATGACCTGCAATCTGCCCCCCGAAATTCATCCCGGCAATATCATTGATCCGTTCGATACTTTCCATCTCCAGATCAATCACCTTTCCGCATTTGGTGCAGACAAAGTGATAGTGCTGTGATGTGTCTGCATCAAAATGATCCTGTCCGTCACCGACACGCAGTCTCTGAATCTCACCCAGATCCGCTAACAATGTCAGGTTACGATAAACCGTACCAAGACTGATATTAGGATATTTCCGGCTGACATTTGCATATACCACATCCGCGGTTGGATGATCTTTTCTGGTGCACAAAAATTCTTTAATTGCTTCTCTTTGTCTACTGTACTTTAATGCCATCCCGACTCCTTGATCAATATTAGTAATGATTACTGTTTTATTATAATTCATTTCATATGAATGTCAATACTTTTTTTGAAAAAAAGCCCAAAGCATGCTATACTGATACAGGCACTGTGGAATGAATTCTTATTTTTTTGCTCTGCCACAGACTTTATCAATGTCCTATATAAGGAAGAAAGGGTATTTTTATGGAAAAAATTGCAAGCTTTACCATTGATCACATAAAACTGGAGCCCGGGATCTACGTCTCCAGAAGAGATCATATCGGTTCCGAGACAATCACCACCTTTGATCTGCGCATGACCTCGCCCAACGATGAACCGGTCATGAATACTGCAGAAGTGCATACAATAGAACACCTTGGTGCAACCTTTCTGCGCAATCATGATGTTTACAAAGAAAAAGTCATTTACTTCGGACCGATGGGCTGCCGCACCGGCTTTTATCTGCTTCTGGCAGGTAATTATACCTCCCGCGATATCGTTCCGCTGATCACGGAAATGTACGAATTTATCCGCGACTTTAAAGACGCTGTTCCGGGAGCAAGCCCGAAAGACTGCGGAAATTATCTGGATATGAATCTGGGTATGGCAAACTACCTTGCTAAAAAATATCTGGATCAGGTGTTGTACGGAATCGATGACTCGCATCTGGTTTATCCGGAATCATAATTACAGAAAGGACAAGCATTATGAAAATCGGAATTATCGGCGCAATGGATCTTGAGATCGCAACACTTCGCGAAAAGATGGAAAAAACCTCATCAAAGACCATTGCCTCCATGGAATTTTTTGAAGGTCTCTTAAATAACGTCTCTGTTGTCATCGTAAAATGCGGTATCGGAAAAGTAAATGCCGGCATGTGTGTTCAGATCTTACACGATCTGTTCAGCGTAACACATATCATCAATACCGGTGTTGCCGGCTCTCTCCGATCCGAGATCAGCATCGGAGATATCGTGGTATCCACGGATGCCGTACAACATGATATGGATGTGACTCCGCTCGGCTATGAACGCGGTCAGATTCCCGGCATTCCTGTAAAAGCTTTTCTTGCGGATGCAACACTTGCCCGTGCAGCAGAAGCTTCCTGTAAAAAAGTCAATACGGACATTCAGGTTTTTTCCGGACGCGTTGTCAGCGGAGACCAGTTTATTTCCTCTAAGGACGTAAAGGACTTCCTGATCAAAACCTTTGACGGAAGCTGCACCGAAATGGAAGGCGCCGCCATTGCACAGGCATCTTATCTGAACAATCTTCCGTTTGTTATTATCCGTGCCATTTCCGACAAAGCAGATGACAGTGCAGAAATGGACTATCCGACCTTTGAGCACGGCGCAGCACTCCATTCCGCACATCTTGTATATGAAATGCTTGAAGAACTTCTTTTTTAATTTTAGGGGTTGGCATTTTCTATTTTTGTGTTATACTAATGGATAGTCGGTTGATTTATCACGTTGAAGCGTAACGGTTTAACGTGTGAATCGCTTTGATTTTGATTCAGGAGGATATGATTTATGAAAGCAATCGAAAAGCTGTTGGACTACCGTCCCGAAATCCGGGTATTGGATGCAACCCTGCGCGACGGAGGTCTTGTCAATAATTTCTATTTTACGGATGAATTTGTAAAGGATTTGTATCAGACCAATCTCCGCGCAGGTGTGGACTATATGGAGTTTGGTTATAAAGCTTCCAAAGAAATCTTTGATGAAAGTAAATTCGGCAAATGGAAATTCTGCAACGATGACGATATCCGCGCGATTGTCGGTGACAATGATACCGACTTAAAGCTTGCTGTCATGGCAGATGTCGGACGCTGCAATTATAAAACCGATATTATCAATCGAAGCGACAGCCCGATCGATATGATTCGTGTTGCAACTTATATCAACACAATCCCTGCTGCCATTGACATGATTGAAGATGCACATAATAAGGGGTATGAGACTACCTGCAACATTATGGCTATCTCTACCTGCGGAGAGCAGGACTGGAAAGCTGCGCTTGAGATGATCGGCCGTTCCAGCGTTGATACCATCTACATTGTAGACAGCTACGGTTCACTGTATCCGGAGCAGATTGCACGCATCTGTGATATCTACTGCGAAATTGCTGCCAAATACGGCAAGGAAGTCGGCATGCATGCACACAATAACCAACAGCTTGCTTTTGCCAATACAATCGAAGCTGTCGGCGACGGCGTCAATTACCTGGATGCAACCTATGGCTGCCTCGGTCGTGGGGCAGGAAACTGTGCGATGGAATTGCTGCTTGGCTTTTTGAAGAACCCAAAGTACAGCCTGTATCCGGCACTCCAATTTATCGAGAAGCACATTACCAAATTAAAAGAGGAAGGTGTGCTGTGGGGATATGATATTCCCTACATGATGACCGGAATCTTAAACCAGCATCCTCGCACCGCGATTGAGTATACTTCTCAAAAAAGACATGACTATACAGAGTTTTACAACATTTTGACCGGAAAAGATTGAGTTTTGCAGTTCTCGGCATAATAAACCCATATTTCAAAACTCTGATATATAAGTCCCGACATACACACATAACAATTCAGGCGCTGACCAATTTGATCAGCGCCCTTTTACATCTTACTATAAATAATTCCTTGATTGCAAAAATCTTCCGGCGAAACAGAACCGGTATTTATAGACCTGGCGGTAGCAGGCACGCTTTCGCTACACTTCGTCCGTAGCGGTACATAAGGCACCAAAGTACGGTGCCTAAGTACCGACGGACTCACAGTGCCTGCTACCGACAGGGCTATAAACACCGGTTCTGTTTCGCCGGAAGATTTTCACCCCTCAACGATACTTACTTATCCCTTGATCTGTTATGCATTCACAATATTCCGATCCTCACCCTTCAGAAATGCCTCAATATTTTTGGCAGTTTCCTCTATAAGACGAAATCTGGACTCGGTACTTGCCCATGACATATGCGGTGTGATAATCAGTTTTGTGCTGTCTTTTATCTTTCCGAGCGGATTATCTGCCGTGATCGGTTCCTGTTCCAGCACATCCAGTCCTGCTGCCGCAATGCTGCCTTCCTCAAGCGCCGTATACAGATCCGCATTGTTGACAACCGGACCTCTCGCCACATTGATCAGGATAGCAGATTTTTTCATTTTACGAAGTGCTGTCAGATCGATCAGTCCGCGCGTTCTGTCACTGAGCGGACAATGCAGGGACAATATATCACTTCTGTGTAACAGTTCGTCGAACTCTACACGCTCATATTCCGTACAAGTACTCTGACCGGATGCAGAATAAAAGATCACATGACAGCCAAATGCTTCTGCAATGGACGCTACCTTATGTCCGATGCCGCCCATACCGATGATACCCCAGGTTTTACCCTCCAGCTCATAAAATGGTTCATCAAAATTAGAAAACCGATCCTGTGCACCGTATGTTCCGGATTTGACATAGTTGTCATAAAAGCTCATCTTTTCCAACAACCAGAGCGCCATTGTAAATGTATGCTGCGCAACAGCAGGTGTACAGTAATTCCGCACATTTGCAACCTTGATCCCTCTCCTGCTGCAATATTTCAGATCCACATTATCATATCCCGTTGCAAACAGACAGATCAGCTTCACATTTGGAGCATCCTTTAAAGTCTCCTCATTTAAACGTACCTTATTAGCAACAATAATCTCAGCATCCCTGATTCTCTCTGCTGCCTGATCTGTAACCGTATTCGCATACTCGGTTACTTCCCCCAGCCGGTAAAAAGGCTCCATCGGGATATCCAATCCTGCGCTGTTTCTTTCCAAAATCACAATTTTCATTTGTTCTCTCCGCTTCTCAATCAATATTTTCTTTCCATAGGTATGCAATAAGCACCGACAGGCATGCCCGCAGTGCTTATTGTCATCTCTATATGCTTCTGATTACAGTCTCTTTAACAATGCTTCTCTCTGCTCTTCATAACCGGGCTTTCCAAGCAGTGCAAACATATTCTTCTTGTAGCTTTCCACACCCGGCTGATTGAACGGATTGACGCCTAACAGATATCCGCTGACACCGCATGCAAACTCAAAGAAGTAGAACAGCTGTCCTAAATAGAATTCATTGACTTCCGGTACATTTACCATGAAGTTCGGAACCTGTCCGTCCGTATGTGCAAGGATCGTGCCGTTCATTGCAGACTTATTCACAAAATCAACGGTCTTTCCTGACAGATAATTCAGACCGTCCAGATCAACTTCTTCGTTATTGATCACGATCGTCTCTCTGCTTGTCTCTACGTTAATGACCGTCTCAAACATAATTCTTGCACCGTCCTGAATGAACTGACCCATAGAATGAAGATCCGTGGTCAGATCCACGCTTGCGGGAAGGATACCCTTCTGATCCTTACCCTCGGACTCGCCGTAGAGCTGTTTCCACCACTCGGATACATAGTGAACACTCGGCTCATAGTTTGCAAGAATCTCTACGGATTTCCCTTTTCTTAACAGGATATTACGAAGTGCCGCATATTTCAGGGAATCGTTCTCTTCAAAAGGAAGCTCCAAAGCGTTCTTTCTTCCGCTTGCAGCACCCTCCATCAGTTTATCGATATCTGCACCGGACACTGCAATGGGAAGTAAACCTACTGCTGTCAGAACAGAGAAACGTCCTCCGATATCATCAGGTACTACGAACGTTTCGTATCCTTCTTCAGTTGCCACTTTCTTTAATGCACCCTTCGCCTTGTCGGTTGTTGCATAGATTCTCTTTGCAGCCTCAGCCTTGCCGTACTTCTTTTCCATGATCTCTTTGAATACACGGAACGCGATGGCCGGTTCGGTTGTCGTTCCTGACTTGGAGATCATATTGATAGAGAAATCTCTGTCCCCGATCACATCCATCAGATCCTTGATATAAGTAGAGCTGATAGAATTTCCTACAAAATAGATCTCCGGGGTCTTGCGGATGCTCTTATCCACACAGTTGTAAAAGCTGTGACGCAAAAATTCAATCGCTGCTCTTGCTCCCAGATAGGAACCGCCGATACCGATAACAAGTAATACTTCGGAATCGCTCTGGATCTTAGCCGCTGCTTTTTTGATTCTGGCGAATTCTTCTTTATCATAATTCACGGGAAGATCAATCCATCCTAAGAAATCATTTCCCGCTCCTGTCTTTGAAACCAATACTTCCTTTGCATCCAGTGTCTGCTTCTTCATCAGCTCCACTTCATGCTCACTTATAAAAGGTGCTGCTTTGGAATAATCAAATGTAACTTTTGTGCTCATTTTGTCTGCTCCTTTGGTTTTAGCGTTTTTACGAAATGTCCTGTAAGACACCTTGTTTTGAAATCACGATAAGTGTAACAAAGAAAGTACTGTTTTTCAAGTTTTTCTTTCATTAACTCAGAAAATCCCGCAGGAGTTCTTCCAGCTCTTTTTCCTGTTGTTCACTGAGATATGGTTTTGCTTTTTCTGATTTGATCTGCCCGGCCTTTTCACGTTTAATCGGTTCTTCCTTCGTTTTTTCCGATTCTGTGCGTTCAGCCCCGGCACTTTGCAGCTCTATTCCGACCCAGTCCAGATCCTTTGGTTTTTTTCGGACATCCTGCTTTTTACTTCGTTTTGGCTTCGGCAATTCCGCGACTTCCTCCTCTTCCATTCCGGCAAAGGCTGTCGCAGCTTCCAGCCGAAGTGCCAGGTGATTTTCCAGATATTCTACCAAATTTGTCTTCAGCATATTTTTTCTGGAAGGAATATCCACGATCGATATTACGGAAAAATAAAAATATAAGCCCAAAAAGGATATAATATAGTATGGCAGCAGTGCAAAAAAAGCATCACCCTCTATTAATCCCTTGCAGATTCCGACGCCTGCCGCAGATACGGATAACAGCATGCTTTGTCCCGAACAGTTTTTCAGCGTATTAAGAGAAATCCTGCCGATCTGCAGCCGGTTGATAAACTTATCTACAAATACCGGAACATTGGTCACGCCGTCATTCAGAGTATAGCTGTTAATATACTTTTGCTTTAACTGTAATAGCAGTTTATTGGTCGTATTCTGCATATTTTCCGCTTCTTCAATCATATGCTGGTATAGTACCCCGATCAGGATCTGCGTTAGGATACTCAGCACGAAAAAGGTTATCATCAGTGAGAGGAAAAAATCCATCGTTAAAAATCTCATATTTTGCCTCCTGACTGCACAGATAAACAGCCTGTCCGTCCATTTTTTTACTTATGATTATAAATATGAGTTTTACCGACTTTCAAGACGGATTGACCTGTAATCGATAGACAAATTCCGCGACTTTTGCTATAATTCAGTTCAAATGTATATGCGAAAGAAGGTAATACTATGAGATACATTCCAAAAGGTGTCTGCTCCAGTTCTATTGATATCGAAGTGGAAAACGGTATCATTCAGTCCGTATCCTTTACCGGGGGCTGTAACGGCAATCTGCAAGGAATCTCCAGTCTTGTCCGCGGTATGAAAGTAGAAGATGCTGTTTCCAGACTGAAGGGTATCCGCTGCGGTTTCAAATCCACTTCCTGTCCGGATCAGCTGGCAAGAGCATTGGAAAGCATTGCACAATCATAATCGGGACGGAAGGAGCATATTGAAGTTTATGAAACGAATACTGTTAACCGGTGGCGGTACTGCCGGTCATGTAACATCCAATATTGCCCTGCTGCCTACTTTAAAAGCACACGGCTATGATATTCATTACATGGGTTCCTTTGACGGAATTGAGAAAAAATTGATCGCCGATTTCGACATCCCTTATTACGGAATTTCGACCGGCAAGCTGAGAAGATATTTTGATCCGAAGAATTTTACCGATCCGTTTCGTGTAATCGCCGGATTTTTTGAAGCAAAGAAAATCTTAAAAAAGATCAGACCTGATGTTGTATTTTCCAAGGGTGGTTTTGTCAGCGTTCCCGTTGTGCGTGCGGCTGCCTCTCTGGGCATCCCCTGCATCATCCACGAATCCGATATGACACCCGGACTGGCGAATAAGATGTGTATTCCGGTTGCAACCAAAATCTGTTGTAACTTCCCGGAGACTTTAAAAGAACTTCCGCCGGAAAAAGCGGTTTTAACGGGGTCTCCGATTCGGGAAGAACTGGCAAAAGGTGACCGCCTCGCAGGTCTTGATCTGTGCGGTTTTAGTGCCAACAAGCCGGTCATTATGGTCGTAGGCGGCAGTCAGGGCTCTGCTGCGGTCAATGAAGCAGTCCGTTCCGCCCTTCCCAAGCTCCTTGAAGACTTTCAGGTTGTCCACCTGTGCGGCAAGGATAAAGTTGACAATCTGCTTCTGACCACAAACGGCTATAAGCAATTTGAATACATCAAAGCGGAGATGAAAGATATCTTTGCCATGGCAGATCTTGTCATTTCCCGCGCCGGAGCAAATGCGATCTGCGAGCTTTTGTCCCTGAAAAAGCCCAATATCCTGATTCCTCTGCCGACTACCCAAAGCCGGGGCGATCAGATTTTGAATGCCCATTCTTTTGCTTCACAGGGCTTTAGCATTGTTATTGAGGAAGACTATCTGGATTGTGATACTTTAACAGATAAGGTTCATGAATTATACTTTAACAGGCAGAGCTATATCGATGCCATGAATCGCAGTACACAGACAGATCCGATCAAAACCATCATGAATCTGATAGAAGAAGTTCAAAAATAGCGGATGAAGCTGCCGTACAAAATATAAACTCCTGCTTCTGCACCAATCCTCTATATAAATTTGCCCGGCTCACGTTCCTAAGGCTGTCGCAAATTTATATAGAAAATCGGTGCAGAAGCAGGAGTTTATATTCTGTGCGGCAGTCCTATTTAGCCAATAATCTGATTCTTTACTTCTTCCAGTTCCTCTGCGGTCGGCTCCGACGGGATCCATCCGATCTTCTGTCCGTCATTTTCGTACCTCGGAATCAGATGCATATGGAAATGAAATACCGTCTGTCCTGCAATTTCTCCGTTATTCTGTACCAAATTAAAGCCGTCACACTGAAGCTTCTCCCTCATCTGAACTGCCATCTTTTTGGCGAGCTGCATGACCTTTGCCGCCGTCTCGTCAGGAAGTTCATAGAGATTGGCATAATGCTCCTTTGGCAGGATCAATGCATGTCCTTTTGCCGCAGGTCCCAGATCGAGAATGACACGAAACGCTTCATCCTCATACAATGTCTTGCTCGGAATCTCTCCGTTTGCAATCTTACAAAAAATACAATCGTCCTTTTTCATGGTTTCCTCCATTCTATATATCCGCTAAATATGTCTGCTAAATATATCTGCAAAAATCACGCCTGTGCATCCATAAATTCAAAGACCTGATCCAGCATGCGCAAAATCTTAAAGTCGCCCTTCATCTTCATGTCGCCTGCCATAAATGCACGCTGGAAGGTCATTCTGCCGTTTACGATCTCCTCCAGCACCTCGGATTTCATCTGAATATCGATATCCGGCTGATCCGGTTCTCCATAATAACACTTCATCTGTGCATTTTGAATTTCTATGATCAGCTTTTTCTTTTTCCCTTCTATCCGGAAGCAGTAATTTGCATGGAATCCGCTTTGCGGCTTAAAATGCCCCTTCAACTCTTCCAGAAAAGCAGAAGTGTCATCCGCATCCGTCTTTTCAAGTTTCTCCCGGAACAGATTGGTCAGTTCCTGAATATCCTCTTTCTGTTTCTGCACATAACTGTCGTCCGAGACATATTGAGACAGCTGCTCCGTCTCCTGCGGTGTCAGATCGATATCCTTTGTCTGGGATACCCTCTGCTTTACAACCTGATTGCTCGCCGGAAAGCTCGGAAGTTTTTGATTGATCGTACGATACAGATTCTCTGCCTTCTTTTCAATCAGCCTCAGATAATCTTCACTCATCTCAAGCGAAACCGTATCCGCAATATACCCGCAAATACCGCTGCAGGGAAGACCGCCCAGAATCTCCCACGCATTTGCAAGCTGAAGCTTGCCTTCTCTCTCACCGTATGTCGTAGACATCACCACAGGACACATATATATCTTGCTGATCTTCTCCTTATCTCCGTACAGCCAGCAGGCATCCAAAAACTGCTGCATATACCCACCGATTCCGTACCACTCAACGGTTGTTGCCAGAATAATGCCATCCGCTTCTTTCAGCGTCTGGGGCAGTGTTGTAATTGTGTTCTTCACCTGATACAGATTGATTCTCTCCACATCTACGTTTAATTCTTTTAAAACCATCTCCATCCGGTTGATCACATAGATGGTCGGATCATCCACCAGTCCGCGTCCGCCATAATAAATCTTAACCTTCATTTGCCCTGCTCCTTCCCCGCAAGAAAATCGCGATGATAAATCCTCCGATTAACCCTCCGATATGTGCGGCATTGTCTATATTGGTTGCCTGAAAACCGCTATATAAGGAATATGTCAGATAAAACAGCATCCTCGGAAGTGTTACTTCCTGATAACGCCCCTTATGCATCAGCACCAGCCATAATAATGCACCCAGAATCCCGTAAATTGCTCCGCTTGCGCCGACCGATCCGGTAAAATCCATAAAAAAATACTGATAGGCTATAGATGCGACAGCTGCAATCGTTCCGGTCAGGAAATATAATACCGTATACCGGATATGACCATACTCCCGTTCCACAATCTCTCCCAGAAAATACAATGCGATCATATTGCTGAATAAATGATCTATTCCGGCATGCAGAAACATACTCGTAAAGATTCTGTAAAGCTCATGCTTTTCACGCACTGCAATCCCCGACAAATCTCCTTTATTATACATCAAATCCGGGTAACGTGTACATATCAGATATAGAATTACATTGACTGCAACAAGAACAATCGTCACAATCGGAAGCTTTTTCCTCTTTCCGGCAGATACGGAGCCGACCTGTGAATACTTCTGACCGGTTCTCAGTACCCCGCTCCTGTACTCATCCATAAACTGTTCCAACATCGCTTTCAATCCGTAAAAATCAGATACCTGATCCTCATAAATGATCACTCTGTAAAGCTCCGGCTCCAGTTGCCAGCAAAACCGGTCTCCTCCGCTGACAGATAATACCTTTTCTTTATCCGTTCCGATCACCAGCGATAAAATATGAATCTCACTCACACCTCTTGAGGCAAACATTTTCCGGATTTCTTCCTTGAGATGAACATACTGATCCCCGGTCAGATATACCCCTGCATGATAATCCATCACAAACAGTACATTTACGCTTTGCATTTCCTGCTTATAGAAAAAAACAAACTCCGGTAAATTGGTTACAATTTTACAAAATCCCCGACTCTCCAGAAATTGTCCCAGTTCATCAATCATCACGGTATCCTCAAAATGCTTTCTCTTTCTATGAAACAGAGTAGCATTTTGATGCGGGTGTGTCAATTTTCCGGTTTGGAATTCTGCTGTATCATTTCCCTATAATAGCTCTGTTCTTTCTTTTCCAATCCTTTCCGCCGGTAGCGGTTAAGATAATATAGGATGACTGCTACTATATATGCAGTTCCCGCTCCAAGCAGCCGGATACGGTCACAGACAGCCTTGCTCCATAAAATACTGCACACAAGAAGCGGCAGAAGGAGTAAAACCGGCAAACATTTCTTTATACTCATACTTTTCTGATTTTGCGTATCTTCACTTTGATGCATTTCCTGCCTTTGCATATTTTTGCATTGACGCACTTTCCGCCTTCCCAAAACCATTTCACTGTCGGAAATGTGCAAATCATAATATTCGTCGCTTCCTTCCAAAAAGGTATGCCAGCCATCCGCCTCCCGGTCGGAAAGATCTGCTTCGTCAACACCTTCTGCTCCTTCCACGGACTCTGCTTCTTCCTTCGGATGTAAATGCGCTCTGTTTTCGGTCAAAAACTCACCCATATTAAAGTTTTCTGAAGATGCATACTTATAAAACTGATATGTCAATGTGACAGCATTGTCATCTTTGTGATCAACCCGACTTAAAAGATACTCGGCAAATGTTCTGATCTTTCCGGGGAAGCCTTCTCCCACATCCTGACCATATACCATCCAGACGTCCTTCTCCTCCATACCTATATACATTCTGTCCGGCACAAGCTGTAGCTTTTCCTCTGACAGAAGGCATTCATACATCTGACCAAGCAGTCTGTCCATGGACATCAACAGACTTCTGCAATCCTGAAAACTGATCTCCCGTTCTTGATAATATTCGCTTAAAGACTGCTTTCCGGTAATATCATAGCACCGATATCTTTTTCCATTACGATAACAAGTATGGCAGGGAAGCAGTCCCTGCACGGAAAGCGCTTCCAACTGTTCCCATTCTTCCTCTTCATCCTTTTTTGAATGATCAGTATCTTCGATATCCTCCTGCATCAGATAGCTTCTTCCGTTTTCCCGTATACTCTGCCAGTCTCCCGGTCCGTTAATCTGCTTCTCTTCCGTTTCCATAGGCTACTCCTTCCTCCTCTTCTTTCAAAAGCCGCTCCAGCTTCCGGCATTGTCTGATAAATGTTACCGGTTTATGGCGGGCAACACTGACCTGACCCCTTATTTCAAATAGGTTCCATTTGTCAAAGAACGGATTCTGATTCGCAATCGGAAGTTTTATGGTTCCTTCATAAGCAACCGTCACTTCATCATACGTTACCGTAATCTCCGTCTCTAACCTGTCCATTGCGATCAATTGTTTTTCTGTCTGTTCCTGCATCTTATCTTCGGCAATCCGATATGCCTCCTCATTTGAGATGTCCGCATGACAGGCACCATAATAAGCCGCAAGATACGCATCTCCATACAGTACCGTACGATCATATAAATAAAATCCCAGATAAAGAAGCATGAGGATCAGCACGCAGAGCATCGGCATCAGAATACTCATTTCAACTGTTGCGCTTCCGCTTGCACCTCTTCCCACACGCTTCTTATCCTGCCTAAGTTGCATTCGATCCATACCCACAGTTTCTTTTCCCCTTATATTCATCTGTTCTATCCTCACGATCAGCATCCGCAGATACGGAGCATATGTGCCGCCAGCATATAGGGTGCAAACGGAAATGTATCCGTCCTGCATTTTTTCTTTCGAAACAGATTCCACGCCCCATAGATTCCGCCCAGTACAAAGGCGCGCCACAGCATCCGGTAGCCTTCCAATCCCCCGGATAAAATACAGGAAACCAGAATCATCCATGCATCTCCCATACCAAATGCTCCGTGACTGATCCCTGCCGCAAGCATTGCTGCCAGACCGGGCATCACATCTGTCATCCAGTCCGAAACCATAATTGCCGATAATCCATTTCCCTCAGCCAAAGCTGCCAGTACCTTTATACCTATACCACACAGGCCGCACCCGATGCTCAATCGTACGGAGATCATCCCCGTCTTCACGTCACTGCTCGCACATACCGCCAGATAACACAGCTCTATGCTCCATAAAACCTTCTCTGTCATTCTCCTCTTTATCCCCCACTGCCGCAACGACTGCATGCTCTTCTGTCTCCCACCTCGGAAAGATAGACTGCAAGAACAGTTCTTCGAAGACTTCCGCAGGACAACGTCGTATGATAACAGTCGCCCTCCTGTGTGATATAAACGGTTTCTGATATTTCACCCTCCGCGCATCGTTCACATGCATGATAAGCCGAGCCGTTTTCATTACGATAACCTGATAAATCCGCATAAGACACCTGTGATATGGTTAGTTGTAAATGACTGCAGCTTCGCAGTAAGTGATAAACCTCCCCCTGCTCCGTGATATAAACAACTTCCCCTTCATCCTCTGCCATACTGTTTACCGTATTGTCATAGCCTGTCCAAACTTTCAATCTTGCCCGATTTACCATCTGAAAATCGGAAAAAGACTCCGGCAGAAACAAGGCGTCCATCGTATAGACAGCCGACAGATCCAGATATTCCGGATCTGTGATCTTTGATTGTAAAAAAGAGATTCCTTCACTGTCTCCGGAGATACCGACACGGTCCAAAAACTCGCGTCCGGCATGATCTACAACCCGATCCCTGACATAAAACAGACTGAATCCGACATCTGCAATTTCTGATTCCAATACCTCACAGCCTGCTGCTACTTTATGATATGCATAACCGGTTCTTGCCAGCTCCAGACCGACACGGTGCATAGCTGTTTCCAATCTCATATGAACCGCAATATCATTGACTGCAGAGAACAGATTCATCACCGCAAATAAAAACAGCGGAACCACCATCGCCGCTTCCACCGTCATGGAAGCTCTGACCGTTTTATCCTGTCCTGTACTTCGCCTCACTTGTTGATCCCAATAACGGCTTCTTTTCATAATGTATCATTCCTCTTGTATTTTCCGAAGATACCATGCGACACCCTCTGTCCGGGACAACCCTTTTTGCCGCTTTGGGGAACGGCAGGATTTTAGGGGATATAAGTACCTTTGATAAAAGGCTGAATGTACCTGGAGAGAACTAGTCGTTTTTTTGCTTGGTTGATAGTTACTGAGTTCTCCCGAAAAGAGGGCATCGCATGATATCTTCGTTACCTGTCCAAATAGCTATATTCTTTCAGCAGATGTACCACTGTTCCTCCGTTGCCGGATAGGGTAATGGCTGCCGTCACCGCATCTATGCACCCATCCATGCGAAAACAGCGGTTTCCTTCACTCCTGCGGAGGTTCATTTCCACCACATCCATAAATCTCTGCGTCTTTTCTCCCTTCCCTTCCAACAGCAGAAGGATTCTTAAATATGTGGCATAATCCACTCCCTCCCCTTCTTCACTTTCCTGTAGATGCTCCTGATACTGCAGCATATGATCCAGAGACAGATGCCATGTATCAGCAGTCTTTAGTAAAGGAACATTTCCGCCTGACAGCAATATTCTCACATCCTGTATACTCTCGGCATATGCCCATGCAAGTAAAACAGAAGTTTTGATAAGCGGCTGAAGCTGTGGCTTCAATGCTACGATCGAAAGTCCCCACGCAAGGAGATCCGCCTCCTCCAGCTTCTTTTGATCCGTATAAAGATAGCAGATATTGGCGGCCTCTCTGAGCATGACCAGCCGCCCGGCAACCCATTTCAGATTTTCCATATCGCTGTTCTTTCCGGCAAGGATATACTCGATTTCATAAGAAAGTTCCCCATCCGTCTGTTCGACGCCGTAATAGGAACATTTCTCCAACAGATATTCTCCAAACAAAATCTCATCCACAATGGAATCTCTTTCTTCTGCCGCTGCACCTGTTCCGGTATTGCATTCCCGATGACTTACATAATTATCGGTATTGACTACTTTGTCTGAAATTTGGGAGGGATCCTTTGTGACCAGATACAGAATTCCCTGAAAGCGGGTACTGTTCACGCTATCTGCCGGATTATCGATCTTGGCTTCTACAAAGCTTCCGTCCTCCAGCTGCTCCTGCGGCAGGGGCACTGTATCAATCTGCCGCTCTATCTCTTCCGCCTCCTGCTCCACATCTCTTGTATCCATTTCATAGGCATACACCGTTTCCATTTGCTTTTGCATATCCTCAAGCATCGTCAATCCTACCCTATCCCGCATATATTCCACCGCCTGATACCTGACATCCCTTCCCTGATCATCCGTTGCCAAAGATGCCTCGACCAGTTCCGCACCTTTTAACTCCATCCCCAAAAAATCTCTGCTGTTCCACAAAAGCAGATCATCCTCCGGATGCAGATTTTGTTCCATATAATCGGCAAGATGTGCTTCTGTTCTCTGATATGCGGGCTCCGAATACCCGTAGGTCGTATCTATAAAGAACAAATCATACCGCTCCAAAAGCTCCCGATTGTACTCTGCAAAAACAGAATCCAGTCCCATATCGGCAATACATTCCGCCTCTGCCTGAATGGCATAAAACCGGGCAGCCTCAACACATACCAGAATAAATGTCAGAAATACCGTCAGGATACCTGTCAGAAATACCGTGATGCCTCCGCGCGCACCGGAATCTATACCTCTCTTTATGACCCTTTTCTTTTTCATACTTACACCCATCCATCTTCATGATAATGCCTATAAAGTAGATGTCTGCGAAGTGATCTGCCCAAACAAGGAGTTAACAATTGCCGTAATCTGTCCCTTAAAAATAATGACCAGACCTACCAATACCACAATAATCAGGATGACTTCCACTGTTCCCATCCCCCGGTTATCTCTTTTTATAGGACCCTTCCATCCCAAATATCCTTTAATCTGCCTGCTCCTAAATTGTTTCTTACCATTTCTCTTCATATCATTTCTTTTCATATCATTTCCTCCCTTTTATCCAATTACGTACTTTTTAATTTTCCTATTCGCGTTCTTTCGGCACAAAACCTGCTTCAACCGCCAAACGACAGAAATGCAGGCACCATGATGACCACCATTACGATCATCAACATGAGAAACATCGGCAATAGCAGCTTGGTTGCTGCCTCTTCGCCATACTTTCTGGCATTGCGCTTTCGTTCCTCAAACGCTTCTTCCGCTTCCTTTTCCAGCAACTGTGTCAATCCGGCATTCCCTTTTCTCAGGTTCTGGGACAATAGCATGGAAAGTCTCACATAATGAGGATCTTTACAGCGCTTGCCCAGATTCAGGTACGCAACACCCTCTGCAATTCCGCTGTCCATCTCATGACAGATTCGGGCAAATTCCTCATAAACGGCGCTTCCCTTATGATTTTCACATTCCGCAGCAATTCGATGGACCGCTCCCCGGATCGTCATACCCGCTCCCATGAAGAGTACCAGTTTGCTGATCAGTTCCGGATAGTCTCTGCGCATCTGCGCCTCTCTTTCCTCCACCTTTTTATGAACATCTTTATCCATGGCATACCAGATCCCAATCGCCAACAGCATTGCAAGAGTCCAAAACATGACACTGTTGTCTTTTTTCTTTTTTGACCAGACAACACTTTCCCCGTTCACTTCCTGCGGAAGCGCCATCTGACTTTCCGATCGGCTTTGCTCTTCTGCCTCTTTGACCGCATTATACAGATCTTGTCTGATCTGCTCCGCATAACTTATCGCTTTCGGATATAGACATATGTATAAAGTGCACTCCTTTTGACATCCTTGGCAGGAAACCTTTGCCGTCAGCATACAGACTGTCCCTTCCTCCGGTAATTCAGACGCCGTGATCCTGCCATGATGATCCATCAGGCGGTAATTTCCCGAAACCCACTCGATGCTGACAGGAATGTCATCTATCTTTTGAATCAGATTAAGCTCCTCGGTCACATAATCAAAGCTCTCATTATCACCCAGAATCAACTTTGGCAGCATCGCAATGGCCTTGTCGATCCATGTATACGCCTCTGACTCTGTATATTCCTGTGCCTGTATGGAAACACGGACTTCTTCCTCTATATTTCCTTCCGCCGCCTGTATACTGGCAGACAAGGTTTCTGTTCTGGCTCCTTCGCCATAACCGTTTCTTTGCAAGTACCGCGAAAACATATCTTCCGTATGTAACAGGCTTCCGATGTGGATGCATAGTGCCAATACGTTTCCCGCAAATAAAATTGCCAATATATAAGCACCTTTTTTCAGGAAATAAGCCCGTTTCTGTTCCTGCATCCTGTCCGGATACAGCACGGCCATATCCTCTTTCAGTCTCGCCTGTCTACGGCTCTGTTGCCTTACAGGTCGGTTGCTCTGCTTCCCTGCATTCTGCATACGTCCGATCAGACTGTATAACCATGCCGCAATCCCGATAAATGGGTACAAGAGCTTGGAAACCGTTTGTTTATCTTTCTCCCCGTAGCACCTTGTATAAAGCATGGCGCCGAAATAAATTGCAATGATACCTATATAAAAATACATTACCAATATGTTCAGACCTCAATAGACATGATTTTTTCCGATAATAGAATTGCTCCAAGATAAACTGCAAGGCAGGCCGTCATGATTACCCTTCCGAACAGAGTATAATACAGTACATCAAAAAAGCCGGGGGATGACAGGTCGATATACAATATAATAAAACACGGTATGATATCCATGATCCGCCCTTCCAGTTTCTTGGCAGCGATCAGTGTCTGGATCTCCTTTGCCGTTTCAATCTTGTCTCCGATCGTCACACTGCATACCCGGATCACACAAGGCAGATCTCCTCCGCCTCTTTTGGCAATTGCAAATACCTCTGCAAAATCCCGGATATCCTCCAAACCGCTCCTCTGCGCCAGCTGCAAAAACAGCTCCTCTGTCGTCCGATGATTGCGGATTCCTCCTGTAATCGCAGTAAACTCGCGTGTGATTAATCCTTCCTCCCCGTACATGCGCTCCATATCATGCAATGCCTCTACAATCGCATTTTCCATGGAATAACCCGCCTGCAATGCTGCCGAAACAGCCTGCAACGCATCTTTAAACTGCATTTTCAAGGTTTCTTTTTGTCTTCTGCACAGACGCTTTTTCTGTGCTTTTACAAAAAACGGAACCACCGGGCATAAAAAGATGACAGCATATAAGGAACGGTAAAAAAGATACGCCAGAAATACAGTCACTCCCATGCCCGCTAAAACGCCGGATAACCATTCCTGTTTTGTCATAAGATACTCATGATAATCCGGCAGCCTGAAGTTTCTGCCGTCTGCTAAGCTCTTCTTTTTTGACCAAGACTCCTTCAATCCTTCCATTCTTATCTTCCCCCGTTTCTTCAAATTGATATAACGTCTGCGTCTGAATATGGTTCTCCTCATATCCGAGAATCTCCATGATTTCCAACACTCTCCTGCTACGATCCCTGAGTCTGCCAAGATGTATAATGACATCCAGACCGGAAGCAATCTGTCCGCGAATTGCACCAAGCGGCAGTTCCATTCCCATCAATACCATGGTTTCCAGTCGGTACAGCATATCCCGCGCACTGTTGCCATGTCCGGTCGAAAGCGAGCCGTCATGCCCCGTATTCAATGCCTGAAGTAAATCAACAGCCTCACTCCCTCTGACTTCGCCGATCACGATTCTGTCAGGACGCATACGCAGGCTTGTTCGGATCAGATCGCGAATGGTAATCTCACGGCATCCTTCCGTATTGGCATTGCGCGTCTCCAGTCGCACCAGATTGTCCACCGACCGGATCTGCAATTCCGCACTGTCCTCGATGGTAATGATCCGTTCCTCTTTCGGAATATACTGGGACAAGGCATTCAGAAAGGTCGTTTTTCCGGAGCCCGTACCGCCGCTGATAAAGAGATTGTAACCTGCTACTACCAGTTTTTTTAAAAATGCTGCTGCCTCTGCATTTAAAGATCCCAACCGTATCAGCTCTTCCATACCGATCGGCTGATCGGGAAACCGCCTGATCGTAATAATCGGACCGTTCAGCGCAACCGGCGGCAGAACAATATTCACTCTGGAACCATTTTCCAGTCTGGCATCCACGATTGGACTTGCTTCATTCACCACGCGGTTGCAGGATGCGACAATCTGCTGCACCACATCCTGTAGCTTTTCTGCGGACTCAAATTTCTGATCCAGCTTATACAGCGCACCTTCGCGCTCTACAAAGATGCTGTCCGGTCCGTTGACCATAATCTCCGTCACCGCGCGATCTTCTATCAGTTCCTGCAAAAAATCCAGTCTGCGGATCGCATAGAAAATCTCCTTAACCAATCTTCGCTTATCTCCATAACTGATGTGACAGCTTTTATCTGCCTCCAAAATACAGGAATCTATCAATTCCTGTACTTCCTCATCCGTTTTCGTGCTGCTCATATCCATTTGCAGAAGAACCTGCTCCCGGATCTGATTCTTTAATGTTTTCAACATATGTTCCGTCTCCGAAATCCTCCTTTATCAGTTTCTGTATCTCATCTGCCAGTTCAGTGTATCGCAATTGAAAGAAATCAAGCTCTGTGCGACGGATTACAGGCAGCTTCTTTTTCTTGATCTTTCTCAGTATGTTTTCATGTTCTGATATCCAAAGCATCTGTTCATATTCTCTGATCTTGGCTTTTGCGACACCATCGTCACTTTCTATCATGTAGATCAAATCGCAACGCTCCAAAATAGAAAACAGCCCCTGCACCTGTTCCGTCAGATCCAAAATGACATACCCAAACCGCCCATCCTTTTCCAGTTCGTGTAACAGGCTCATCCACTGTTCCTCGCCCACTGACATCAAATCCATAAAGGTAGCTGCCGGCGGAAGATATTCCAGTTCCCCGATACGGTCGATCATCTGCTCCAGACGTGCCATAAAGCGTCCGCTGTCACGCTCCGCATAATATAAAAAATCTGTAATATCCGGTTTCAGTTCTTTCCCGAGAAGTACACGAAATCCCGAAATTCCTTCCAGATTCAGGTACAAGGTACGCTTTCTCCTCGTCAGCATCTGCCCCAGCAGAACGCAAAAGCTTGTCTGCATGCAGCGTTTGACGGGTGTATACACGCCGATAATCTCCACCCCCGGAGCCTGTTTTCTCTCAAAATCGGTCCGGCTTTGTTCCGCCTCCAGATTTCCGAGCAGCTGACGCATAATATGCCCTGCCGGCTGATAACGATAGATCGATACGATCTGCGACTGTCCCTGTTCACTGCCCATTCCATCCTGTTCCCCGGGCGCTGCTTTCTCCTTCATACACTCCTCACGGTCTGTTGTCAGCACAAATATTTTTTCGACATTTGTGTCATTTTTCAGATACGGTACCATATCTTCACTTAAGATCACATGCGTGATCGGTTCCGTGCCCTGTTCCTGCGTCCGATAAGCCGAAAACTGCTCCCATTCGGAAAAATGTATGACATCATAAGGAAATCCTTTCTGATGCTCCAGATAATCTGCCAGCTTTCTGCCATAATGAATATTTCCGTCGCACAGCGCCATCCTATGATGCGCCATCACATCACCCTTTCTTTTTGATAACTTGTACCTCTTTTTTATGCTTGAAATTTGTTTGAAACAAACGGATCCGGAAGACCTGCTTCCGAATAGATGATCATATAACCCGTTGAGATCGGGTTGATAATTTGCAGTATAATATACGGCGCTTCGGTTGTCCAGCGCTTTTCTTTGAAAAATGTAACTTTGTGAGGTTCTCACAAAAGTGAAACAATTTTTATCCCGTAAAGCATGGCAAGCCCCGGAATTCCTAGGATTGTGGTTACCAAAACCGTCACCGGATTGATACCGATCTCTGCTTCGAAGGCCGCCCGCTCCATCAACAGATTCACCAAATAAATTCCGGCAACACCACACAAAAAGCGCAGCACCAATCCAAGAATCAGCTGCATCCGTCTTCTGAACAAAACGATTGCCAGCACAAACAGACACATCACCACAATCATTCCGGCACCCTGCATCAGATTGATTTTCTGTAATTGTTCCATATCGCATAATTTCCTTTGAATTTTATAACAGTATCACTTCCTTTCACTATATTCTTTTTATACATAAAAAATGAATAAAACCGGAAATGATGATTATACTTGTAAAAAAAGGAAAGACCGCACCTTGCGGAGAAAGGATTTCTATGAAGATTCAGTTCAGTCAGTCTTACTATCAGGATACCGGAGAAAACTCTATTTTAGATGCCATTGCCAAGACAAGATATGCACTTGAAAATGCATACGCGGGATTTGATGATGCGACCGATCCGGATCTGATTGACTGCTATATTTATGAGGTGAATTCTCTGCTGAAACGATATCGTTTTCTGCTCCATCAGGCAGAAGAAATGAATCTGTTCAAAACAGCGCAGGAACCTGCTTCGGATACCGCTTTTGGTCCGATTTCTGCCATCCCTGTTATGCAAAACGGGCTGTTTGCAATTTCTGAGTCCGAACAAAAAGAGGACCCTCTATACGAGGAATCCCCTTCCGGAACTGTTGCCATCTAAGTTTACATTCAGATCTGTTTTTCCATAGGTATACCCGGCATATACGGTCTGTACATTTTCCAACACCGGCCCACCGTTATCTTCCTTTGCTACCTGTGCAAAAGCATCTTTCAGCTTTTTCAGTGCCGTTTCCGCCTCCAACAGATATTCCTGCTTTCCGGAAACGGATGCCCGCACCAGTAATTTATTGATCTGTATATACAGATGAAGGAGCATTCCCGATATTTCATAAGTGAAATCAAGGGAATGCTTTAACTCATCAATACATTTCCTTGCCCGCGTCAGTTCTATGCGGTATGCTTCTCCCTCAGCTTTTTTTGCACTCTCCAGATAGGTCAGCGCAATTTCAAAAATAATGACTGTCAGCTGTGTCCGGTTTGCCTGTGAGATCCGCAGTGTAAATTCCTTTTTCTGTGCATCCTGCATATGCGCTCCTTACTGCAGTAGCTGCAATGCCTGCTCCGGCTGGCTGTTTGCCTGGGACAGCATGCTGGTTCCTGCCTGTACCAATACCTGATAAGTTGTATAATCCACCATTTCTTCCGACATATCCAGATCCATGATTCTGGACTCCGCCGCCGTCATATTCTCATGGGTAACATCCAGACTGGCACTGGTATGTTCCAGGCGATTCTGATAGGCTCCGAGTCTTGCACGGATCGCAGAAACTTCATCAATGGCACCGCCGATCATATCAATTCCCTTCTTGGCACTTGCTTCCGTCGTCAGATCCAGATTCTCAATGCCCAGTCTTTCCAGCGATACTTCCGGTATTCTCATGTCAAGGATCTGTCCTTCATTGGCGCCGACCTGAACCGTAAAAGCACCGATTCCCGTGATGTCCAGCACCGCTTCGTCCCCTGCGGAAACAAGGTCCGGATCCAGCTTCAGCGAAATGGTCTTTCCCTTTGTATCCGTAATCGTGACGGAATTACCGTCCGCTGTTACAATTGCATCACGTACAAACTGATCTGCACCGGAACCCGCATTGGCAGAAAGAAGCTCTACGGAAGCATCCGTGACCGGCTCTGTCGTTTCATCCCCCAGCTGCAAAATCTTAATCGTATATTTTCCGACCGGCATTTCATCGGTATAATCCTTTACATCCACTCCCAAAGTATCCGAATAGCCCCTCAGGTCAAATGTACCGTCCAATAAGGTTGCCCCGTTAAAATCCGTCTGCGTTGCGATTCGTTCAATCTCCTGTCTCAGCTGAACGGATTCTTCCTCCATCGCCATACGATCCGTAGTAGTACAGGTGCCATTGGCGGCTTTGATCGTCAGCTCATTCATTCTCTGCAGCATTTCTTCTATTTCTGCCAGTGCACCGTCTGCCGTTTCACATACAGAAATTCCGTTATCCGCATTATTTCCCGCTTCTTCCAAGCCGCGAATCTGTATTCTCATCTTCTTGCTGATCGCAAGTCCTGCCGCATCATCTTTGGCATGATTGATCTTGTAACCGGAAGAAAGCCTTTCCGTAGATGCACTCAGCTTATTTTCACTGTTCTTTAATGCACGCTGCGCTATCATTGCCTGTAAGTTAAAATTAATGTTCATATCGGCTCATCCTTTCTTACTGCTGCTTTTGTATTGCGGATATAAATGCTTTTGCCAGTCGGTATAAGTCAGAGGAAGCAGCCTCTCCTTCCGGCATTGACCGGTCTACATATTCCTGCATACTCTTTGTAACCTCACCCATCCATTCTCTTGCCGCATCTTCGCTGCATTCCACATTCCCGGAAACATTTCCGTTCAGGATCGCAAAATCGGCATGGATCTGTCCTTTTTGAGTATCCATGGATATGGATACTCTTCCTTTTTCATGTTCCTCATGCTTCAGGGTCAGGCGGATCGCTGTCAGTTCATCCTCCAGATAAACCGGAACCGTATAGTGTTCCTCCTTTGCCATTGCTCCTGCCAGCTGAAGCTGCTCTGCCATATGGTGGATATCACGGATTCCCTCATAAGAAACCGGCTGCTCATTTTCCAGTTCCGAAAGTGCTGCCTTTCCTTTTTGCACCAGCGCCTCATATCCCTGTTCTGCCTGCTCCTTATCCGTAAAAGCCTCCGGCAGCTTTTGCATTTCCTGCTTTAACTGTTTCTCCAGTCTGTAAAATACACTGTTTCTGCGGTCAAACAGCGCTTCCGCCGCTAACAGATGATGTACCGTGACAGGCTGTCTACCGTCAAGCAGGCTTTGTATCGTGCTGTCATTTATATCGGCTGTTTTACGGATTTCCTGTACCTGTTCTCTGTAATATTCCTTCTCCAAACGGTCATTTTCTTCTGCAATATCTTTTTTCTGCAATATTTCTGACTGCATCTGCCGGAAACGCTCAAGAGAAGCTTCCTGCCCCTCTCCGCTGTTTTGTGTAAGTTCTGCCAGAACGGTCGGCTCCATATGATCGAAAATGTCGGATACGAGGCGGTCTTCATAGGTCCGGTATGCTTCGGAAATCTGTTCGTCGATCGCTTTACCCTGTGTATGTACGGTAAAAATGCCGCCTTCCTCATCGGATACCCGAAGCTCCATACCTGCCTTTTTCCTACTCCTGAGTGCGGATAAAAGTCCGGAAACAGATAACTGCGCCTGCTGCCCTATGAGGTTTCCGATGACAGCTCCGTCACTTTTTTCCACCTGCCGGAACAATCTGTAAATACCGAGAAAAGATTCCTTCTCTTCCTCCGTGATACCTCCCGTACGTTCCAGTTTATACAGGAAACGGCTGTACTTTTCCTGCTGTATGTTTTCTTCCAGTTCCTGTTCTGATAAATAAGCTTCCAGTTCTTCCAGTGTCATTTCCAGTGGATTCCGATTCTCACGTATCATCTGCAGTGTCGTTGCCGGAGTCAGTTTTTCGGTGATGCGCTGTAGCATAAGATCGGCATCTTTGACCTTTGCCATGTTTTCCGGCGTGACTGCCATCCGGTTATATCCGAGGATCCGCACCGCACGGCGGTTTGCATCCGTTGTTTCCAAATCCATATCCTGAAGAATATCATCCACATTGCGAAATGCTTTCTGTATGGAATCTCCCAGATCCCTGCGCGGCTGGGTCATAAAGGTCTCGTACTGCTCTCCCGCAGCTTCATACTGCTTTGCCAGAACCGTCGCCTCACCGGGTGCTTGCGACAATTGCTGAATCCTGCCGACGATTGCAATAGGATACTGCGGGAATGCTCTTACGATCTCCTGTGTCTCACCGTAAAGATCCGCACCGGCTTTTGCCGCTGCCCTATCAGTCGTCCCAAACATTTCCATGTTCTGTGCGGCTTCTTCCTGTTTCAGCTCCTCCACCAATTGTGACAGTTCTGTCGTGTCTATCACATAGCCTTTTTTCAAAAGACCGTAGTTCGCCTGAACCGTCATTGCCAGACGTACTTCCTCTAACTGTCTTCTGGCGCTTAAGAAAGCATCGTTTTCCCTCGTACTGCCCTGATGTTGTGTCTGCGAAACTTCCTGTAAAAGCTGTTCCTGCTCCCAGAGACTGCGGATGGTGAGTGGCTTCTCATTTTCTACAACACGCTCCAGTGCCTGATCGGACACTTGCTCTGTTTCCTGCCTGATCCGAACTGCCTGCTGCATCAAGGATTCTTCTGCGGACAGATCTGCCTTTATTGCTTTCTTCCCGTCCGCAACTGCAATCGCCATCGATTTGAAAAGGTTTTCCTCATCAAACGGATATGCTACCTGTGCCATATCTGCCATTCCGGAAAGTGTATCTGTCGTCAGCGGAATCCCTTTCTCGACGAGAAATTTAGCCTGCTCAAACGATGTCTCATTCACCGGAAGCCCCGCCTGTGCAATAATGTCTTCCATCTGCTCCCGCAGTGCTTCCCAGTCATAGTCCTCTGCTTTTTTTGCATAATATCCGAGACCGTTTTGGTCATAATATCCGTAGCTCTGCCTGCTTCCGTCTCCGCTTCCGCTGTAAGATGCCAGATAAAGATTCTCAATCGTAGGATCCATACCGTTTTCCAGCAGATACTTTGTGGTTCCCTCTTCCGGTTTCGGAATCTGCTTTGCGGTATGATATGCATTCATCATTTCATTGGCATTTTCTTCAGTGACAGGTATGTCATTTTCTTTCAGATACTGCTGCAGTACGATTGCCAGTTCCTTGCTTCCGGCAATTTGCTCGAGCGTCTCCATGTCCAGATCATCATTGTAGCCTTCGATGATCACTCCTGCCTCGGCAAGCGTTGCCTTAATATGCTCCACGGTATTGACCATTTCTCCCGCTTCCATGTCACAGGGACGGTAGCCTTCTTCTCTCAGTTTCTCTACATCCTGCCCTGATACAGAATTAGACATCACTGTCACATATTCACTCTGCATGGTAAGCTCGGTTACCTGTGCATCGTATACCAACTCTTCTGCGGTCTTTCCGTGACCTGCATAGGCTGCGTTATCCATAACTGTGCCAGAAATGTCTAATGTATATCCGCGGTTTTCCTGTTCTGTACGCCCTTCCGCGATACTATATGAAGTTGTTGTGGTGCGTTCTGCACCCTTTTGAAGCTGTAATCCTTCCAGCGTTACATTCATGTATGCTCGGTCTTCTCCTGATTCTTGATATGATAGTCCCGTGATTACGAAACGCTGTCGGCAGGATGGAAGGCTTCTCCACATACCTGTCAGTGGTAGGCACGCTTGCGCTACACCTCGTCCGTAACGGTACATAAGGTGCCAAAATACGGCACCTAAGTACCGACGGACTCCCAGTACCTACCACTGACAGGTATGGGGAGAAGCCTTCCACCCTGCCGACAGCGTTTTGCAATACCCGATCGATATATAAATAAAAGGTGAACACAGATTGTGTGTTCACCTTTTATTTCGGCACTTTCTGCCCATTTCTTAATATCCGTTTTTAAGAGATTCTCTAAAACATGAAAACAGCAGCTCCATAGGGCGGTAATGAGAATGAAATGGAATACGGTCTGTTATCCCACGGAATTGCCTCCGCTTTGATCTCTGCCGGAATCACGTTACCGTTTCCTCCGAATCTCGTCTCATCGCTGTTTAATATCAGCTTATATTTCTTCTTATTCGGTACGCCGACACGGAAATCCTCTCTTGCCATCGGTGTCATGTTCAGCACAAACAGAAGATTGTTTTTGTATGCGCTGTTTTTACGGAAGAAGCTGTAGATGCTTCTGTCACAGTCGTTGGCATTGATCCACTCAAACCCTGCCCAATCGTTATCGATCTCATACAGGCAGGAATATTTACGGTATATCTGCAACAGTTCCTTGACATAATCATGCATGCCCTTGTTAAGCGGTTCACCGAGCAGGAACCAGTCAAGCTCTCTTGCCTCACTCCACTCACGCTCCTGTGCAAAGTCCTGTCCCATGAACAAAAGCTTTTTGCCCTCATGTCCGAACATATAAGCATAGCCGACACGCAGATTCGCATATTTGTCTACCTGATAGCCCGGCATTTTGTTGACCATCGAGCATTTCAGATGTACCACTTCGTCATGAGAGAGCGGCATAATATAGTTCTCGGAGCTGTTATAGCTCATCGCAAAGGTCATCTTGTGATGATTGTTTTTACGGAATAACGGATCCAGCTTCATGTAATCACAGAAGTCATGCATCCATCCCATATTCCACTTAAAGGTAAAACCAAGACCGCCTTCTTCCGCACCTTTGGTTACCTTCGGCCATGCCGTAGATTCCTCCGCAATCGTCATAACACCCGGGAATCCTCCGTGAATTACGGAATTTAAGTGACGGAAGAATTCAATCGCATCCAGATTTTCATTGCCGCCGTATTTATTCCGTACCCACTGTCCGTCCTGCTTTCCGTAATCCAGATACAGCATGGAAGCAACAGCATCTACACGAAGCCCGTCAACATGATATTCTTTGATCCAGAACAGCGCATTCGCGATCAGGAAATTGCGAACCTCATTCTTTGCATAATTAAAGATCTTGGTTCCCCAGTCCGGATGCTCGCCCATTCTCGGATCGGGATATTCATACAGCGCCTCGCCGTCAAATTCTGCCAGACCGTGCGCATCTCTCGGGAAATGTGCCGGTACCCAGTCAAGAATGACACCAATATGATTCTTATGTAATGTATTGATCAGATACTGGAAATCCTCCGGTGTCCCGTAACGGGCTGTCGGTGCATAATATCCCGTTACCTGATATCCCCATGAGCCGTCAAACGGATGCTCTGCAATCCCCATCAGCTCCACATGGGTATATTTCATTTCTTTTAAATATTCTACGATACGATCTGCAAACTGCCTGTAATTATAGAAACCGTCCTCTGTTCCGTCGGGATGCTTCATAAAAGATCCGATATGACACTCATAAATTGCCATCGGTTCTTTAAACAGATCCTTCTGCTTACGCTCCTCCATCCAGGCGTTATCCGACCATTTCATCTTGGTAATGTCAGTGATTACAGAAGCCGTCCCCGGCCGAAGCTCCGCATAATTGGCATACGGATCGGCTTTATATAATGTTCTGCCATCTTTGGTTTTGATCAGGAACTTATACATATCCCCACATTTCGCTTCGGGAACAAATGCGGCATAAATACCGATTTCTCCCAGTTTTTCCATGGGATGTGCATTTTCCTCCCAATTATTAAAGCTTCCGACAACGGAAACCGACTGTGCATGCGGTGCCCAGACACCGAAAAAGGTGCCGGATACTCCGTCCTTTACACAGGGATGGGCACCCAGCTTTTTATAAATATCGTAATGGGTACCCTGCCCAAAAATATACATATCCGCATCCGAAATAAATACGCCTTCCTGCTCGATATGCTCAGTTTGTTTTTTTGTTATCTTTCCTGTCTTTTTGACAGGGTTTGATCCTTTCTTTGTTACTGCCATACCAATACCTCCTATCTGATGAAATATCTGTACATCCCGCTCTCTGCCGTTACCCCGTTTAGCAGACAAAGTCTTTTTCACGCAGAATGATCATGTCTTCATCGTCATATCTCTTTCCGGATAATATATCAAAAAAGTGTTTCAGGTTCTTTCGATTTGCACTCCAGATACCCTCATCCACAATATCACGGACCTCCGCAAGTGTCACACTATGATCTCCGGTCTGTAAATCCGATATTCTGGTGTAAAGCGCAAGAATTCCCAGATCATCGATCGTATATTCCTGCTCATAAGCATAATCCCGTGCATAAGCAACCAGCGCATCACTGTCCATTGCATTGATATCGATCCTTGCATTAAACTTCTCCAGCAGCCCACGGTTCTTGTTGACACACTTGCGCATCTCCATCTTGGTATCTTCCAGAATGACAATGATACCGTCATTGTCCTGATCCAGATATCTGGTCAGTTCCTGAAGTGCATCTGCGCTCATGCCGTTTGCTTTTTCAATGATCAGCGCACCGTTACGAAGCTTAGAAAGTGTCGTTGCAATATCCTTCTTGTCCAAAGCCGCACCGGAAATCTTGGCTACCTTGCCGGAGAAATTACTGTCAGACATTTGAACGCTCTTAATCAGGTTTTTGGCAAGCGTCATCGTTCCCGAACCTGCTTCTCCGGTAATAATGACATTTCCTGTATATGGTGCCAGACTGATCGCATCGATCGTATCCGCAATCTGACGCTTCATCTGTTCCGTCTGGATCAATGCACCAAACAATTCTTTCTCATCCGGTGTCAGTGCTCTGGATACCGTTTCCTCCTGTTTCTCGCCGGATATTTCCTTTTCTGCCGTCTCGATCAGTTTATCGGATACTTCCTGCATCTGGGAAGTGTCAAACGAAGCCTGTGTTTCGGGCTCCTCCTGCATCTTTTGGCGAATCTGTGCAACAACCGCATCCTCGGTGTCTTCTTCCGCATTTTCTTCCATATTTTCTTCTATATTTTCTTCCGGAATTTCCTCCGTCTCTTCAAACACATCTTCTTCGGAAATCTCCGCAGACTCTTCTACAGGCTGAAGCTCCTCAATCTCCTCAAGCTCCTCTACCTCGGGAAGATCCTCACCTTCAAGCCCGTCATCCTGCACCAGTGCCTCAGACAGAAGCTCTGCCTCACTCTTAGGTTCAGGCTGCGGTTCTTCCGGCTGGATCGGCAGATGGGCTAAGCTTGCATTCTCATCCTCCAGTCCTGCCAACAGTCCGGATTTTGCATTTTTATCAAACTCCGTGAACATTTCGCCCGTCTGTTCAAGCACTCGCTGCTTGATATCATCCATGCTTCTCTGCTCACTGGCCTTTTTCATCTTCTCCCACTCGGACAGAATATCCTCGATGCTCATCTGTCCCGTGATTTGCTTTTCTACTGTTGTTTCCTCCGGAACGACCAGACTGATCTGTCCGTCATTTTCCATGGAAAGCATACGATCATATTCCACTCCCGCTGCTGCGATTGCCGCTTTCTGCGTCATATTTTCGATCAGGCTTGCCGTATCCATATTGGGATCAAAAGTCAGCTGCGGTTCTTCCTGAACAGGCACATCTTCCGGCTGTTCTTCCTGAGCGTGCGTCTCTTCCGGCTGTTCCTCCTGAACCTGCGCCTCTTCCGGCTGTTCTTCCTGAACAGGTTCTTCTGCTTCCTCTTCCGCAAAGGTGATTTCCTTCATATCGCCCGTATCCTGCGTAAGAGGCGCTTCTTTTGCCTGTCTCTTGGCATTCTCCTGCTCAGCCATTTCCTTTTCCATGATCTCCTTCATGCTGTCTGCAAGTGCAGCCTGAATATTCATGGTATTATATTTATTGGACATATCCAGTGTTTTGACCTGAATGTCCAGATCCTTGCCAGGCATCGGTCTGGTAGCTGCCACAGTTTCTTCTGAATCCTGTGCCGCCACGGATTCCTCTGTTCGGTCAGACTCCGGCTGATTCTGAGCCTCGGATGAAACTGTCTTTGTTTCTTTTTGTGACACGCTCGTCGGTTTTTTGCCGGTGAAGATGTCATATTTTTCCTGCTGAACAGGGGATAACGGCTGATGCAGCATCTTCAGTTCCATCGCCTTCAGCACATATTTTCCTTCACCAAAGGTTAAGATCAGCTCGTCACACTCTGCAACACACTGTTTCTCCATGCCTGCGCGATGATACAGAAATGCCAGCTCATAGCCCCATTTCTCACGGTAATCGACTGCCTTAAATTCTTCCAGTACGCCGATCCGCTCCTCTAACGATACTTCCTGAGCGTCATAAATCTTGTATTTCAATATATAGCGTCCGGTATCATTGGGTGCGATCCGTACGAATTCTTTGTAATATTCCACTGCCTGAACAAACTCACCGAGCTTGACGGACAGTTCACACAGAGAATACACGATCGTCCTTCCACCCGGATGCCTGTCATATGCCAGTAACAGGATGTCCCTGCTCACATCATATCTGCGGTTGATCTTATAGACATCGCTGACCATCGTCAGCATCATGATATTCTTTACACGACGCCAGTCAATGGTATCCGCAATCTCCATCGCTTCTGCATATTTCTTTTGGGAGATCAGCTCTTTGATCTCCTCCGACCGTAATTTATATTCATACTTATCCAAGGAAGTCACCTCATACAAAACAAGTTCTTGTGTGTGTTTCTGGAAATTTTGAATTTTGCCTACAAAATATCCACTTTATCTTCCTAAGTGTAACATACGCCTACTGCAATGTCAAAAAGACTTTCTCAAAATATGCTCTGTAAATTCAGCAAATTTTTCAAGTGTAAAAGTTTCACCCCGTACAGTCGGTGTTTCACCCATTTCTTTTAACACCTCTAAGACCGTCTCCTTGTCCAGATGCAGCTCCGGTGCATTCCCCAGACTGTTTACCATCGTTTTTCTCCGTTGGTTAAATACTGCACGGATAATGGCAAACATCAGTTTTTCATCATGCACTTCAACAGGCGGTTTTTCATAGCGGTCCAGACGGATCACCGCACTGCCGACATTCGGACGGGGCATAAAGCAGTTGGGCGGTACATTTGCCACGATCTGCGGTCTGGCATAATACTGTACCGCCAGAGAAAGCGCACCGTAGTCCTTTGTTCCGGGACCCACCTGCATACGATCGGCGACCTCCTTCTGCACCATGATCGTAATGCTCTTTAACGGTACACCGCTTTCAAACAGTCCCATAATAATCGGCGTTGTAATGTAATAAGGCAGATTCGCAACCACCTTGATCGGTCTGCCGCCGTTTCGTTCTTCCGCGATCCGGTTGATATCTACCTTCAGGATATCTTCATTGATCACCGTGACATTGTCATATGCACTCAGCGTATCTTCCAAAATCGGGATCAGCATTTTGTCGATCTCCACAGCAATGACCTCTCTTGCATGCTCCGCAAGATATTGTGTCATCGTACCGATCCCCGGTCCGATCTCCAGAACACAGTCCTCCTCTGTCACTTCTGCCGCAGCAATGATCTTTTCCAGCACATGCGGATCGATCAGAAAATTCTGCCCGAACTTCTTTTGAAAGTTGAAATTATATTTTTGTAAAATCTCAATCGTATTTTTCGGATTTCCCAGTGTTGCCATATTACTCCCCATTCCGAAGCATTTTATGTATTTTTATCAGATACGGTACATCTCTTGTGCATTTTGTTCCGTCTGCTTTATGATCTCATCATAGGATACACCTTTCAGTTGTGCAAGTGTCTGCGCCACATAAGTCAGGTTGAGGGAACTGTTGCGTGTTCCCCGATACGGCTCCGGTGACAGATACGGGCAATCCGTTTCCAGCACCAGTCGCTCTAACGGGATCACTTCGACCGCTTCTGCCAGCTTTCTGGCATTTTTGAAAGTGACAACACCTCCGATGCCGATATAATAACCGAGCTTTACATACTCTGCCGCCATTTCCTTTGTATAAGAGAAACAATGAATGACTCCGCCAAGCCCCCTGCCGTATTCCTTCAGAATCTCAAGGGTATCCGCAGCGGCATCTCTGGAATGGATGACGACCGGAAGCTTCTCCTCCCGTGCAAGCATCAGCTGCCTGATAAACCAGTTTTTCTGTGTTTCTCCGGGCGGCTCGGGATAATGGTAATCAAGCCCGATTTCTCCGATTGCAAGAATCTTCGGCTCTCTGCTCCACCTGCGCAGCGTCTCAATATCGTCCTGTGTCATATCGCCCGTATCGCTGGGATGTACCCCGACCGCACCGTACATAAAATCATACTGTCCGATCAGCTCTACGGTCCGTCGGCTACTCTCCATATTGGCACCGATGTTGACGATCCGTCCGATACCGCCCTCTTTCATGCCGTTTAACAAAGCTTCCCTGTCTTCATCAAATGCCTCATCATCATAATGGGCATGTGTATCAAATATCATACCGATCTCCATTCCAAAGTAATTCTGATATCATTCGCTCATATCGCACGGGTGGCATTTGCAAGCCATGCGGTTTCTTCCTGATCCAAATACGGACTGATTGTATCAAAAACCTGTTTGTGATAGGCATTCAGATACTCCCGTTCGGCTCTTGTAAGCATCGTTTCATCCACCGCCCGCAGATCGAACGGTACCAGCGTCAGCGGTTCAAAACGCATAAACTGCTGGCTTCCTCTCCGCTCTGCCTGTTTTGTCAAAAGCAGGTTCTCCAGACGGATTCCGTATTGTCCTTCTAAGTATACACCCGGTTCGTCCGATGTGACCATACCTTCTTCAAAATGCGTATCCTGTTCTCTTCCGGTCACCGCACGCTGGCGAAAAGCATTCGGTCCCTCGTGGACATTCAGAAAGTATCCGACACCGTGTCCCGTTCCGTGGTTATAATCAAGCCCGAGCTCCCACAGCGGTCTTCTTGCGATCGCATCCAGATTCAATCCCGTGCACTCATACGGAAACTTCATGGATGACAGATCCAGATTGCCCTTTAATACCGCTGTATAATGTTTCTTTTGCTCGGCAGTAGGCTCTCCGAGCGCAATCGTACGCGTAATATCCGTTGTTCCTTCCAGATACTGTCCTCCCGTGTCGATCAGCACAAAATTATCCGGCAACAGCTCCGTGTCACTGTCCGGAGTCGCGCTGTAATGTACGATCGCTCCATGTATCCCGTAGCCCACGATCGGTGCAAAGCTCTGACCGTAATAATGCTCCTGCTCTGACCGGAACTGCTCCAGCCGGTCCGCGGCACTCATCTCCGTGACGCCGCCTTTCGGTACCGCCTGTTCCAACCAGCATAGGAAGCGCACAACGGCAACTCCGTCTTTGATATGCGCCTTTTTGATATTCTCTGCCTCTGTCGGATTCTTGATCGCCTTTGGTAGCAGCGTCAGATTCTCTGTTGTAACCGTCTTAACCTGCGGATTGCAGCGCCGCAATAATGTATAGTTGATCACTTTCTCATCCCATAAAAGTACACATTCATCCGGAAGTGTTTCCACATCCTCGTAAATCTGTGCATACGGTCTTATGACAACTCCGTCATTTTTTAAGTGTTCTTTGATCTCTTCTGAAAAAGCAGTCTGCTCAGCATACAGAATTGCCGCTTCTTTCTTTCCGGCACTCATCAAAAAATAAGCACGGACTACCGGATTATATGCCACATCTCCTCCCCGGATATTTAAGAGCCATGCAATATCATCCAGACTTGTCAGCAGAAAATAATCTCCCTGCTTTTCCTGCATCCGCTCCCGGATCATCGACAGTTTTTCCCTGCGGCTTTGTCCGGCATAACAAAGTTCCAGTTCCATCACAGGCTGTGCCGTCAATGCCGGTCGGTCCTGCCAGATCATATCTACCAGATCCTCGCCATAGGCAAAACAGATCTTCATCAGCGCACGCGGATAACGTTCCCGGATTTTCTCTTTCAGACGATCCGTAAAGGATTTGCTGACTACTCTGCCGTCAAAACCGAGCGTTCCGCCCTCCCGCAATGCCTCTGTCAGATATTCCACCACGGTCGGTACCTGCGGCTGTCCCATTTTATATAAGGTAATGCCGCTGCCCTGCAGCTGCTCTCCTGCCTGCAAAAAATATCTTCCATCCGTCCAAAGTCCTGCCTCGTCCGGTCCGACCACAAGTGTCCCCGCCGATCCGGTAAAGCCCGACATATACTCCCTGCATTTAAAATAATCATGCACATACTCCGAGCCGTGAAAATCGTCGGAAGGGATCAGATAATAGTCCATTCCGCGCTCTTTCATCAGACTCCGCAGCTGCCGCAAGCGATTTTCAATCACCTAAAACACCCCGTTTTCCTTGTATTTTCGCACTTTTTTATGATTAAAAATATTTTTTGCAAATTTCTGAAAAAAATGCTTGCCAAACAAAAAACATTATACTATAATAACTCTTGCGTTGTAAATAAGACATGCGTCTTTAGCTCAGTTGGTAGAGCACCTGACTCTTAATCAGGGTGTCCAGGGTTCGAACCCCTGAAGACGCACTCGTAAGTACCTGTTTCATGGACGTAGGAGCCATGGGGTGGGTACTTTTTTTATCTTGATTTTATTTTTTGATCTTTACGCTAACAGCATAAGACAAAGCATTTCCCACAACTTATATTAAATTAATGGATGTCCTTCTTTCTTTTTTGCATTATAATGATTTTATACTACAAAAAGGATAACGCATGACTATGGATACAACTATCTCTTTGGCAGATATCGAAATTATTACATCTATCTCAGACTCGAAAAAATCCACTGTGTCTCTGGCATTTATAAAAAACACAAAGGAACCGCTCGTTCTGAAAGAGTATCATGAAACAGATTCTGCGGAGTTTTTTTATCGGCTTCAAACACTGGAATCAGAGTTCTTTCCTAAAATCTATCATGTATGGGAAGAAAACAGCGAAACAATCGTATTGGAAGAATATATTTCAGGCAAAACCTTACAGCAACTATTAGCTAACGGATGCACACTGCGGGAAAAAGATATGACGCTCTGTATGACTGCACTGTGCCGGGCTTTGCTGGTTCTGCACAATGCCAGACCTCCCATTATTCATAGGGATATAAAGCCGGAAAATATCATCATTACACCGGATAACAAACTGAAATTAGTGGATTTCGATGCCGCCCGCGAATATAAGACCGATCAGAAACAGGATACTGTCCTTCTGGGCACAAAGGAATACGCTTCTCCCGAACAGTTTGGATTTATGCAGACAGATATCCGAAGTGATATTTATTCCTTCGGTATTGTTTTTTCAGAATTACTCGAACATGCACAAGTCAGTAAACAGTATACCAAAAGAGCTCACAGGATCATCGACAGGGCAACGATGTTTGATCCGGATAAACGCTATTCCCATTCCGAAGAATTGCTTAAAGATATTCAACATTTAAATTGCCCTGCACTTTTTTCTTATGCTCCGATCATATTTCTTTTGGGACTTGCCGCTGTTTCCATACTGACTGTTCCTGATCGGCAAAATCGGGCTGAGGATGCAATATTCCACACGGAGACTACCCCTTCTGCCGCTCCGACAGCAACAGATATCTCACCCTCTGTCTCCCCGAAAGCTACTGCCATACCTGTAGCTTCAACAGAAGCCCCTTCTGCAACCGCAATTCCTATTCAGGCAGGACCTTATCAATATACCTCGATTGAAAGAGAATTCCGTCAAAAGAATGCCTCGATTGAATCAACCCATTCAGAACTTTACAACGGGGTTTTATACTATGACGGAAGTGACTCCGGTTTTTATAAACCGGATCAGGAAACGATCATTGGCAAAGAATTTGTTACAATGCGCTTTTTAAGAGCATATCCCAGAGATATCAGAGTAAGCGATGCACGAATGGAAGGCTTATCTGTTATAAAAGTTTCCTATCGCCCATACTTGGAAGATCTGGGTACCAGCGGTAATATGGTCAATTTGTCCGATTCCGATTTTTGTCAGGAATACGGCAATGTAGTTTCTGTATCTTCAGATTTTCTGTTAACACTCGAACCCGGTGCTTATACCTTTTATATTTATCTGGGCAACGGCAGTACCCCAAGTTTCATATTCGGTTACTATCTGATCGTACATGATGAGAGCGAAACTGTGGACAACTTCAGAATACAGGTTGCAAATGAGATCTCTTATTACTCTTCGAAAAGTCAAAACGATGTGATATTCCATATCAATAATACCCCCTATCCGATTCAGCAAGTCCAGATCGGAAACCGTATTCTGACATCGGATGAATTTGATCTTATGAACGATGGCTTCAGTATTGTTTTTCATGCGGATTTGTTAGAACAATACACGGATTTACTGGGCACAGAGATCATTATGACAACAGAAAACGGCAAGCAGGCCGGAGTCAGAATCATTAACCTGAAAAATTTTTAACATACAAAGGATCTTCTATGATGCAAAAGAGTACTGATGAATTACTAAATGAATTAAGTTCTTCCAAGGATATCGACAATTTTATGGCAGAAAACCAAACAGAGCTTTTGGATATCACCTTATCCGAATATCTCCGTCAATTACTGGAACAATACCACTTGGAAAAAAGCAAGGTATTCCGACGTGCCAAAATGACAGATAATAATTACGGATATGAACTGTTTCGCGATGATACAAAAAAAGCTTCCCGTGACAAGTTAATACAAATCTGTATCGGTTTTCCTTTAACGATCGAAGAAACTCAAAAAGTCCTGCGTTACGGTAAAGTACGTCCTTTATATCCGCGTGATCAAAGAGATGCTTATATCTTATTTGCTTTAAAAAATCAATATGATATGGATCAGCTGAATGATCTGCTCTTTGAACACAACGAAACAATTTTTGAATAAACGCGCTTTTTACGCTGTCAGCATAAGATTCTCTTCCATATTTACGCTAAAATGCAATTATGCATTTACCAAATCATGATTTCTTATGGAAGGAGATTAACAGCATGACTTTTTTTGACAAGCTAAAAGACGTTAAAAACTCGGCACTCGAATCCGCTGCCAATATCGGCAGTAATGCAAAATCTTCTATTGATAAAGCAAAAGAAGGATATGCACAGAAAAGAGAGGCTGCCGCAGCTCTGGATGCCGAATTCACCGAAAAGGCACAACAATTATCCAAAGAAATCGTCGACGGTATTCTTGAATACTGCGACGGCAGCAAAGGTGGTTACTTTGCAAACATCCCATCGGATACCTTATTGAAATTTACCAAGGATTTTTATGAAAAACTGGTACTTCCGGGTGGAAAAACCAGCACCTCCTGCATTGCCATGCATCCTTATATTGATGACAAAAAAGCAAAACAGTTTGCTAAATCTTTCAGCCAGTATCAGACATCCGAAATTCCTGTATTATATCTGAAAGACGGCGATAAGCAGGAAATCTTATTAACCACAACTTCGTTATATTTTCGAAAACCGTTGCCGGAAAATCCGAAATACTTTGCAGACGGTGTTGTAGACTGCAAAAACATAGATTGTTTTTATTTAGAGGAAAAAGGCGATTCTTATGCCTTCAAATGTGATACCTATGAGCTGGCAGAAATCAAGCTGATTCATGCATACAAACAGGATTTTCTCTCCTTGAATGAGTACTTCCGTTGTGTGAAGCAAAATGATCTGGATATCACAAATGAAGAAATCGATCATTTGATTCAAGAAAAAATCGGGGCAAAAATTTACAGCGATATCAGAAAATATATGACCTATGAAGATGAGCTCGTCCTTTATTATGCAGGCGGTCTTGACTCTATGACTGCATCAGATTATATTGCCTGTACTACAAAACAGATCATTATCGTTAACAGAGAAATGTTTGGTGCCACTGCCAATGTAAAGCAATTCTACTATGAAGACATCAGCGCCATGTCCACCATTCAGAATTCCAACAGCAATGATTTATTTGTCAGTCTGGTAGATGCTGCCTTAACATCTGCACTAAAGCTTTGTGATCTCGAAATTTCCGTTGCGGGATCCAAGGAAAAAATCAGCACCTTAAACACGATTGAAGCGCAAAGAGTGATCGCAATTTATCATGAGCAGAGAAAGCTGGCACGGGAAAATGCAAATAAACCCCAGATTGTCCAACAAGCCGCTCAGCCGGATGTTCTGGAGCAATTAGAGAAATTATCTAAATTAAAAGAATCCGGCATCATTTCCGAAGAAGAATTTAACCAGAAAAAAGCGGTCCTTCTTGAAAAATTATAACATCATTTATCAGTAAAAATGCGCTTGTCTCAAATGACAGGCGCATTTTTTATTGGTTATATTTCTTTTTTTTCAAATTTGGCATTGCCTTTTTAAGCATCACCGCCAAGATGATAAGCGATATGATCTGCGATGTTGAAAGACCCAAAAGCCAGATTCCGCGAATCCTGTCTCCACGAAGAAACTCTATAAAGAAACGAAATACTGCATATAGGATCAGGTATCTATTCATCAGCGGAACGTCTTTGGGGGTTTTCTTTTCCTTCCGTAACAGATATATGCATACTCCAAATTCAAATATTGCTTCTACCAGTTGTACCGGAAAGCGCGGTACCTCAGGATCTTCCGCCATTGCAATTCCATATTTCCATTCCACACCATAACAGCAGCCCGCAAAAAAACAGCCTATCCTGCCGCATCCGTGAAACAGTGCAAAACACGGTGCGCAAAACGATTCCAGCCTCTTTTGATCTAACAGTAGCAGAAATGAACAGATACGAATTCCCAGTAAAGCGCCCAACAATCCGCCATAAAATACAAAGCCGCTTGTAAGGAAGGTATAGAATAGGTGTCCCCATGAAAAATGATGTATGACATGCGGCAGTTGTGTTGCAAAAAATAATAGCTTGCTTCCTATCACCATACCAAGTGACGCGCACACAAATATAACGGTTAGTATTCTTCCGTTATAACCGTATCGTTTCATTCGGGCACTGGCGCAAATGAGCGTCAGATCCATGCCCAGTAATACTGCAAGTGAATATATGGATATTTTCAGTTCAACATACGGTAACATCTTTATTTCGCCGTTCCACAATAAAAGCAATTTAGGCAGTTTGTCACACATCCTACACATCTGCTGCATATTCCGCAGGTACATGCATCCAGACATCCGCCAAGTATCGAAATAATAACCAATATCAGGATAATCAGTCCGCCTATACTGCCTATAAAGATGAAGCTTCCCCGGTTATCCTCTTTAAAAGAAACCGCTTCCCGTTCCTCGATCCCGTCCAAATTGCACCAGCTTCGTAATTTACTTATCAGTTTTCTCATAAGCATCTTCCCCCTGTTCATTTTGTATTTGTATTATATAGTTCTCTTCGGGGAGATGTCTTGCGCCGGCAGCGTAAAGCAGGAAAGAAACATGCAAAAAAAATGAGCATGCAACACATAAAAGAAATGAACATGGGACAGCTGGAAGCTTTCGACATTTTATGCTAAACTATACTATATTGATTTCTATTGATCCACATCTTTTTACGGAGGAAGCACTATGAATACCGTCACACTTGGTACAACGGGCATAACCGTCAATAAAAACGGCTTCGGCGCACTGCCGATCCAGCGCATCTCAAATGAAGACGCCGTCCATCTGATCCGAAAAGCCTATCAGGCAGGCATTACCTTTTTTGATACAGCCAGATTTTATACCGACAGCGAAGTAAAACTCGGTGAAGCACTGGAAGGCATCCGCGATCAGGTATATATTGCAACCAAGACGGGCGCCGCAACTGCGGACGCCTTTTGGAAGGATCTGGAAACCTCCCTGCATAACTTAAAAACCGACTACGTCGATCTCTATCAGTTCCATAACCCCGCATTTTGCCCCAAGCCGGGGGACGGAAGCGGTCTGTATGAAGCGATGCTTCAGGCTAAGGAAGAAGGCAAAGTGCGCCATATCGGGATCACAAATCACCGCTTGCAGGTTGCTCAGGAAGCAATCGCATCCGGCTTATACGAAACTCTGCAATTCCCGTTCTGCTACTTATCCGGTGAAAAGGAGCTTGCACTGGTCAATGCCTGTCAGGAAAAAAAGATGGGCTTTATTGCAATGAAAGCATTATCCGGCGGACTGATCACCAACTCTGCGGCAGCTTATGCATTTCAGGCGCAATATGAAAATGTCCTGCCGATCTGGGGTATCCAGAGAGAACAGGAACTGGATGAATTTATTTCCTATATTGACAATCCGCCCGCAATGACAGAGGAAATCAAAGCACTCATTGCACAGGACCGCGCCGAATTAAGCGGAGACTTCTGCCGTGGCTGCGGCTATTGTATGCCTTGCCCCGCCGGCATCGAGATTAACAACTGTGCCCGCATGTCCCTGCTGCTTCGCCGTTCCCCATCCGCACTCCAGCTGACCGAAGAGGTTCAGGGAAAGATGAAAAAAATCGAGAACTGTCTGCATTGTAACCGGTGCAAGAGCAAATGCCCTTATGAACTGGATACGCCGACACTTCTCGCGAAAAATTACGAAGATTATAAACGCGTATTAGCAGGAGAGGTCAGCGTAAGCTGACCTCTCCTGAATATTTGTTGCAGCCTTTTTATTTATTATTAAAAAAATCATAATACAGATTCTCCAGTATCATAATTTCGTCCTGCATGTCGACTCCGCTCATTCTCCCCTCACGCTTACCGGTCTCATAATATTCTCTTAACTGTCCCATATTTCCCTGCAATAGTATCTTTCCATGATTCATAAACAAAATCTCTTTTGCAATGGTTCCGATATCTTCAATAATATGTGTCGCAAGCAGCACTATCTTATCACTGGCCGTTTCCTGAATCAAGTTTCTCATATTAATCCGTTCCATCGGATCCAGTCCTGCCGTTGGCTCGTCCAGAATCACCAATTCAGGATTTCCCACTAAAGCTTGTGCCAACAAAGCTCTTTGCAGCATTCCGCCGGACAATGCCTTCATTTTTTTCTCACGTTGCATTGTCAAATTGAGCCTGCCGAGTATTTCATCAATCTGATTTTTTTGCTCTTTACCCGGAACTCCCTTCAGGTTCGCCATATAATACAAAAATTCAACCACTTTGAATTCCGGATAAATGCTTTGCTGTTGGGGCTTATACCCGATCACACGCCGATATGCGGCGCCTTCCTTGCCGATTTCTTTATCATTCCATAGAATCTGCCCTTTTGCCGGTATCCGATTCCTGACAAGCAGAGAGATCAAAGTACTTTTCCCTGCACCGTTAGGGCCCAGCAACCCATATACTCCCGGTGTAAATGATAAATTCATATCTTCTATCACATTTGTTTTTCCATAGCCAAATGTAACATTTTTCAGTTCCAGTTTCATTACATCTTCACCTCCCGCTTCAGCACTTTGAACGACGCCAAAAGACATGCCAGTGTTTGAATCAAAATAAAAATCAGCTTTCCGGTTTCTCCATTCCATATCAATAAAAGCAGTTCATTTCCCTGCAAAAAAGCATTTAAAAAATATCCATTAAAAAAATCAAATCCGTTTAAAAATAACAGATACGGGAGCACCGTAAAAACGCAGCAGATCAATGCCGCTTTTAGATAGTCTCTGCATAAATACATGACTGCCCCAGTCAGAAGTACCAAAAGTATGATTCCAAATACTCTGATCATCTGAATCAATAATAAGTAAAATCCTATGCTGAAGGGGAACGTAATATCCTGTACTCCATTCATGTTGGCAAGCCCCTGATCCAGACCATATGTGCCGAACTGCTTAAAAATACTGATCATATCTCCCAAATAAACGCTTCCCATGATCAGAATGGCGATCACGCAATAGCCCCCGAACTGCGTGAACAACCGCCGCAATCTCCCATGCTCAGTTGTTCTGACAAGTGTTATCGCTCCCTGTCTAAATTCAATCCAGGAAAACCAAGGTAATATGATTGCCAGCAAAAGCATGCCGATCAAAATTCCTGTACTGCTTTTTTCATTCTGCCTGATACCAAACAAGTAGAGATACCCGGTCTCATAAAGGAAAACAGAAACATCCTCCTGCTCCTGCAATCGGATATATTCTTCTTCTACAATACGAAAGGCTTCTTGTTTGATCATCATTTTGTCAATATAATCAATCAGAATGCTCTGATTCTCCTGTTGTAAAGCCTGCTCCTTTAATTCCGCCAACAGTTCAAACTTCTGTCGTTCTTCCGTAATGAACTGCTCCTTTTCTTCTGTCAACGGTCCGTTCAGTTCCGACATATATTCCTGATAGAATAACTCCTGCTGTGATAATGCAAGATCAGAAGAATTCATAAAATATGCAACAAAACCTATTACAATCAGTAACAACGGAAGCAAAAACCTACAGGAAAATAACAGCTTTTGCATTTCCAGAAAAAAGAGCGGCTTATGAAAAAAGCATCGTTCTCTTTTTTTCTTCAAAGCCACTTTATCCTGTTCTTTCTTTCCGAAGAAGGACAGGATGCTGTGCGTCCTTCCGTGAGATACTCTTCCATATAAGCAGCTTCCCATAATACAGGCCATGAAGAAACAGCCACACACAATTCCCGCTGTAATCCATCTTTGCGAAACCGGATATTGCAAAATACGGACATTTTGATATCCGGTAAACAGCTCTGCCGAATCCAATAAATTGACAGGATTAAAGCAGGTAAGCCATCCCTGTGAAGTATTCAGACTCCCTGCTTTTGCCCATATGACCGACACTGCTGTTAATGCCGCCGCTATACCGATCATGTAAATGTTTTTCGTTATTATGCATGCCGGCACAGACAACACCAACATGAAAATAAAGAAAAAGAGCGACTTAAACAGCACCGTCAAAATTACCGTCTGCAATATACTATACGCCTTATTACAGCTCTCAAATACGACAATCGATTGAATGGGCGCATTCCAGTCAACTGCCCCCATCTTCTGTAAATAAAACAATAATAATGCACATTCATAAACAGACACTGTCACTAAGGTATAAACAAACATTACTGCCGATTTCCGAAAATAAAAACTGTTTTTCCCTTTAAGCGCAGTACCGGTTAAAGAAATGAAATTTTTTTCCCTTTCTTCAGTATATAGTAATAACAATACAGTCAACAAAAAAGCAAAGATAAAACCATCCATTATTCGATTCTGAAGGAATTCCCGTGCAGCGGTGTTATGATGCCATACCTCTACAGAAACATCCAGTCCGGCATAATCCTCCATTGCCTTTTCTCTGGTCCGCTCTATATAAATATCCTCCCGAAAAAAGGAAATGTTTGAAAGACCCGCCGCTCCCGTTTTTAGTTCCATAAGATATGAATCATATTGTTGCAGCAGATCCAGTTCCCTCAACACGAGCTGGCTGCTTCTTAATGACTGCCATACTGTTTCCACATCGATCTTGTCCGGATCCATTTCTTCATATCCGCAATCCGAAAGCCTCTCTGATGCTTCCTCATATTCCAAAATACCCATTCTATACATACTGAGTATCGATGCGACCTGCTGCCATTGTTCCGTCTCTGTATGCAACTGCGCATCAGCCTCACTCACTGTCATTCCGTCGTACCGTTCTGCCACAGCCAGATATTCTTCCGGAAGACATCCTTCCTCTTGAAATTCCCTTCTCAGCCAAAGTCCACTCACCCATAATCCTAAAGCCAGCATAAAAAGGAACCATAAGAATACCCATCTTCTATTGCCGATTCTCTTAAGCTCTAACAATACCAACTTCAAATGATATCCCCCATCCCTACTAATCTTTTCAGGCGTTTCATAAATCTATATAGTGAAAGGCGTAATTTCCTGTCTTTAAGTCCGTATAACTCATAGAATACAGTACTCCGTCTCCACCAAAATAAACCGTATCCCCTATTGTTCCAAAATATGTATTGACTGCTCCACTCTCGTCCATGAAAGTTCCCTCCTCCTTCCAATCTTTTAACAGTATAAAATTGACCGGAGAAGTATAATCCCATACAATATAGTACTCACCCGCCTTTTTAATTTGTCCGCTACCTGAAATTTCATAGAGCAAAGTTTCTTGTCCGGTTGCCGCATCATATTCCATAATCTCATTGCTCACCTGTAAAATAAACCGACTTCCGTCTACCTCGAGCGGTCTTAGACTAAAGTTTTCTGATCCTGATAATTCCTTTTGATATAAGACTTCTGTTTCCAACGTCTCTCGATCCACACGATACAGAAGAACCGTATACTTGAATTCATCCCACGGTACTTCCGTTAATGTTCCGCTTTCTATGTCCAGAAAATCACTGACATCCATATTTCCTGCTGTATAAACCAAGTAATTATAATCCTCTGTAACAAGAAAAGACGTCAGTTCCGCAAGCGGATATCCTGTTTCCAAATTTGGAATTTCCTCATAGGATCCATCAGACAAATTTAATCTGCACATCTGCATAATATCGGTATCAGTTTCATAATCCCATCCGATTCCGATAAAATATAAGTCATCTTCGAAAATCACCATGGAAGAAGGCAGCGGATAAGTTCTAAACTCACCTAATACCTGTCTTTCTTCTCCATAGCGGTTTGCTTTGATCAGATAGAAGTTTTCTATATCAGCGGTCTGTATGATATATAAGCTGTCGTTGTAAAAAAATGCCTCATTCAGTCCTTCCACATAGGCATTACAATCACTATCCAGATGCTGACACCCTACCTTATTACATAAATATACAACACTATCCGATTCCCTGTCATAAAACTTCAAATATCCGTTTCCGTTACTTTTAAGTGCCCCCGCATCTGACATTGTATATGTCCCAAAAATTTCCGTGGTTTCTCCCTGCACCGTTTCCTTTTTCCCACATCCCGCTAAGGATACAATCAAAACAAATAAAAATATTCCCGTTACATTCCGCAATCTCTTTTTCCCCATATCTCATTCTTTCCCCCTCACATCATTGATTGCATCAATCAATTCCAGATATCCTGCGTCAATCAGCAATTCATGTACTTCTTCCAATCTGCGCCCTGTTTCTTCCCCATAATATCCCAAAAATACGAGCATATTGTCATCAAAAATCTGCTTACAAGCCCCATAGGTTGCTTCCATTCCCGAAAAATCATTTGACAATTCCAATGCTGCAGCATACTCTACATGCTCGTTCATAGCTTCAATTTCTGCATCATATTTTTCTGAAAAATACTCCACGGGCCAGAATCGTAGATCCTGATAAAAATTCAAAATCAAACCTCCCCCGTTGGGATCGAAAACCTGTACCTCATCTTTCCACACATAATGATAATTTTCTATTCCACTTTCCAATAAAAGCCGTAATTCATCATCTGTCGCAAGTAAATTCAGAAACTGCTTGCATTCCTCCGGATAGTCCGTTGCAGAATTAATCACCATGATCTCGCTATTCATTTTCTCATATATATAAGCCGTATTATCCGGAATATAAAGATCGGTTTCCAGATATCCGCCCTCATCTGACATATTGATATCATATGCCCACGAAATGCGATCATTATTTTGTATCACAAGGAAGCAATATCGGTATTGTGCCCTGTCCACAGCGGTATCTTGCAGTTCAAAATTCTGCACAATCCCTTCTCCATATGAAAGATATCCTTCTTCCTTCCATGCTCCCAGTTGTTCATAGAAATCGATGATATCCTCTTCCCACAGATCAATTGCCTCCCATTCTTCCCCGTCATGTCTGATAGCAAAAATATCCTCATACGTCTCTAATCCAAACAGAGACAGCACAAGGTAATCATTCGATTCCAGATTTAGATTCAAAGGGATTATTCCATTTTCAAGCATATATGGAAATTGATCCTCGAACAAAGCCGGATCGCCGTCGAATTCTTCCATATCTATAGAAAGCAATTCTGCCAACTGAGGATTATATGCATACCCCAGTTTACTTGCAGCAATGGGATTAGAGGGGATTCCGTAAATTCTTCCCTCTTGATCCGTAAGCTGTCCCCACACATTTTCATCATAATATCCATAGAGTTCTTCCTGATCACTAAGATAATCCGTCAATTCCAATATTTTCCCATTTTGTACTGCAGACCGATAATCGTCTGTCAGATACATATCGATCGTAATTCCTTCCTCATCTTCTCTTTTTCCGACCAGCTCATCCACGCTTTCACCGCTGCTCCAAAATTCATCAACTGAGCATAATTCAAAGTGAACATGAAAATCATATCCTGCCATATGTAAACGATGGTTCATTTCATCTTCTATCATTGGGATATGTGAATTAGATGCCAACGGCTGGTGTACATACATATGCAGACATGCGCTGTCTTCCCATTCCGAACTGTCATAGTCTTTAACCCAGGTTCTTTCTATATCTCCGGCGCTGGTCAGCCAGTCTCCTTCATGCAAGACAATTTCTTCTTCCTGTACTTCGGAATCCCCCGTATCTGACATGATATCACTATTTTGCCTTTCCTCATTTTGCATTTCGGAATTACCTGTCTGCCCATCCTTCTCTCCACTACAGGACTCCAGAAGGATCAAACTGCATAGTAACAGTGAAAATACGGTTTTTTTCATTCTCCCCATGTCTTTTCCCCTTTCAGCAAGAACCAATTAAATCATCAAAATCATAAAATTATAAATTATATAAAACTGTACTTTCAAGAACTGGTTTTATCTTCTTCTTAATGATACTTGTGCTGTTTTACTAAGCATTGGCGCTCCGTGCTCCTGATATGTACGATATACATATCCGCTTGCTGTATAACTGACCGAAGTTGTGCTTCCTGCAGCATTTCCACCGCTTCCATTTGCAGTTATAGTAGATTCATCAACATATGATTTTGAAGATATTGTAACCGTTTGACCATCTAGCGAAGTCACTGCCTGAACATTGCTATTACCTGTGATTGAACAATAGCAATATATCCCCAATATAGTAGCTGAGTAGGAAGTTCCAGAATATTCCTTATAACTAGTTTCACTTGCAGTTGTACTTGCTACCAACAACTGTTCCGTTGACAACTCCTCCTCTGCATTAACCGTTAACACTCCACAAAACATAATCGCTACTGCTGTCAACACAGAATATAATTTTTTTCTCATAGTTTCCCCTCCTATTTTATCTTGAAAGTACAGTTCTATTATATTAAACTATTCCTAGTTTAATATCTTTTCTTGTTCATCCCTTTCTTCTGAATTTAATCGATTCAATTGTAGTTTATTTGATTTTACAACTATTTTATCGCTTTTGCAATAATATTTTCAATCATGCGATTATTTCTGCAATTATAAAAAGCAGATATTGTACACCTCACGCATACTATACCTGCTTCATTTAAATACTATATGATTCCCTTAAATTAACCATTCCGCTATCTGCTTTTCTCTCACTTAACTTTATTCCTTATCTCTTGCTCCATCCTACCCTTCATTCTCCACCGTGATCTGGCACATCTTCATCGCTGCAAGCGCATTCCGGTGGCTTTCCGGTGTCACTCCGGCGCAGCATGCCGCATCGACAATCAACTCTGTCTCCGGCAAAAACGCCTTGATCAGCAGCGCATTGGAAATGACACAGATGTCAGTGCAGAGTCCGATCAGTGTAATGCTGCGGATCGGTTCCTTAGCATCTGCCTCCTGTAGCAGTTCTCCTAACTTTTTTGCTCCGAAGGTCACCTTATCAATCGGCTCTTCTTTACACAAATCCGCCAGCTCCGAACGGATCTGCCAGCCCTGTGTTCCTCTGATACAATGCTCCACGGGAAGCTTTTTTCCTTCCTGCGTATGAAGGTATCCCTTCTCATGGGTATCCCTTGTAAACAGAACCCGTCCGCAAAATCCCCTGATCTTCTCCTCTACCTTAGGTACGATCGCCACCGCCTCCGGTGTCCCGAGCGCTCCGTCGATAAAATCATTCTGCATATCCACCACAATTAAAATATCCTGCATGGTAATTCCTTTCTGTCTGCATCAGACCTCATAAGCTTCTTTTTCATATCGGAAGGTTTTAAAATCGTAGCTTTCCACAAACGGCTCGCTGTTTTCATAAATCCATTTCTGAATATATACCGGCTCCACCAAAAACAGCCGCTCATTTTCCAAGCCGGAATAACGGCGATAAGAGCCGGCAAAATGCTTCCTGTACAGCTCTGAAAAAACAGGATGCTCTGCAGGTGTCCCGATCTCGGTACAGATACCTTCAATCTGTATATTGTCCGCACACAGCGCAACCTGCGGATTCCCGATTAACTGCGCATATTTCCGGAAGGTTCTGTCTGTCTGGAAATAAAAAGCTCCCTCATGGATAATCATACTCATCATTCTGGAAGTCACATGATCCTCTAACGACGTGGACAGCACCATCTGTCTGGATTCACCGAGGGAATCAAACAGCTCCTTTTCTTTTTCCCCAAAGGATAAATAGTCTTTTACTGCAGACAGCGACGGTAAAATCACTTCCGCAAGCTGCTCCATTTCCTCTGTCGGCGGACACAGATCGGGTACCATGATCGGACGAAGTCCCGCCGTATGAGCCGAACGGATTCCGTTATAAGAATCCTCGATACCATATGCCTCCGAAGGCTGCACATCCAGACATTCACATGCTTTTAAAAAGATATCCGGTGCCGGTTTGCTGCGCGCCACCATGTCCCCACAGACAATTTCGTCAAAATACCCGATGATGCCTGCATCCGCAAGTTCCTTTTTTACAATCTCACTTCGTGTGGAGGATGCCAGCGCAATCCGGATTCCCTGTTCTTTCAGAAACGTCAACAGCTCTGTCACACCTGGCTTCATCGGCAGCCTGCCGTCATCATATTTCTCATGAAACAGCGCCGATGCTTCTTTTTTGTACTCCTCGTACGGAAACTGCTCTCCGTAGATCTCACGCATCTTTACCGCCGTTGCATCCTTATTTAACCCGGTGCATGCAAGACACGCCTGATCTATATTCTGAATATGGTACTTATCGGCAACGACCTTCCATGTTTCGATGACCAGCCGCTCCGAGTCGAAGATCACACCGTCCATATCAAATACTACGGCTCTGTATGCCGTATATTGCTTTTCCATATTTTTCCTCTCTGTCTACTCTTCAAATGCATTCTCATCCATCAGCTGCAATAGAACATCAACGATCTCCGGCTCCAGCTGCGTACCGGACACCCGCCTTAATTCTGCTGCGATTTCCTCCTTGGGCATCTTCTTACGATACGGTCTGGTCGAATTCATTGCATCAAAAGTATCTGCCACGGCAATGATCCGTGCGACATACGGAATCTCTTCCCCGCTTTTTCCGAAAGGATACCCCGCTCCGTCAATCCGTTCATGATGATAGCCGGCTCCCAGTGCCAGTTCCGGAAAGCTCTCGATTTCCTTCAAAATATCATACCCGTACTTCGCATGTTGTTTGATCATTGCATACTCTTCCGACGTCAGCTTACCGGGTTTATTTAAGATCGTATCCGGAACTGCAATCTTTCCGATATCATGAAGCAGAGCGATATTATAGACATTCTCCACCTTTGTATCGTCATATCCGAGACGTTGTGCGATCTTGCGCGCACAATCTGCCACACGGAAAGAATGACCGTTCGTATAATGATCTTTAATATCAATACTTTTTGCAAAGGCGCGGATGATCTGGTTGATAAAAAGTTTCTGCTCCTTTTGCTTTTCCACCAAATGCACGGTCTTTTTGCTGATATAGAAACCAACCACTGCCAGAGACAGTAACACGATTGCCAATATGATCACAGCCCAGAACCAGATACGCTCGTAAATCGCTTTTTCTTTGATCAATGTGACCGTGATCTCATTTTCCGTCTCTCCGGTCAGCTCATTGACCACCGACAGGTGGAATACATAGGTTCCGCCGCGCAGATTTGTATAGCTGACAGGTTCCATATCCAGTTTGGAAATAAGAACCGGCTCTTCATCAAATCCTTCCAGATAATAACTGACATGCGGATTGCGCAGTGCATAAGTCAGAGCATAGCCGTAAATGGTCAATCGCTTACAATCATTCGGAACAGTAATCGAATCACCATCTTCCAAATACATCATGGTATCATCAATTTCAATATACGGAATCGTCAGTTTTACTGACTCTGCATGCTCGCTCTGCCGGTTGATATTAATACTGCTCACACAGGAAGAACCGGAAATATATAATGTTCCGTCTTCGGCAATATAGCTGCGGGCATTTGCCGTCGGTGTGCAGGGAAGTCCGGAGTCCACATTGTAAAAGCTGTAGCTCATATCATTTTCATTTGCCGCAAGCGCATCCCCGTCTACCACATAGATACCGTTACTGCTTAAGATCCAGATCTCTCCGGTCTCGTTAAAGAATATGTCAAAATTATTGGAATAGGGAAAATTGGTAATGGTATGTACTTCCTCGTGCTCCATATACGCAATGGAGTTGCTGGTAATGATCCAGTATCCTGCACGCATCGGATCTTTCTTGATCCGCAGGATAACCTCCGATGCCAGTCCGTCTTTTTCCCCGATTCCGTAAACCTGCTCACCGTCAATCACATAGATACCGCCGCCGTCGCTGCCAAGATAGATCCTTCCGTCATCTCCCTCGCACACACTGAGCGTTTCCGTATTTCTGACGCCCTCAGCTTCACTAAAACTTGCTACGATCTCTCCGTCACGGATAAGATTTACACCACCACTTGTTGCGACTACAATCGTTCCGTCCGACATTTCTTCCACCGTACGCACTCTGTTGGAATTCAGTCCGTCCGTTTCCGTATAACATCTGTATCCCTCTTTTCCGTCATAACAGATCAGACCGTTTTCACTATAAGTACAGAGCCAAAGATTCCCTTCAGAATCTTTTTTTATACTACGGATACGAATCCCTGCAAGCAGCTGTGTCATGATATTTTCCACCTGCCGCTTATCCTTGTCCAATACACACAAACCGGTATCCGTCCCGATATAAAGCGCATCCTGAAACATACAGGTCGTATTAACAACCGCATCCGCAAGCCCCGCCTCGGCGCTGATATTATGGAAACGGTTCTCCGAAATTTTCATAACACCCTGTCTGGACGATACAAACCACAGATTGCCTTCATAATCCACGATCATCTCATCCACAGAATTATTCATCGGCAGACCGCTCTGCTCATGGAAACGTCCGTTTCTGTCAATATAGCCGACCCCGTTATCTGCGCAAACCCAAAGTTCATCCTCATTTACCGAATAAATCATATTGACATTTGCCAGAGGTGCAACATTGATCTTCTCATAGGAATGCATTTCATCAGACAGATCACCTGCGATAACCCATGAACTTTCCGTTCCGAGATAAGCCCATCCCTCTCTGTTCGGGTCGGGGCAGATACAGGCCACTACGCCAAAATCCATATCCTCTCCCTCACAAAAAACCTTAACTTCAAGATTTTCTATGATAAAGGCATCTCCGCTTAACGTTTCACCGTAGATTCTGCCCTGTGCATCCTGCCTTAATTCACAGGTATAATTTCCCAACAGGCGCGCATCCTCCAAAGTATGCAGCTCATTCTGCGTATCAATATAAGAAACGCCTTCCGTTGTCGCAAATACGATATTACCTGCCTGATCTTCTGTAATGGATCTTACGGATGCCGACTGGAGTCCCTGTTCTTTTCCAAAAAATGTAAACTCCCCGTGCTCATATAATACAATCCCGCGATCATTGGTTCCGATCCACAAACGGTCTTTGGAATCGACATACAAACTCACAACACTTGTGATCCCGGTCGTTGCATCAAACCGGTAAAATTCGTTTCCGTCGTAACGAATCAGACCGCTGTAACCGCCAATCCAGATGAATCCGTCTCCCGACTGCACAACCGCATTTGCTTCCGATGTCGGCAGCCCGTTTCTGTTATTATAAAGAGCTACTGCCGTTCCGGCCTCGTCTCCATCGTCATTTCCCGCTGCTTGTGCAGATACCGCACAGAGCAGAAACGACATAAAAAACATCACCATGCTCTGCAAAATTACTCTTCCGTATTTTTTCTGCTTCATTCTCATTCCTCTTTATTGCATATTTATGCCCGATAATCGCGAAACTTTGTCGGTAGGACGAAACGGATACCCACAGTCCTGTCAGTGGCGGGCACGCTTTCGCTACACCTCGTCCGTAGCGGTACATAAGGTGCCAAAACACGGCACCTAAGTACCGACGGACTCCCAGTACCCGCCGCTGACAGAGCTGTGGGTATCCGTTTCGTCCTGCCGATAAAGCTTTGCAATCATCTGTATATTTATAAATTATCATTGGTTATTTATTTTACTTTTATTATATCGGATGTTTGTGGCAAGAACAATATAAAATAGGTGCACTTTATTTGTATCTTTACAAAAAAGTACACCTATCATAAATTAAGCAAAAATCGCCATCAGTAATGTTCCGACGACCATCAGCGCCAGACCGAATAAAGCTTTTGCGGAAATTTTTTCTTTCAGAAAAATGTAAGAAAAAGCAACCGATATCAGGATACTCAGCTTATCGATCGGTACGACAACACTGACGATACCGTTCTGGATCGCATAGTAATAACACAGCCAGGAAGCTCCGGTTGCCACTCCCGACATAGAAATAAACAGTAGCTCTTTTTTATCGATGCTTTTGACCTGTCCCTGTTTTCCTTTGAGGAATACGATCGCCCATGCCATGATCAGTACCACGCAGGTCCGGATCGCCGTGCCGAGATTGGACTCCACACCGTCAATGCCGATCTTGGCAAGAATGGAGGTCAATGCCGCAAATACTGCGGATAAAACAGCATACACGATCCACTGACGTTTTTCCGGCTCTCCCTGCGTCTGCTTTTTCTCTACCATGAGCAGAATACCGACACCAAGCAGCGCCGTCCCGATGAGGCGCACCGCCAGATGATTGGTCTCGCCAAATAACAAAATGGCAAGCAGGACAGAAAGCACAGTACTGGATTTATCGATCGGTACGACCTTATTGACATCTCCCATGGATAGCGCCTTAAAATAGCAGATCCATGAAGCTCCCGTTGCAAGTCCCGACAGTATCAGGAACAGAAAGGACTTTCCGCTGATCGTTTCAATCGAAGGAAAGGAACCCACAATCAGCACCATACACCACGAAAAAAGCAGCACGACCACAGTCCGGATCGCTGTTGCCACATCGGAATCCGTCTTCCGGATCCCGCACTTTGCAAGAATGGATGTCAGTCCCGCAAAGCATGCCGATAACACTGCCATCATCAGCCACATGATAATGCCCCCTTATTTTCAGTTACTCTTTATCTGCATTTCGATAAGCCTGTGCACTTTGATATTCCCGTAACTTCTCATTCAACTGTTTCGCTGTCTGTTTTCCATGATACCACATTACAGAAGAGACGATAGCAAATACAGCAAAAATCAGTAGCAGCATGCAAAGTACCATGGCAAGATTATCCGCATAAAACCACTCAAACCAAATGCCGCAGCCAAGCACGATCCCATTGACGAGCAGATAATGAAACGCAATCAATAAAAAGCTCTTCCCTCTGCTGATCTTTTTCTCCGGATAAATGCCGCTTCCCAGACTGCACAGAAAGGATACGATAAAAATCTGCCACAGCCGATCGGAACTGACCTGCGTTTTCCCCCAAAAGGTCTGAATAAAAACAGCGGTGCAAAATACAACACAGGTTGTTACACAGCAAAACGTCATAAGTACTGCTTTGATTTTTCCGATCATTGCGCACCTCCCGATAATCCCAGCTTTTCTTTTAATGACGGCACATACTGTCTGGAGATCATGATCCTTTCGCCGTTTTTCATACACGCTTCAAATCGCCCGTTAAATGCAGGACTCAGGCTCTTGACCTGTGCCAGATTGATGATCGCCGATTTCGACACCCGCAGAAAATCAGTGCCCTGAAACCGTTTTTCCAGCTCATACAGCTTGAACTTTGTTTCATAGACTTCCTTTTCCAGATATAAAAATACGCGGTTGTCCACTGCCTCAAAATAGTAGATTTCCGCCGGTGCTACCTGCACGATCTGAGCATCATGCATCGCGGTCAGCTTTTCACTGCCCGCCTTGATGGCATAGATCAGCTTTAAGAGCTGTTCATCCACCTGTCTGCATCGGATGATGATCTCATCTTCCTCTCCGTCCGCACGGTCCGTAATCGTTATTTTCATCTCATTCTCCGTTTCCGGCTGATTAGAATTGCTATTACAATTGCAATTATAGCATATGTGAGCAGAAAAAGAACCTGCTGTATCAAACTTATACATTTACCGCCCACAATAATATCGATGCCCATCTGTTCCCGAAAACCTTCCGCTACTGCATCGGGAAGTCCGGCAAAGGTATCCGCGATTGCTTCCTTTGTACATACCACACGCATCATTGCCGCTCCGGGCAGCACAGGCAGAACCTTTAGCACCTTACAGATACCTTCAGGAAGCATTCCCATCGGCAGATAGACCGCCCCGACAAAACCGACAAGAGTGCCTATGACAGTCAGCATACCGCCCCATGCACTTTCACTGTGGATAAAGAGCGCCAGAAGATAGGCAAAGGATGCATAGACAAATACGTTCAGTACGATCATCCAGACTAATTGCAGACAATCCGAAGGCGACAACAACGGATAACCGCAAATTACCATATATCCTTCCCCAAACAAAAGCGTCAGAAGGCACATCCCGACTCCGACGATAAACGCTGCCAGAATATAACCGAGTGCCACTTTTCCTCTGCTGACCGGTGCGGTATAAAATCCGGAAAGCGCGCCCTTCGTCTCATCCTGAATCATGGTCTGCATCACGGTCAAAGCCACCGTTACCGCATTGACCACCAGAATTCCGGCAAGCGTCCACATCTGCACAAGGCGCTCTGCATTTTCACGATCCGCTGCGCTGTCCCGCTCACCGCCATACTCGGCAAGTACCCCGACAATGTTATCGCTGTTCATATCCCCAAGAAATATGACCATGAGCATCAATACGATCAGCATTGCCAGCACGGAAAAAAACACTGCCGCTCTATCCCTCAAAAATACCAGCATATTCCGTTTGGTTAAATAATACAATTCTCTCATGCCCGTTCCTCCTCTTTTACATTTAAGAACACATCATCCATCGTTCCCTGTAACATCTCAAATCCCGAAAGCAGATCCTCTACATCCTTTAAGACCGGCATTGCCGCCATGGAATCCGGCACCGTCACAATATAGGCAGCTTCCTTCTTTTTATAGGTCATTCCCCTCCCCGCCAGCCTTTGTGCCAGTGCATTCTCCGCTTCCGGCTTCGGGATCAGTCTCAGTCTGTCCTTGGCATAGGTCTCTTTTAGAGAAAACGGCGTTCCGTAAGTCAGGATATGGCCTTTATCCATGATCGCAATATGGGATGCTTTCGCTGCCTCCTCCATATAGTGCGTCGTTAGAAAAATTGTCATCGACTCTTCTTTACGAAGACGCGACAGGCATGCCCAGACATTCTTTCTGGTCGCCGGGTCCAGTCCGGTCGTAGGTTCATCCAAAAACAGGATTTCCGGTGTATGTACAAGTGCCCTTGCGATCTCACAGCGACGTTTCTGCCCGCCGGAAAGCTTGGCAAACCGCCTGTCATACACATCCGACAGTTCAAACAGCTCGCAGACCCGGCTGATCTTTTCCTTCAGCCTGCGCGGGTCTTTTTCATACAGCGTACCGCGCAGAAACAGGTTTTCTTTCACGGTGAGTCTGTCGTCCAGACAGTTATTCTGGTACACGACACCGATGCGCCGCCGGATCTCCTCATCCTCTTTTCCGAGCCGCAGCCCGCACAGCTCTGCTTCTCCTTCGGTCTGCTGTGACAGCGTGCAGAGCATGTTGATCGTCGTGGATTTTCCGGCTCCGTTGACTCCTAAGAAGCCGAACAGTTCGCCTTTTTCTACGCAGAAGCTGATTCCGTCTACGGCTTTGACTTCGCCGAAATATTTTTTCAGATTGGTTACCTTGATGATAGATTCCATGAGTGGGGCTCCTTTCTATGTGTGCCGTCGTAGGTAATTGCAAAATTCTGTCCGTAAAGCAGAACCGGTACTGATAAACCTATCGGTGACCGGCACGCTCTCGCTACACCTCGTCCGTAACGGTACATAAGGTGCCAAAATACGGCACCTAAGTACCGACGGACTCACAGTGCCGGTCACCGATAGGTTTATCAGTACCGGTTCCGCCTTACGGGCAGAATTTCGCAATCACCTATGTGCAGTCGGATGGGCTTGTAACATAGCGCTCACCTCGATACTGCAACAGATTACATTGGCTTGTAT
>JBJFCE010000029.1:0-15799 GCA_051888775.1 Lachnospiraceae bacterium | reverse complement strand
TTTCAATCAAAGTACGGTATCTTTCAATATCGGTTTTCTTTAAGTAGTCAAGTAAACCTCTTCTCTGACCTACCATTTTCAGAAGACCTCTTCTTGAATGATGATCCTTAGGATGTGTCTGCAAGTGCTCAGTCAGCTCTTTGATTCTTGCTGTCAATACAGCAACCTGCACTTCCGGTGAACCGGTGTCGCCTTCAGAAATTGCATACTCTTTCATGATGGCCTGTTTCTTTTCTTTAGAAATCATTTCTAAATCCTCCATATTCTATATTGGCTTTCGCCTGTTTCAGCCTGTACTAGGATCCGGGTCGGAGTGTCCCGCATCTGAGTACGGCAAAATCATACTCTGTAAGTATAGCACGCCTGTTTCATTATGTAAAGCAGAAGTTTTCCACTTTACGATATGATTTTATTTTCCGCTTTACGATATAATTTTACAGCAGTCTCCGTGCACATACCGGATTTCGGTAATACAGACTGGAAATAATAATTCCTCGTGTCGGATTGCTTGCATGACATACTTGTCCGCCGCCGATATAAATCGCCACATGGTTAATACCGCTTCCGTCTGCATAGAAGACCAGATCGCCCGGTCGAAGCTCGGAAATACTTACTGCCGTACCCATCTTAGACTGTGCTCTTGCAGAATGAGATAAGGAAATGCCGTATTTCTGCATTAAAAGCATAGTAAAGCCGGAGCAATCCGTTCCGTTTGTCAGACTTGTTCCGCCGTATACATACGGATTGCCGACATACTGAATCGCTCTGGATGCCAGATCCACTCCTGCATCCGTTACGCCCTTACCGTATCTGACTTCTGTCATTGTAAGTGCCGTTTCCAGACTGTATGCTACCTCAACATAGTCTCCGCTGACATATGCAGCATCCTTACCGTCGCCGTAAACAACAGATACCCATCCATTATCAAGTACCTCTACAACCTCCAGCTTCTTGCCGTTTCCGATCAATCCCCACGTACCATGCTCGGTATCCGGCTGCTTGCGTACCTTTAAAGTTTGTGCAAGAACGGTTGCCGTCAGCGTCTGACACTCCAGTGCACGCTCCTTCGCTTCATCTCCGGTCAACAAGTACTCCATACTGACATAGCCTTCTACATCACCGGATAAAATATGTGCCCAACCGTTTGATATTCCCAGCACCTCGCAGGCTGCATCAGCCGGAAGCTCTCCCACCTTTTCATCATTGGTGGAAGGTCCTTTCCTAATATTGAGATTCTCCGTTACGTTCGCAATTCCGAGGTTTTCATACCCCCAGTTGGAATCCTCTTCTTCCTGATCCATAATGGTCAGATTCTCCATCATGTCTTCAAAATCTTCTCTGGTCATGCTGTCAATACTTCCGATGATCAGTTCGACTCCTGCTCCGGTCATATACTCTTCCAGATCGGCTTCCACATCCGCTGCGTTCTGCACATTTCCCATTTCCGATGCCACAAAAATACCGTTTTCGGTAATCTGCATCATCGTATTAGCCGATGCTGCATAACCGTTAACACCATAGGTCAGCATCGCAATCTGCGTCAGGGCCAAAACTTCTGCTGCAATCCTCTTGCCCGATTTTCTGCCGGATACTTTTTTATCTGTACTGTGATTGTATTTTTGAATTGTATTATATCTCTGAATCATTTTTACTCCATTTGTTACAAATTTGTTTCATTTGTTACGTGTTTATTATAGCAATTTTAAATACTCTGTCAAGTAAAAATGACCGGAATTCTTTTCCAATATAAGAATTCAGCCGTTTGCGTTTTCCTATCCGTGATCCGACAGAAAACCGCAAACGGCTGAATTACTAATGATATTTTCTCCTTTATCCGTTCATATCCTGCTCTGCATTCAAAATAGAGAAGGCAATATTGGTCGCATGATCCGATACACGTTCCAGACCGGAGATGATATCCGAAAAGATCATACCGGCTTCCGGCGTACACTCGTTTTTGGTCAGGCGTTCTACATGGAACCGCTGTAGCTCACGTTCTTTTTCATCCACGGCCTCTTCTAATTGGAGAATATCCTCCATGTGTTCTTCACTGCCTTTCACAAACATTTCCACGGAATAACGAACGATCGTATTGACCATATCAAGCATTTCGCCCATTTCTTTCTGTGCTTCCTTACTGAACGAAACGCCTGTCTCAACCCGCTGTTTTGCCGCATCCGCTACATTTTCCGCATGATCACCGATACGCTCGATATCATTGACCACATGGAAGAGTGCTCCGATATGCTTCTGATCCTCGATCGGCAGCGTTGTCTGATTGATCTTGACAAGATAGTTGGTAATGGATCGGTTGAGGAAATTGATATTCTGCTCAACCGCATACACTTCATCAATATCCTCCTTATCCAGCGTGATCAGTGCATTCATTGCACGATTTAAATTCTCACTTGCAAGAGAAGCCATACGCTCGATTTCTTTCGTCACATCCACAACTACCGTTGCCGGATTTAAGATCATCTTTTCACCGATATATTTCAACTGGAAGTTCTCCCTGTAATCGATCTTCTGATCCTTACCGGGAATGATCACATAGGTCAGTTTGACAATCAGATTGGAGAACGGGAATAACATAATAACCTGTGCCACTTTGAAAATCGTATGGGCGTTTGCAACAAACCGACCGTTATCACTTGAGATGGACATAATGGCATCCTGTATGGTTCCTCCTGCAATCCGGAGAATGATATACATGATAATGGTTCCGAATACATTGAACAGGAAATGAATCATTGCCGCACGCTTTGCATCTTTTTTACCTGTCATGGATGCTAACAGAGCAGATGCACAGGCACCGATATTACAGCCCAAAATAATATACATACAGATATATGTCTGTAATAGTCCCTGATTTGCCATCAGCAGCACGATACTGACCGTAACGGAAGAACTCTGGATCACTGCGGTCAAAGCAAACCCCACGAAAATTGCCATCAGCGGGCTTGTCAGGGAGCTCAGCATATCCACGACTCTCGGATCATCCCGCAGTCCGCGCATCGCCTCCGACATACTGTTCAGTCCCAAAAACAAAATACCGAATCCCACAATAATCGTTGCCAGTTTTGTAACCTTTTGGTTTTTACAAAACAGCATCAAAATCACACCGATAAACAGCACCGCCGGTGCGATTTCCGACAAATTGATGGATACTAACTGGGAAGTAATTGTTGTACCGATATTGGCACCGAAGATCACTCCTGCAGCCTGATACAGATTCATCAGACCGGAGTTTACAAAGCTGACAACCATAACCGTACATGCGGACGATGACTGAATGATACCGGTAAAGACAATACCGACGATCATTCCCGTAAAACGATTTTTGGTAAAGAATTCCAGAATTGACCTTAATCTTGCACCTGCGGCTTTTTCTATTCCATCGCTCATCAGGTTCATACCAAACAGGAACAGCCCAAGCCCTCCTGCTAAAGCTAATAATGTGGTTGCATTCATCGAACTTTATCCCTCATGTACTCTCATGTAGTATGTTCTCCATATACACTTACTATATATGGATTTTACGTTTTTGCTTACATAAACTTTACATACTATATTAAGGGAAAGTTCAAAAAGTTACAACCCCCTTTCCGATTTGACATTATTTTCACAAATTATTTTTTCTTTCAGATCGCTAAATATTTCTGTTTTCTCCGGAAAAATAGACGATTCCGTCCTCCCTGTCACGTGCAAGCTGCTCCTTCAATGCATCTACGTTCTCAAAACGCTGTTCTGCACGTTTATAGGACAGTAAGAGCACCTCAATCTCCCGACCATACAGATCCCCCTCAAAATCATACAGATACGTTTCCACCCCGATTGCGGGCGTATCATTCACTGTCGGTTTTCTTCCGATGTTTGTGATCCCGTGATACGTTTTTTCTCCTACACATACTTTGGAATAATATACTCCGAACGGCGGAAAGAGCTTTCCTTCCTCCGGTATCAGATTCACTGTCGGCATACCGATATTCCTGCCGAGCTGCTTTCCGTGACATACCGTTCCGAGGAAACTGTACGGCTTTCCCAGCAATATTGCCGCATTTTCCATATGCCCTGCACGAACCTCATTTCTCACATATGTGGAGCTGACTGCCTTTCCGAGCAGGCACACCTTCTCGATAATGGAGACCTCATACCCAAACTCCTGCGCATACCGCTTTAAAAGTGCTGCGTCTCCTGCCCCCTTATCTCCGAATGAAAGATCATCTCCGGCCACGACAAGCTTTGCCTTCAAGCACTCCGCCAATATCTGTTTGATAAATGCATACGGCTCCATCGCCGCCGTCTGACGATTCATCGGAAATTCCCACAGCACATCCACTCCTGCTTTCTCAAAAGCTCTGCGTTTCTCCGATATCGTCATCAGCTCCGGCATCTTTTCCCCCGAAAAAAATTCATACGGACTTGGTGTAAATGTAAAAATGACCGCAGAAAGCCCTTCTTTTTTTGCCTCCAGAACTTCTGCAAGCAAGGCTTCGTGTCCGACATGAATCCCGTCAAATTTACCGATCGCTACGCTGCTGGGACTATCCATATGAAAAACTGTTGTTCCTGTTATGATCTTCATAATCGCTCCTATCTCTTGTGACCTCTGTTCCTGCAAGATCCGTTCTTATACCGGCTTACTTTGATCATCCGCCTTATTCTGCGGAACATAAAAGATTTTTTCCGGTTTCAGCCGCTTTTCCTGCTCCCGATAGTTGTAGACTCCACAAAACACCTTTTGTGCGTTATATACACGAAATCTCTGTCCGTCCTCCAGTTTGTTCCTAAGTTCCTCCGTCATATCCGTCTGCTTGGGATACAACGGATTTCCGTTATCCAGCAGCCTTGCAGCATCCGGCCGTACATAAACTGCCGGATACATCTCAAAGACCTCATCCACAGGCACAACCAGCTCTAAAAGACGCCCTTCATCCCGATATTGCTCGATCTCTGCCAGTTTCTTCGCTTCTGCCAGTACGAAACGGTCCACTCTCGTACGGATCAGACTTTGCATGCATGCACCGCATCCGAGTTTCTCACCGATGTCCTGGCAAAGCGTACGGATATAGGTCCCCTTAGAACAATGCACTCGCATCCGCACAACCGGCAGCTCTACAGACAAAATCTCAATTTCATGAATATGCACATTTCTTGCCGCACGCTCCACTTCTCTGCCCTGTCTTGCCAGATCGCATAACTTCTGCCCGTTGACCTTCAGTGCCGAATACATCGGCGGTACCTGCGCATACTCTCCGACAAAAGAAAGCACCGCTTCCCTGACCTGTTCCTCATTACAGGTAACTTTCTGCTCTGAAATCACTTTACCGGTCATATCCTGTGTATCCGTCACAATTCCGAGACGCATCTGCGCCACATATTCCTTGGACTTGTCCGTCAACATATCACACAGCCTGGTGGCATTTCCGATACAAACAGGAAGAACCCCTTCCGCATCCGGATCAAGGGTGCCCGTATGACCGATTTTTTTCATTTTCAGTATCCCCCGCAGCTTTGCGACAACATCAAATGAGGTAAAACCCTTTTCTTTATATACATTGATGATTCCGTTCATACTTCTTCTCCGTACTGCTTTAAAAAGCAGTAAGAAAGTATATCCCTTTCTTACTGCCGAACTTCATAACTTATTTTCCGAAAAGCAATCATTCCCTTTCCGGATTCACGCAACAATCTGTTTCCTGATCTGCTGTGACAGTTGTTCTATAATTTCGGATACCTCTCCATTCATCGTACAGCCTGCCGCACGGACATGACCACCGCCGCCAAAGCAGGTTGCCACCGCAGATACATCCACATACCTGTTGGAACGCATGCTGACCTTATATTCCGCCTCACCGGTCTGATATAAAAAGATCGCGCATTCCACACCGCGGATGATCCGCAACTGATTGACGATCCCATCCAGATCTTTCGGACCGACGCCGTGTGCTTCCATCATTTCACGATCGACACTGGTCACAATGCACTTTCCGTCCATGAACAGACGGCTTTTTAACAATGCCTCACTCATAACCTGACTCTGCACATAGGTTCTTTCGTAAAAGGTTTCATCAATAATACTGGTAAAGTCAAACCCATATGAAATCAAGTCTGCAGCAATACGCAACGTCTTCGGCGAAGTATTGGAATACTGAAAAACTCCACAATCATGGATGATGCCGATATAAATTGCTTTTGCGATATCGGCATCCAGATATTCTTTTTCCGCCAGTTCATAGATCAGCTCCGAGGTTGCGCTTGCCTTCGGCTTCACATAATTCACCATACCACTGCCATTGGCATTACTGATATGATGATCGATATTGATCGTCTTCTTTGCAGCATGAAAATACTGTTCCGCACCACCCAGACGATCGGGAACACAATCCAATGCAAAAAATACGTCAAACGGCTCCCTTTCCGGAAAATCCGAACGAATCTGATCCACACCCCTGATACATCCGAAAACATCCGCCGGCTGCTCAATAAAAACTTCTGTCACTGCCTCGGGGCATGCTTTTGTCAGATACATCCACAGTGCCAGACAGGAACCGACACAGTCCCCGTCCGGGCGGATATGTCCGCCGATTCCGATCGTTTTTGCACCTTCGCATTCTTTTAAAAGATTCAGCTTATCCAAACAGCCACCTACTCTTCCTTACGCTTCCGTCTCTTTGACAGCAGAAACAGATTCTTTCCTACGCTTCCGTCTCTTCCTCGTCAGAAACAGATTCATTTTCACGATCTGTCAGATCTTTGTTCACATCATCGATCAGCTTGGACATGGATACACCATATGCAATCGACTGATCCATGATGAAACGAATTTCCGGTGTGTTGCGCAGATTGATCTTCCTTGCCAGCTGATTTTTGATATACCCTTCGGCACTTCGAAGTCCGGCAAGTGTATTCTTTACCGCTTCTTCGTCTCCCAAAACACTGATCCATGCCTTACAGGTCTTCAGATCCGGCGCCACCTCTACCTCCACAACGGAGGTAAAAGGATGAATGCGCGGATCCTTTATCTCAGAGCGGATAATCTCCGCCAGCACCCGCTTCACTTCTTCGTTGATGCGTGTACTCTTAATGCTATTCTTTCTCATATTTCTACTCTTTCCTGATGGTTCCTGCCCTTACGCCATGATCCGTACTATGTCATAGTTATCTGGGCACTTCCACCATGATATAAGCCTCTACGATATCGAGTTCCTGCATCTGATCAAAGCCCTCAAATACAAGACCACATTCAAAGCCTTCCTTGACTTCCTTAACATCATCCTTAAATCGTTTCAGGGAAGCAAGTGCACCTTCATAGATCTGCTCTCCCTGACGGGTAATACGGATCTTGCAGCCTCTTTGGAAGACACCATCCATAACATACGAGCCTGCAATATTACCGACTGCGGATGCTTTGAAGATCTGGCGTACTTCTGCATGACCGATCACTTTTTCTTCATATACAGGGTCTAACATTCCCTTCATGGCAGCCTCAACATCTTCGATCGCCTGATAAATGACTTTATATAATCTGAGATCTACACCCTCGCGTTCTGCCGTAGCCTTTGCCTGCGCATCCGGGCGGACATTGAAGCCGATGATGATTGCAGAAGAAGCACTTGCCAAAATGACATCGGATTCGTTGATCGCACCGACACCGCCATGAATGACCTTGACTACCACTTCTTCATTGGAAAGCTTTAATAAGCTCTGTTTTACTGCTTCCACACTACCCTGTACATCTGCTTTGATGATCAGGTTCAGTTCCTTTAAGTTACCTGCCTGAATCTGGCTGAACAGATCATCCAGAGACATCTTTGCCTTTGTCTCTTCAAGCAGCTTTTCCTTGTTCTGTGCAACGAATGTCTCCGCAAAATTCTTTGCCTCTTTATCGTTTTGATGCGCAATAAAGATCTCTCCCGCATTCGGAACATCGCTCAGGCCGAGAATCTCGACAGGCGTGGAAGGAGTCGCTTCTTTTACTCTTCTGCCCTTATCGTCGATCATTGCTCTTACCTTACCGTGGGATGCACCTGCGGAGATAAAGTCTCCCACATGAAGAGTACCCTTCTGAACAAGCACGGTTGCAACCGGTCCGCGTCCTTTGTCAAGCTCTGCCTCAATGACAAGACCTCTTGCCCGTCTCTTGGCATTTGCCTTCAGCTCCAGGATCTCTGCGGTCAACAGAATCGTTTCCAGCAGTTCCTGAATACCCTCGCCGGTCTTTGCGGACACCGGAACAAACTCGGTCGTTCCGCCCCAGTCAACAGGGATCAGCTCATACTCCGTCAACTCCTGCTTTACACGGTCAATATTTGCGCTCGGTTTATCAATCTTGTTGACAGCCACGATAATCTCTATGCCTGCTGCTTTTGCATGGTTAATGGCTTCAATCGTCTGCGGCATGACACCATCGTCCGCAGCGACAACCAGAACCGCAATATCCGTCGCATTGGCACCACGCATACGCATCGCGGTAAACGCCTCATGTCCCGGTGTATCCAAGAAGGTGATCTTCTCGTCATTGATGTTGACGGTATAAGCACCGATTGCCTGCGTGATACCGCCGGCTTCTTTATCTGTCACATTGGTCTTACGGATCGCATCCAAAAGGGAGGTCTTACCATGATCGACATGACCCATAACACAGATAACAGGCGGTCTCTTGGTCATCAGCGCTTCATCCTCATCCTCTTCTTTCAGAAGTTCTTCGATCACATCGACCTTGACCTCTTTTTCACAGATAATGTCATAATCGATTGCAATTTCTTCTGCCTGCTCAAAGGAGATTTCCTGATTTACCGTTACGATCTTGCCCTGCATAAAGAGCTTCTTCACGATAACGGACGGCTGCATCTTCATCTTATCCGCCAGATCCTTGATCGTCAGGGATTCCGGAAGTGTAATCACCTTGATCTGTTCTTCCTGCTCTTCCTGCTTTTTCTCCGGTTTGATGAATTTTCCGGGTCTGTTCTTGCCCTTCAGCATCATCTCATTATCTTCTTCGTATCTTAGATCTTTTTTGTTCTTTTTATCCTTCTCGATACGGCGCTTTTCTTCGTCACGATGCTTTTCCTGATCCTTGATCGAAGTCTCCGGTACGAAGGCTGCAGATCCTCCCTGAGATTTTCTTCCAAAGCGGGAATCCTTTGGTCCATCGCCTTTATCAAAGCGTTCGTTACCACCGAAAGATCTCTGACCACCCTGACTGCCGAAGCTGCCCGGACGACCCTGCGTATTTTTATTATAGCTGCCGCGGCTGCCTCCATCGGTGTTACGCGTGCCATCCTGTCTATAAGCCGGTTTCTGCCCGTTTCCTGCATATCCCTGACCTCCCTGTCTTGTCTGTCCGCGGAAACCACTGTCCTGACTTCTTCCGGTATTCTCACGGCTATAGCCCTGATTACGGTTATTCTGTCCACCCTGAGCATGATTATTCTGCGGTCTTCCTGCAAAGCTGCGGTCTGTATTTGCAGAAACATTTCCGGTCTTTGCTTCCTCGTTTGTCGTTACCTGTGCTGTCATACTGCCTGTATTCTCTGTCTGCTTTCTGATTTCTTCCGGTTTGGTGTCCGGTCTCTTGACCGGTTTTGGTCTGTTATCCTGTCCTTTATTGGGATTTGCCACAATATTGACTGACGGTGTGGGAGACGGCGGCGTCAATGGTCTGATCGGTCTGTTTGACATCCCCGGTCTTGCCCCGTTTCCTGCATTTCCCGGCTTCTGTCCGCCGTTTACAGGTCTCCTGTCATTTCCTCCCGCAAAGTTTCTGTTTCCTTGTCCGCTAGTTCCCGGCATCTTGGAATTATGCGGATTGCTGACAAAGATGATATTCTTTTTCTTTTTCGGTGCCTCAGCCGGCTTTTGCTGTTCTTCTTTGTCTGCCGCTTCCGCCTTTGCCGTTTCCGCTTTTACAGCATCCGACTTTACATCATTCGACTTTACAGCTTCCGCTTTTATTGCTTCCGTATGATCTGCTGCCGGTTTTGCACCTTTTTTTACCGCACCGGAAAGTGTCTCAACCTGCGCATCCTCCAACGTACTCATATGATTCTTTACTTCTATGTGATGCTGTTCACAAAGCGTTAACAGGTCCTTGCTCGAAACACCAAGTTCCTTCGCCAGTTCGTAAACCTTTTGTTTTGCCATTCTATCTACCTCCGTATTTGTTTCCGGTATGCGTCACATACCCGTCTCCAGCTTCTGAATGATGGATTTGGCAATTCCTTCATCCGTAACTGCCAGCGACGCCCTCATTTCCTTTCCGATCGCATGTGCCAATTCCTCCTTGCTGCCGAATTCATAAATCGGCACCTCATAAAACGCACACATGTCACGAAACATCTTCTTTGTATTGTCAGAAGCATCCGTTGCCACGATCACCAGACATGCCTGAAAGCTTTTTACCGCTTTCTCCGTCATGAATTCGCCGCTTACTACATTTCTGCCTCTGGCTGCGATTCCAAGCATGGATAATACTTTATTCTGCATTCTGATCCGTATACTCCTTTTCCAGACTGTCATATACCTCAGCCGGAATACTCATTTTAAACGAACGCTCCAGCCCTTTATTTTTTCTGGCTTTCTTCAGGCATTCCGCACTCTTGCAAAGATATGCGCCCCTGCCGTTCTTCTTTCCTGTGACATCCAGTATGATCTGTTCCTCCGGTGTTTTCAGTACACGCATCATTTCCTTCTTGCTCTTCATCTCACCGCAGCCCACACACTGTCTCATCGGAACCTTTTTATTCATTGTCACCTGCTTCAGACTCCTCTACATACTCGCCATCTTCATAGCCTTCTTCGTATCCGTCTTCCTCATCGTATTCATCCATATAATCTTCGTAACGGAAGCCCGGTGCATCCTTTGCCTGCGTCTCACTCTTGATATCGATCTTATAACCTGTCAGTCTTGCGGCAAGTCTTGCATTCTGACCTTCCTTACCGATTGCAAGAGAAAGCTGATAATCGGGAACAACAACCTTTGCGGTCTTTTCGTCCGGATCTGCAAATACGGCTACGATCTTAGCCGGAGATAATGCATTCTGGATCAGATTACCCGGATTCTCATCCCAGTTGATGATATCGATCTTCTCCCCGCGAAGCTCATCCACGATGGAATTTACACGGGAACCGTTCAAGCCGACACAGGCACCGACAGCATCCACGTTCGGATTGTTGCTCCATACTGCCATCTTGGTACGGCTGCCTGCTTCTCTTGCTATACTCTTGATCTCTACGGTTCCGTCCTGAATCTCAGCAACCTCTGCCTCGAACAGTCTCTTCACCAGTTCCGGGTGCGTACGGCTTACCAGGATCCTCGGTCCCTTGGAAGTATTCTTTACTTCCAGAATATAGACCTTAATACGCTCGGTCGGCTTAAAGTGCTCGGTCTTAACCTGCTCACTCTCATTTAAGATCGCATCTGCCTTACCAAGGTTGATGCTGATATTTCTTCCAAGATAACGCTGTACGATACCTGTTACGATATCCTTTTCTTTCTCAAAATACTGATTGTAGATCACGCTTCTTTCTTCCTCACGGATCTTCTGTAAAATAACATTCTTTGCATTCTGTGTTGCAATACGTCCGAATTCCTTGGATTTGATCTCAACATGGATCATATCACCGACAGCTGCTTTCTTGGAGATCTTCTGCGCATCCTCCAGGCTGATCTGCAATACCGGATCGGTTACATCCTCCGGAGTCTCCACTACTTCTTTTTCAGCATATACCAGAAAATCACAGGTATCACGATCAATTTCAACCTTTACATTGTCTGCCTTTCCGAAATGATTCTTGCAGGCTGTAATCAGGGAATTTTCGATTGCCTCAAACAGCGTCTCCCTGCTGATATCCTTCTCCTTTTCCAAGATGTCCAGTGCTTCCAATAATTCTTTGTTCATTTTTCCCTTCTCCTCCTAAAAGTCTAATGCCAGCCTGATCAATGCGATATCCGCACGATCAAACTTTCGCTGTGTTTCTTCGGTTTCTATTGTGATGCTTTCCGCATCAAAGGCTTTGAGTATGCCTTCAAACTCTTTCTGCTTATCGATCGGACGGTAAGTTCTGATCTCTACCGTTTCCCCGATGCTTTTCTGCAAATGCTTATCTTTTTTTAATGTCCTTCCAAGTCCAGGTGAACTGACCTCCAGAATATAAGCGCTGTCAATAAAATCCGCTTCATCCAGCTTATCCGATAATGCCCGGCTCACATTCTCGCAGTCAATGATATTCACGCCCTCCGGCTTATCCAGATAGCAGCGCAGATACCAGTCGCTTCCTTCTTTGACATATTCCACATCATAGACACTGCAGCCGTTTGCTTCCGCGATCGGTGTAAGCAGTTCTTCGGTGCGGGATTCATAATCTCTGCCTTTCGCCATGTACTTCTTCCTTTCCCATACACTGAAAAGAGTGGACTCGCAAGTCCACTCTTCAATCATACGTTATATCTTTATTCACTATAGCACCTGTTATCGGGAAATGCAAGAGAAATAAACAAATTTTCCTGATTTCTTATGTAATTATTGTTTTACCATATCCATGATCCCTCTCGTATATTCCCCCCAGCTATACTGCATCATATATTCCCCGCAATAGCTGCCGGCTGTAAACTGTTTGCCGCTGCACCAGTCATAATAGTCACATTCAATTTTATCCGGTACAATTCCCATTTTTCCGCGCTGGTGAATGATCACATCACCACATCCTGCCTCATTCACGATATCTATCAGATCCTTGCGGAGACTTTTCAGATAACTCTCATGTCCTCCTTCATCCTCAAACAGGACTCCGGCTATCTCACCCATGGTACATAGGGCTCCTTTACGATCCACCAGATACGCCAACATTTCCTTGGTTCGATTATATTTGAAATTGATCGGTTTACCATCCAGAAACGCCTCAAAATTTCCGAATGCCTGCACCCGTATCCGCTTCCGACTTTGTACCGGACGGCGCAGTTCATCCAGTTCCCGCCTGACCTTTGCCGGAGTGATCGGTTTTATTAAATAGCCGCTGGCATGCAGTTCAAATGCGACTTCACGATAACTGCCGTAACCGGTAGCAAAAATGATATTGATATCAGGATTCTGTTCTTTAAACCGCTCTGCCAGTTTCACACCTCCCATCCCCGCCATCTCAATATCCAGAAAAACAACATCACAGGGATGCTTCTCATGAAACGCAAGTGCATCCTCCGCATAACGAAACCCTTGTATCTTGGCTTCCGGCTCCGCTTTCCGTATGGACTCTACAAGCCCCTCCAGGGCAATTTTTTCATCATCTACCGCTATGATATTCATGCTCTCTTGCCTCCTTTTGGGGGATTCTGATACTGACAACGGTTCCTTCACCTGTTTTTCCGATAATCTCTAATGTGGCATGGATCATATTTTCCAAACGCCAACGCACATTCCGGATACCCACATGGGCGCTGTTTTCCTCCTGATCATCGGATTCATCAAATCCTATTCCGCTATCGCTGATCTCCACTTCAAAACAGTCGGCATATTCCCTTGTGGAAATTTTTACCGTTCCGCCACCACGTTTTTTGCCGATTCCGTGCTTCACTGCATTTTCCACTAACGGCTGTACCGTCAGCACCGGCAGGAAAAAGTTCGTAACTTCAATATCGTATTCTATAGCCAGTTCGTCACCGAAACGTATTTTTTCAAGCTGAAGATAGGTCTTGATATGTCTGAGTTCTTCATCAAAAGGAACCAACTCCTTCTTTTCCAAAGCTCCCATATTATTTCGCAGATAATCGGAAAACGTACTGATCGCCTCCTGTGCCGTTTCCGGCTCCCGTCCGCACAAATGATAAATTGTATTCAGTACATTATATAAGAAATGCGGCTGCATCTGGCTGATCATAAGGGAAATACGACTGTTTTCCAGCTCCTTCTCCAACTTTTGGGCACGGTCGGCAGCCTGACGATTGATAACAATATGCACAACCGCTCTTACAATATGAAGGATAAAAAGCAATACGAAAACAAGCTTTGTGCAGGTCCCGTACGAATACATACTTGCACCGATTCCCGCGATATCCAAAAGCACCGTCACAAACAGTAACATATAAGAGACTAAAAATATCCGTTTCCCCTTATTTGCATGCAAATACTCACAGACACAGCAGCAAAGCATCAGCGGGCAAAAAATCACTTGGAAAATCACCCAATAAATGCCCGTATCATAGATCACCATAACACCGGTAAAAGACAGAAGGATCAAAATACCATCAAACGCTGCCGAAGCTGCAAGCGCAATCTCGGCAACCTTTTTTCCTCTTCCGCTTAAACTTTCCACCGCGCAAAGTCCGAGCCAGAGGACAAAAAACATCATACAGATCTGTCGTCCGTAGGTATTAAATACCAGTAACCCCTTTGAAAAGGAAAAATCCATCGTATCTAAAGCGATAAATCCTCCCGCAAAAGCAGACAACAGTCCAAGCTTCCAAAGGATACCGCCAACAGGATCGCGTAAAACCATAGATGCCATGGCTGCACCTAAGATCATCAACGCTATTACCATGATCATCCCGCCTGCTGTCCGAAACGGCTTACAATACGGCTCCAGATACTTTTCCAGAATGTCAGAGCTATTGTCACTGTTACAAAGTGTATTCAGAAAATCACGATATGCACTTTTGTTTCCGTATGCATGAGGATTATGAAGATGAATCTCGATCTCATCTTCTGCCATAATTCCCGGAGAAATGACATTATCCCATTGTTTTCCGCACACAGACGGCATCAGCCCGGTCTCCATCAGTGCATTCATCATCCAAAACTCGCCATTGACGGATATGCTGTAACCGATATGATTCAAATAAAAATTCAGCCTTGCACCCTCCGGAATATCCCAGCTAAAATGCCCCCGTAAAAAAAGGTCTCCGTCCAATGCCGAAAGCTCAGCATCTTCAGCAAGCGGCAGCCATGTTTCCCCGTTCCGGCTATATTCCCCGGAAAAGGTCTGTGGCAGCGGAATGCCCATGATAGCCTGATTGTTCCCGCGAAACATCACGATCAGGCAGACTGCCGCCAGAATTAACAGTATCACTTGTATGCTGATCTTCCCCTTCAATTTTTTCACTGAATTCTCCCGCTCCCCTTGTTCATAGCATCAAATTCAAAATCAAACCTTCTTTGTTACCCATTCATATCAAAAAAGCCTTGACCGTATTTACTATTTATTGTAACTGATGGGGTAAAAAAAGCAAGCACATATACCTCTGCACTGGGAAATTCAGGAAGTATCTTGACAGTATCGGCAGGTTAGTGTAACCTCACTTATTGTGGTTAGTTTAGACTAATTCCGAAAGGAAACAATAATATGACAAAATATGCAAGACGATTTCTTTCCATTATGATATTGCTCTTATGTGTGCTTCTGTTTCTACAACGCCTGACCGGAGAAATCTGGCATGCAATTCTGGGAATTCTTCTGATTCTTGCGGCTGCAATACATATTTTGTCTGCAAATATGTATTGCAGACAAAATATGAAACGGAAACATAGCACATATTCTATCCGGATAACGGATTGGGTACTACCCTCTCTTTTGACAGTTTTATGTCTGACCGGAATGCTGTTACATCCGTTACATGGAGTACCGGTGTTAAAAATCTTACACAAGCTTTCAGCTATTCTTTTTGTACTGGGGCTGATTACTCATATTGTGCAGCATAAAAGAGTTCCAAAGTAAAACAAAAAAAAGCATTGAAATCACTTGATTTCAATACTTTCTCGGGTTGGGCTATTCTTTCGAATAACAGCTCGTAGGGGAATCGAACCCC
>JBJFCE010000028.1:0-3129 GCA_051888775.1 Lachnospiraceae bacterium | reverse complement strand
AATATAATATAAAACAGGAAAGGAGCAAAAAAATGGCAGAGACAACAAATATTAGTATTCGTATGGATAGTGAATTAAAAGTGCAGGCAGAAAAGTTATTCGCGGAACTGGGAATGAATATTTCCACAGCATTTAATATTTTTGTACGCCAGTCGATTCGGGAAGGCGGAATTCCCTTTGAGATTACTTTAAATAAGCCGAATGTACAGACGCTTGCAGCGATGCAGGAGGCAGAAAGGATTGCAAAAGATCCGACTGTACAAGGATATACAGACATGGATCAGTTATTTGCCGATTTAAAAAAATGAAAAAATATCTGGTGAAATATACATCCCAATTTAAAAAGGATTATAAGCAGGCAGAAAAACGAGGTATGAAAATGAAACTGCTGGAAGATATGATTACTCATCTGGCAAAAGGAGAACGACTGCCGGTAAAAAACAAAGATCACCCGTTACAAGGAGACTGGATTGGTTTTCGGGAATGCCATATCCAGCCGGATTGGTTATTGATATATCGGATAGATGCTGACGTATTGGTTTTAACACTTTCGCGAACAGGTTCCCACAGCGATTTATTTGACAAGTGATATTCTAAAGTTCTGAATCTTCTTAATGATTCTTGCTGAATTATTCTTGCTGATCTCACAGCAATTAAAACCTCATTTCATAAAAGTGATTTTTAAGTATTATTACTGGAAGCATTCTATCAAAAACGCAAAATATTTATCGAAAAACATTAAAAATCTGTTGACAAACATAAATTTCGGGCTTATATTCATCTCATAAGCTACATCTATCCGGAGGATGTAACGCAATGATACTTATTTGAGGGGGGAGCATGCGAAGTGCTCCGGAATGGAGGAAGAGATGAATACAGAATGTAATCAAGTAGAACAGAAGAAGCCTGTTAAAGAAAGAATTCATAAGATCAGCCATGTTATGGAGATCCTTGTAAAGATCGGGAGAATTGCGGCAATCATTGGTATCGTAGGAATTTCGGGTTTGGTGCTGTTTTTGATGCTTTGCGGTGACATGGATCTGCTCGTATGGATGGGTGATGTGATCTGGCACAGCCCGATCCATATACCGGATATGGACTTTGGCAATCTGAATAACTGGGTCAGTGTCGGCTGCCTGATCGGTATGGTGGTGGAACTGATATTTACGGTGCTGTTTTTAAAGCAGGTGGAGGAGATTCTTGCCGGTCTGGGTGTCGATGATACACCGTTCCATGAAAAAAATGTAAAGCATATCCGTAAACTGGCAGTATTTTATCTGGTAATGTCACTGATTCATTTTGAGACGACGGACGGATTTGAAAATATTTCTGTCGGTATCAGCATCATGGGAATCATCGGTGCGGGTATCTTCTGGCTGATCTCGCTGATCTTCGAGTACGGCTGCGAGCTTCAGACCGAGCACGATGAAACATTGTAGGAATAGGAGGCATCCATGGGAAAGATTATATTACGTCTGGACAGAGTGATGGCGGACCGGAAGATGTCCTTAAATGAACTGTCGGAAAAGGTTGGCGTATCCAATGTCAATCTGTCAAAGATCAAGACAGGAAAGATCAGTGCGATACGATTTTCTACACTGGAAGCGATCTGCGAGGCGCTGCACTGCCAGCCGGGTGATATCCTGGAGTATCAGGAAGGCGAGGAGTGTAGCAGAGATTAAAAGAACAGAGAGCATTGCTGCGGTGGATCAGACACCCCGCAGCAGAAAACCAGATATTATAAAAAGAAGCAATATACCAGCGTATTTAATGCCGTCTGATCGGCGGTGCCCATCAGCTCTCTTGCTGAGTGCATGGCAAGAATGCCGATACCCAGATCGACGGTTTTGATCGGAAGGTATGAGGACAGAATCGTACCGAGGGTACTGCCGCCTGCAATATCGGAGCGGTTCACATATTTCTGATAAGGAATATCATTTGCCTGACAGAGCTGCTCAACGATACCGATCGCTTCCGTATCGGTTGCATAGCGCTGATTATAATTGAGCTTGAGAGCCGGACCCTGACCGCATGTTACGATGAGGTTGGGGTCACTTTTTTGCCCAAAATTCGGATGATATGCGTGAGCAACATCGAGAGACAGCATCATACTATGGAACAGGCTGTCGGTTAAACGTGCAGAATCATACGATAAACCGTCATATATTTTCCCGAGCAGCAGATTGGTGATCATGGAATCTGCGCCCTGTTTTGTACGGCTGCCGATTTCCTCGTTGTCATAGAGCGCGATCACATTGAGGCGGTCGGAAATGTCAGTCATAACGGAGGATGCGGCGATGGCAGTCAGACAGGCATAGCAGGAGGTCAGATTGTCAAGCCGCGGCGCACTGATAAAATCCTGCTGCATACCGAGCAGACAGCCTTCCTCGGCATTGTATACATATAAGTCAAAATCCAGAATATCCCGAACATCTGCTTTACATTCCTTTGCCAGCAGTTCCAGAAAGAACATATCCTTTTCCAAATCTTCGCAGAGCATGCCGATGAGGGGCAGAAGCTCGGTCTGCTTATTATATTCCGCATTCTTATTTCCGTCCCGGTTCATATGGACAGCCAGACTCGGGATGGTCAGAAGCGGTCTGTGAAAGTCGACCAGACGTGTAAAAGGATGGTAGATGTCCCCGCTTTTTAAGGTTACTTTTCCGGAGACGGACAACGGACGGTCCAGCCACGTCATGACGGAAGCACTGCCGTAAACCTCGATATCCAGCTTGAGATAACCGTGGTCGCACATTTCTGCCTTTGGCTTGATGCGCAGACACGGATGATCCGTGTGGGCGGCTGCGATGTGAACCGCGTCTCCTTCCTTAAATTCTTTTCCCACGGAGAAAGCAAACAATGTTGTACCATAAGGTACGGTATAGTAAGAACAGCCCGGTGTCAGTGACCACGGATGCCCGAAGTCCAGCTCTTCAAAGCCGGATTCATTTAAAAGCGAGCGCGCTTCTTCCACGACCTGAAACGGCGAGGTTGCATATTTGATAAAATGAAGTATATCCTTTGCGGTTGCTTTTTCGATGTTCATATTGCATCTCCTTTATAGTTATCTTGTAATAGGCGATTGCGAAACTCTGTCCGTAAGGCGGAACCGGTGCTGATCAACCTATC
>JBJFCE010000027.1:0-16290 GCA_051888775.1 Lachnospiraceae bacterium | reverse complement strand
TGCAATAGCCACAAGATCCTTAGTCTTGCTCGTCTGCCAATTCCGACACTTCCGCAAAAAAAAGATCTCTCGATCTTTTTTCATGCAGGAAAAGGGACTTGAACCCTCACTGTATTGCTACAACAGGCACCTGAAGCCTGCGCGTCTGCCAATTCCGCCATTCCTGCGCGCAAATAGTATACTACCCGATTTTGGTCTTGTTGTCAACAAAATTTTGTGATTTTTTCACACAATTTTTTATTGTCCCCCAAAAGCGGTTAAACTATACGAAAACGGACAGGAACTTCCTGCCCGCTTTTATTCTCTCATAATACACTTTTATAATGAACTATTAAAAGAAACTGTTATAATTCAGACCGTTCTGCAAGGTACTATACTGTCCGTTCTGATCATAGGTGTTTCCAAAATTTATATCGGACTTTGCATAGTTTCTGATAGAAGATGCATAGCCTCCGATGCTGTCTGCATAAGAATTGGCTCCGTTAAACAGATTCTGAACCTTGCTCATATCTGCCTTTTCAAAAGCCTCGGTATCCATACTCAGTTTTCCGTCCATGCCGACTGAGATACCGACACGTCCTAACTGATTGGAAAACACCGCACTTAGATCCACCATCCCCTGTGCAGCTCTCTGTACGGAAGAACTGCTTGTACTGCCTGCTGAAGACACCAGCTTATTATAACCGTTGACAAAATCCTGCACCGCACCTTTGATCGCATCCCGGTCGTAGTCGGTTGTCGTAGTCTTCGTTCCGTCCTCCGCAGTATTAGTAATTTCTTTCTTGCGGAATAAAGAATCACTGCCGGTTGCCGTTAATTTTTCTGCTGCATTATAAAGTGTATCCGCTTCCCCTTTGATCTGGGATGCTTCCGTCGCAGTCTTTGTTCCGACTTTATTCTTATCAGTAGTGGTACTACTGCTCTCCTCTGCGGTATTCTTCGCATAATACGCCTTCATGAGCTTATAGTAGCTTCCACTTTTAATATTGTAATAATCCGTCAGGTTAATGCTGGACAACAGATTCGATGAACTGTTACCGTTTTTGCTTGTAGACAAGCTGGAAAATAATGTACTGTAGTCCGTTTTCAGATTCGTATAAATGGACATATTCCTCACTCCTTTGATCCGCTCGGCATCCTTGCCTTTTACATCGATAGGGTACACAAACAAGAAGCATTCTACTGCTCCTAATATCACTATACACCCGAAAATTCTTTTTTGCAATAGCGTTCTTACTGATTATCCGTGTTTTCTATTACATCCCGTGTTACAGTATTTCTTTATTCTGATATCATAACCCGGTTTCTTCCCTCCTCTTTTGCGCGATACAGACAGTCGTCCGCCTGCTTCAGATTGCGGTTCATATCCATATCCGCATTTCCCGATGTCGCACCAAAGCTCATGGTTACACTCATTATGATTTCTCCGTAAGGAATTCTGGTAGATTCTACCGTAGCACGGATCTCTTCCAGCCGCTCTGCCGCAGTTTCCATCGTTGTATCCTCAAAAATCAGTAAAAATTCTTCACCGCCCCAGCGCGCTGCTACGCCTTTTCCCCACATTGCTTTTTTCAGAATCGAGGCCACACTGCGCAATACCATATCTCCGGCTTCATGTCCGTAGGTATCATTTACTTTTTTAAAATAGTCAATATCCGCTATCGCAACAGCATATGGAATTCCGGTCTTTTCGGCGCGCTCTCTGATCAGCTTCAGCTGTTTTTCTCCGTAACGGCGGTTATGTAATGTCGTCAATGCATCCTTTTCCACAAGTTCACGGATCGATTTCTGCATACTGACACTGCTTCTCGCCATACTGCCAAGCTCATCCTTACGCAACAGCACATCCCGGTCCATTCCTGCACTCAAATTGCCCACAGCGACTTTATTTAAGAAGCTTTCTACTTTGCCGAGAGCTTCTGCCAGTCTTCTCGCAAACATCATGCTGATCAGGATAATACAGGCAAACGCTGCCAATATAAACAGAACGACCGGAATCATTGTCTTCTTTTGCATCTGTATAACCGAGTGAAGCGGCTTTGCAACTGCGATCATTCCCACACAGCTTCCGGTTTGATCAAGGATCGGCATATAATATGCATAGTAGGTCTCTCCTCCTATAACTGCGTTACTGTAAAATGCATCCTCTCCTCTTTCAAAGACCTTCTCAGAGATCACATCACTGACTGTACTCCCTACGTACCGATTATCTTCTTCATCCCTTACGGTAGTCAGGATTCTGGTCGTTTGATAAAAATAAGTATATTCTATGCCTGTCTTTTGCTTTAATTCATCCATGATCAGGCTGTCATCTTCATTTAAAATATGTTCCCCCAGACAGATCGCATAATAGTCATCCGAAACATTGATTTTTTTCAATTCTCCCGGATAAAGCCGCGAAAACATCTGGTCCAGCGTAACTGCAGAATAGGTCAATTCCTGTCTGACTTCTTCCTTGATCTGGTTCATGGACGTCACGGAGATTACAACGGAAAGTAAAATCATCAGCAGACAGACCGGTATAATGATGATCTGGACCATTTGGCGAAACAAACTGTTCTGAATGCGTTTTTTTGTGTTTTTTGTTTTTTCCTCACAGACAGATATACGTTCTGCAGTATTTGTTTTTACTACATTCGCCTTTACTGCATTTGCTTTTGTTGCATTCGTTTTTGCTGGATTTGCTTTTACTGCATTTGCTTTTGCTGCATTCGTTTTTATTATATTTGCTTTTACTGTATTCTCTTTGATCGCTTGTTTCTCCGGTTCATCCGGTTGCCTGTTCTTCTCTTCCGAACCATTCAACAACCTTATAGCTTCGGCATATAACACATCTTCTGCATCATTTCCTATATTTTCCGAATCCGCTTCTTCCTGCATTTGCGTCAATTCCTGAAATTGTGTTTCCGATATTTCTTTTTGCTGCAAATCCTCCGGTATGGAATCTGCCGACTGACGAAGTAGCAACAGAGTCTCCCTGATCTCTTCATCACTCATCCCCTGCGTATATGTTCTCTCTTCTTTTTGGCAGTCAGATTCTGTTGGCAATACAGTCCTTTTATCCTGTTCGTATTCCGTACTCATCCTTGGCCTCACTTTCCTGTTCCGGTTCCGTCAAACGGAGGGATAAAGCTTTCTTTAGCAGTTTCTCCTTCCTGTATGTAACCGTTTTCAATTCCCATGGAAACCGCCGCGTCAATCACCTTATCATACTCCCGTTTGGTCAGTCTGCGATTCAGCTCCGGATATCCCTTTGCCACATAAGGAAGCGGCGTATATTGGTTCATGATACTGTAACAGATCGTATTTCCGTATGTTGCATACAGCTTTTGCAGAACTGCAATTGCTTCTTTCGTATGCCCCGGCAGAATCAGATGCCTGACAATCACTCCGCGTCTCATCATTCCCCGTTCATCTAATACTGCTTCCCCTGTCTGTCTGTACATCTCCGCCAGTGCTTCCCATGCGCGCTGCGGATAATCCGCAGCTGCCGAATAACGTGCCGCAAGTTCTGCACTCACATATTTGTAATCCGGCAGATAAATATCTACCAGCCCTTCTATTCTTTTCAATGCTTCTACGGACTCATAACCGCCACAGTTGTACACGACCGGTACGCGGAGTCCTTTTTGTTTCGCCTTTTCCAGTGCCTCCGCAACGGACAGAAGATAATGCGTCGGCGTTACCAGATTGATGTTATTGGCACCCTGTTCCTGTAACTCCATGAAAATATCCAAAAGCCTCTCCACACTGATCTCCGTTCCGGCGCCTCCTGCGGAAATCTCTCTGTTTTGACAAAATACACAGCGCAGATTGCAGCCACTAAAAAAGACTGCACCTGATCCTTCTTTTCCTGAAATACAGGTCTCCTCCCAGAAATGAAGCGCTGCTCTGGCGATTCGTACCCGGTCGGACATCCCGCACAGACCTTTCTGTCCGGATAGGCTTCGATTCACACGGCACGCTCTTGGGCATAACACACAATCTTCATATGATAATTGCTTCATTCTTGCTTTTTCTCCCCTTGCAGCAGACAACGTGACTGCACGGAAAACAGTTTGCCAAGAATACGGATCATGAACTTTTTTTCCGATGTATCCAGTTCTTTATATGCATCCACCATATGGCGGATGCTTTGTTTCCATTCTTTTCCGAAATCGATCAGATTGTCTTTTTCAGACGCATACAAAATATCAAACAGATTATTGACAAATCTTCTGATCTGTTCCTCCGGCAGACTTAAGATCCATTCATTCAGTGCTTTATCCATGATCCTGCGGCCTTTATACAGGCTGTCAGAACGCACAAATTCTCCACCTGCCACAAGCCATGTATACGGATCATGCTGTAACAATCCGGCTGCCCTGCTCTTAACCACGACATATTTTTCCTGACTTTGCAGTACCATTCCGATCACGGAAGACTGCGGTATGAATTTCTTTATTTTCGGACGGATCTGCTGATACCGCTCACATTCCAGCACCTCGGGACGAAATCCCGGTCCGTCAAACGAATAAATCCTTTTAATCCGATTAACGACATCCCCCGGGCAGCGCAAAGCCGCATAAACTGCCAGATTTCCACCCTTTGAATGTCCTCCCATATAGAATTTTCCTGATACTCTTTCAGCGATCTGCGTCACATAGACCACACTGTAATCCTGTGACGGTATCGAACCGGAAAATGCCATACAGAAATCTTCCTTCCATCCGACGAGGGTTTCATCCGTCCCCCGAAATGCAATGTAATACATATCTTCACCCAGTTCTACTGTCATAGCGGAGAACTGCGTACCGATCTGCTCATCTACGATATTCACGTAATCGCGAAAACGAATATCCTGAAAGCGTACGGAGTGGCACATGAGTTCAAACAGCTTTCTGTTATTCTTTTCAAACCGTTCATCCGCAAACAATTTTTCCCTGTCCGGATGCTCCGAAAGGAAGCGGAGCGATACCGCCTCCGCTTCCTCTTTTAACGTCGGAATCATGCCGTCTGCCTTCAAATAACAGAACTGTGCCAAAATCAGACTGTCCACATTTCCAAACTCTCGTTCCTGAAAGGAAAACGATCCATATTGCTTCAAATACTCAAATACATTATTCATAAATCGGGTGATTTGTTCCTTCCCTTACAAAAACGGGGATAATATCGATCGGCGCATTTGCCTCTATTGTCTGTCCTCCGTCAAATACCTTACCCGTACTGGCTTCTGTCCACTTGCAGCCTGCGGGAAGATATACTGTCCTGACAGAAACTCCCGGGTCCATGACCGGAGCAACCAAGAGATCAGGACCGAACATATACGCATCCTCTACCTCCCAGCATTTTGCATCGCTCTGAAAATCATAAAACAACGGTCGCATCACGGGCGCGCCTGTTTCATGGGCTTTCTTCATGCACTCCCTGATATACGGACGCAGCTTCTCACGAATAAACAGATATTTTTTCAGGATCTCATAATTGTCCTCGCCAAAGCTCCATACCTCATTATCCTGTCCGGAGGTCAGCTGACGTACACCGTTAATAAACTCTTCTTCTCTCTCATACCACGGAGAGCGCTCTCCATGCATACGGAATACCGGGCAGAAACATCCCCATGCAAACCATCTGACAAGCAGTTCACGGAATGCAGGGTCCTCGATATTACCTCCCATAAAACCGCCGATATCGGAACACCACCACGGAATGCCGGCAAGTGCCATATTCAATCCCGCCTGGAACTGCTCTTTCATGGAGCGGAAAGAAGAATAAATATCTCCGGACCATGTCAGCGCGCCGTACTTCTGGCTTCCTGCCCATGCACAGCGCACAAGACTTAAAATATCCGTCTCGCCTTCTGCTTTCAGCCCGTCATAAAAGCCCTTGATATATCCGACCGGATAAACATTGGAACACTGAAGCGCAGAGCCTGCATAGTAACGATAGTTGTCAAAATCATACGGTCCATATTCCGGTTCAGCCTCGTCCAGCCAGAAAATACGGATTCCCTTTTTGTAATAATTTTCTCTGCATTTTTCCCATACAAACTTCTGTGCACCGGGATGTGTCGCATCATAGAAAACGGTATTGCCCATCCATGTCATATGATTCTGATTTCCTCTGTCCGCATTGACAAGATAGCCTTTATCTGCCATCTCACCGAAGTTCTCGCTCTTCTCATCGATCGTCGGCCATACGGATACAACAGTCTCGATACCGAGCTCTTTTAATTCTTTTACCATAGCCTCCGGATCCGGCCAGTCACGCGGCTCGAATTTGAAATCGCCCTGTCTGGTCCAATGGAAGAAATCCACAACGATCGCATCCATCGGCAATCCCCGTCTTTTATGCTCTCTTGCAACGGCAAGCAGCTCATCCTGCGTACGGTAACGCAGTTTGCACTGCCAGTATCCGAGACCGTATTCCGGCATCATCGGCGTTCTTCCCGTCGCTGCACTATATTGTTCCTCGATTTCGGCAATACTATCCCCTGCCGTGATAAAATAGTCCATTTTCTTCGTACTGATCGCATGCCACTCGGTCTTATTTGCTCCGAAAGTCGCGGTTCCGATCGCCGGATTGTTCCAGAAAAAGCCATACCCTCTGCTTGATACCATGAACGGCACACTGGACTGACCGTTTCTGTGAGCTAACTCTAAAATCGCGCCCTTCTTATTCAGGTTCTTCTCCTGATACTGTCCCATACCATAGATTTTCTCATCATCAAACGCCTCAAAACGCGCAGTCAGTGTAAAATCAGAGCTTCCCGGAATCGGTTTTAATTCCCTTGCATCGATACGCAAAGAAACACAGTAACGGTTCAGGCGGTTACGATTGCGCCAATACTCTGCCGTCAAAAGCTCACCCTTTTGATTATAAAAGCTGATCCAACCTTCATGACTGACCTTTGCGGTAATCTTACCGTTCGTAATCTTCGCCTGCGTACCCGTCATATGATATTTTGCCCATTCCTCGGACTGATACCACGGATCAGTCACGTCAATCTCCTCAAATACAATTTCAGGAGCACACTCCTTTACCGCCTCTGTCAGCGCCCAGTCATGCTCATCCATCTGAGGCTCCTTGGTCATTCGGACACGCAGGGAATTTTCTCCCCACGGCTCGATCCATACCTGACTCGTTCCGTCCAGAATCATCAGTCTGTTCCCTTGTCTTTCCAGTCTCATAGCTTGTATCTCCTTTTCTTTCTTAAATATGCCAGATGATTGCGAATCTCTGTATGCGGAATAAAACAGATAACCACAGACCTGTCAGCGGCAGATATCCGGTTTTATATGCCGTTTCTGTTAAAATCACTTTGATAATTTGCCACCGTTATTTGTCAAAACGGATCCGGGTTTCATTTTCCGGATGACACCTTATCTGTTTCGCAGTATATGTTGCATACTCCTTGATTACACCAATCTGCGTCTTTTCTGTCTTTCCTGTTTCCGGATTGGTTGGGCAGTGAATATTGTACAGGTAACCGTTATCTCCATAACGCCCCTTTTTCTGAGCATCATAATATTCCTCATCCATGCTGAAGCCAATAATCTTACCGCACATGACAACATGATCCCCACCGGGTACAAGCTCTTTTTCCCACTCAAACTCGCATTCCAGATTCAGGAAGCACTCCTTCACCATTGGTGCATTCACCAGCTTCGCAGGAATCGCAGTCAGCCCGGAGGCTGTGATTTCATCTGTTTCATATCCATTATTTTTAATGGTTCTCATGCATCTGATAAAGACATCCTTTGACGGGAAGTTTACTACAAAATGCTTTGTTGCAAGAACAGACGAATACATATGCTCCGCTTTGTGAACACAGGAAAAAAGGCAGTGGTATCCTTCGTTTCCCGTAAAGGTGCACCATGACTGCATAGCCGCATTCGGAAGTCCATTCTCTTTATAACTTGTAACCAAAACCAACGGTGACGGTATCGCCAAGACGTATTCCATCCACGAAAATCCAAAAACCTCCGGCTGCACTTCTTTTGGACAGCTAAAAAATTCTCTTTTTCTCATTCTGTATCCCTCCATGTTATTCTGATGTTCCTATAATACTTGATAACACGGAAACAGTATTGGAAAAATGCGCCGTTATCCCACCGCAAATTCGATTGCCTGCTTTGGCGGCATCCCATGATATTTCTTAAAATCATTCAGTAGGTGCGCCTGATCGTAATACGAATATTTATCGATCAAATCGAAAATATCCATTCCCGTTTTATAACACAAGTCATGCCACAGCATCTGGTACCGGACAAGTGATGAAAAATTCTTAGGCGAAATTCCCATGTTCTCATCAAAAATACGTTCAAGCTGTCTTTTGGATATGGCATTTTTGGCAGAAACCTCTTCAACCTTGAGCGTTCCCCTCATATCAATAATATCATAAACCGCATTCATAAAGTTATTATTTAATCTCTTCAGATTAAGCTTCCTCAATAGGTATCTACTTGCAATTTCTACCCGTTTTTCAAGTGAAGTCACATTCATAATCAAAGGAAGCATTTCTCTTTTCATACCCGGGAAAAACATATCAACATCAAATGCCTGATTTCTGCAGCCGGTAAATTTATCTCCGGCAAACAGCACCGCCGCCCAGCCATAAAACCTGATTGCAAAAGTCGACGTAAAAGATGCGCTCTCATTGGCAGAATAGGGCTTCTCATCCATTACACAAAAGCCGCTGTCCAACACTTTGCTTTCTGCGTCAAAGTGAAATATAATGTCCATGCAGGTATCAGGAATCACAATAGTGGTTTTTTCGTTTTTCTCTGTTATGGGTCCATCTGTCCCCCAGAAACATCTGATATAAGGTGCAAGCGATGCACAGGGTTGTAACTCAGTGTATGACTGATTATACGCATATGGCTTTGATGTAATAGGATGATATACCGTTATAAGCTTCTCTTGATTTAGCATCTTTTTTCCTCTGTTTTCTTAGCTGTTTTGCATAAACAGATCATATGATACTTTTATCTTCCTGATCAAAACTTTGCTGTCAGATGCCCGATGTTTTTAATGAACACTGATACCGTTCCGTCGGGATTGGTGATAAATTCCACACTGCCCGGATCTTTGTACTGGTCCATCGGGATCTTGATCTCGATTCCCGTATCTGTCATCAGGCATTGCTTTTCATATTTACGGATCGTTGTTTCCGCCTGGGGCTTCACAACTTCCTTCACCATATCGTATTTTTCCATTTTTTCTTCAAAGGTATCGATCAGTGTCGGCGTCTCCTCAAAGATCTTCTGCGCTATTTCTTCGACTTCAAAGCTTCCCTGCTCTTCCAGTGTCTCATTGATGATGCTTTTAGCACGCATATGCTCCTCATATTGTCTGCTCTCATCAAACGCCTCTTTTTGGATACTCTCAACGGCTCTTGTCACAATCGCGAGCTTTGCCTTATGTGACATATGGGATGCACATTTCAAATATAAGTACGAAAAATAATTCGTCTTCTCACCATTGATTTCATACTTCTTTTCCACAAGTCGGATCGTATAATCATCCAGATTGATGATCGCACCTTCCGAGATCCTCTGGGACTTTGTCGGAAGGATCGATTTATATTTGATAATCTCGTTATTGTTGCCTTCCTCACTGCTCATGGTCCTGTGCGTATAAAATTCCTTATAATTCATTTTTAAAAGGGCCAGATATTCATTCTCCTGACACTTAAAACGTACAACAAATAAATCCGCGGACGGAATATCCACATTTGCGATCATAATGTCATACAACTGCTCTGCCAGATGCTTGCTGATCTCCACAAAGCGATCATCCTGATATTCCGTTAACATCTGATAGATCTCAGATTGATCTTTGTAAAATTCACATTCCTTACAATCATCACCGCCCGCCGTTTTTGCAATATGCTCCTTTAAAAACTCCGCCAGATCGGACTCAAATTCCACCATCTGATCTGATAACACCGGCATCCCGACCATCGTATCCATAATATGTACGATTACTTTTCTGATATATATTTCTTCTGCTACGATCATTGTATTTTACCGCCTATTCATCCTTATCAAGATTCTGTCTGTTTATCATATAAAAGCAACAGCTCCACGACTCTGCTATAGCTGAGCATTCCGTCCTCCACACCGTTGAGTGTCAGATTTGCTTCCAAAAACGCATCCGAGGCCTGTTCCACCAATTCCGTGTCCAGAAAAGACTGTTTTTCCACTTCACTCCACGCTTCCGGTGTCAAAAAGCAGTTATCCAGATACACCTGCTCATCAATCGGTGTCAACTGTTCATAATACGCCGTTTGACCGCATGACTCCAACGCTTTTCTCACATCCGAATCAACATAGTAGAGTACCCCCAGATATCCGCTGTACTCAAACAACGCATTCCCGCTCTCCACACACGCAAGGTATGCGAGAAAATTTGCCTCATCCTCATAAATATATCCTTTCAGATGCGACAATTCATGGCACATCGTGTACGGAATATTCATGAGATACATCATATCATTATAATTTGCTTCCATGGAAAACGGAAAATAGTAGCCACACATATACTGCTGGCTGAAAAACCAGGAAGCCGCAAGCGGTTTCGGATTCGGATAATATCCGGAAAGCCTTGGGAACTCATCCGCAATCCCATGCATCGCCAAAATCGCCTCTGATGCAAGGCTGTCGTATTCCGCCATGATCGTGCCGGTACCAAATGCGTCCTGTCCATTCTCTCCGGCACTTACTTCATATACAATATATCCCTGCCTGTCCCGCGGCATTTCTTTTGACAGACGGTTACAGTTTATCACGATCTTTTCCCGTAGCGCGATCAACTGTTCAAGCGAAGCCTCCACTTCCCCTTCCGTCCCATCTTCCTGCTCCCGTACAGTTTCCGAAAACTGTGCCTTCAGCGTGGTACAGTGATACAGAATCGTACAGTTCAGTGTCATAAGTACACAGACAAGCGTCACAAACCAGGGCGTTACAGCCAGCCATGCAAGCAGCTTCTTTCCCCTTCCACGCTTATGTAAAAACCATACCGGAATACACAGTATCAGATTGACTGTAATATACAGCACCGCAAGATACAGCATCCATTCTCCTACAGAAAACGAAAAAATTCCTGTCAACCGCCCGTAGGTATTGACCCAGACCGGAAAAAGATGCGTTACATACCCGTCACAAAATCCAGAACTGCACCAGGCAAGCAGATTGATTAAAATAATTCCAAGCCATATTCCAATCAGTATCTTTGTACGTTTTTTCATTTACTTTTCTGAACCTGTAAAATTAAAATCCGATTGTCTTTGACACGGTATGCGATCCGTCCCGCACATCCGGTTTCCATACAGAATCTGCATACATAATAAAGTCTGTCATCCGAAGGTGCTTCATCCAAATTTTCCGCATGATCTGCCAGTGTTAATTCCGTAAAAGCTTCTTCCAGCGCCAGCAGCTGCGCATAGCGAAGCGTACGGGCAGCTCCTGCGATGACGCCATCCTTAAACTCCAACGTCGGAAATGCCGCTTTCCATGAAGTTTCCAATTTCTGTTTCTTCTCACAAAGCAGTTCTTCCAGCTTGCGGTCCGCCGTTTCGTTCTTTTGCTGCAGCAATTCGAGTTCTACTTTTTTAGCATAGTATTCTTCTTCATACTCCTTTTGCTTCTTGCTGCATTCCTCCATCTTCTGTCTGGTTTCGGCAAGCATTTTCTCAACTGCCTCCCGCTCATCTTCTGCCGCTTCTTTATGTAATAGCGCAGTTTCCTTTTCTTCCAAAGACCGATATATACTTTCCTGCGTCTTTGCCTGATTCTGACTCATATCCATGGCGTGTTCAAGACTGACACATTCCTTATGAAACTCGGTGTTTTCTTCCATTGCTGCCCATGCTTCCCGTTCGGCCGCTTCACACTGTTCTTTTTGCTCACCTTCCAAATATCCCGGAAGTGTCTTTTCAACCGGTGCAAACGGTTCTCCATACGCCTGTACGCAGATCATGACTGCATGCGCCAATAGTTCTTTTTGCAGCTTGCTGTCCAACACCGTAATTCCAAAATCCGCAATTGTCTTCTTGGTATTCTTCTCAGCAACTGCCTCAGCTTTGCGAAGCGGTGTCATATATACCGGCACACCGTCTACTGATTCTGCAGCTTTGGCAATGATCAGTACCGACTGCCTTTCGGACGATAACTGCATGGCATCTTTCACACCGAGATTTTCCAGTTTCCGGCAGAGGCATTCTCTCAGATGGGTCAGCAAATCCTCTTTATCATAACCAATCAATGCATCTGCCGCCAGCATAATCTGCTCCGGCAAAGGTATGATCTCCGGTTCCGCAAACTGCTTTGCACCAACGAATGAGGTCAGCTTATTTGCAAGATGCACAGATGCTTTCTTTGCTTTCTGCGCCGTCACTCCCGCAAATGCAGACACGCTTACCTGCTCCATCAGTGCAATCTCAAATCGTAACTGTTCCTCCGTCATTTTCTCCATTCCGTCAAATATCGTTACCATCCTCATATACTCCTTTCCGCCTATTTACACATCACTGTTTTATCAACAACATAATTTTGATATTTTTGATAATCACTTACCGGACAGACCACATGGATCCGGATTCCCTCAGGCAGATATTCCATGCTTCGCAACGATCCCTGCTCCTTAAAATACGGCGGCAGAAAAGATGCCTGATACGGAATCAGCATATCGCATTCTCTGTAACGTCCCGCAAGTGTCTGCTCAATCAAAGTCAGAAGTGCCGGAAGACATGCCGTATCTTTGGCACTCATAATGATTCCCTGCTTTGTTACCTGCGGAAATGTTCCTGAGAATTCCGTTGAAAGATCCGCCTTATTATATACATAGATCATCGGGATTCCTTCCGCACCCAGTTCACGCAACGTCGCATTGGTCGTTTCGATCTGCTCTTTATAGTGTGGATCCGAATAATCTACAACCTGCAGCAGCAAATCCGCCTCAACCGCTTCCTCCAGTGTCGAATGAAATGCTTCGATCAGATTGTGCGGAAGCTTATCGATGAATCCGACCGTATCGGATAAGAGCATGGTATGATATCCTTCCGGCATGATCTGACGCACCGTAGTATCGAGTGTTGCAAACAGCATATCCTTTTCTTCCACCTTTTTCTCTTCCGGCTTGCCGCCATATGAGATCAATGCATTCATCAGCGTCGATTTTCCGGCATTGGTGTAACCGACAAGTGCAACACGCGGGATTCCGGATTCACTGCGCTTTTTTCTCTGTGTCTTACGCTGCGCCGCAACTTCCTTCAATTCCTTTTTTAATTCCGTCAGACGATGTTCCAGCTTCCTTCGGTCAAGCTCCAGCTTCTTTTCTCCGGCACCCTTATTACTCAGGCTGCCGCTCGCACCACCCTGCCTGCTCAGCGCATCATGCAGACCGACCAGTCGCGGAAGCATATATTCCAGTTTCGCCGCCTCTACCTGTAAAATCGCCTCTCTGGATCTTGCCCGCTTTTCAAAGATTGCCAGGATCAAAGCAGTACGATCCTCTACCGGCCGCCCGATCTCCTCCTGCAGATTTCTGATCTGCATCGGCGATAGCGTATTATCAAAAATAATCGCATCTGCCGAAAGCGTTTCTGCCAGTTCTCTGACTTCCACCACTTTACCCGGCCCGATATAAAACGGTTTATTTATCACATCCATGGTCTGAGTGATCCTTCCGACCGGCTCTTTTGCACAAGCCTTTGCCAGACTTTCCAGCTCCTCCATAGAATGTTCAAAGTTCTCATCCGTGTGCAGATCCACACCAACCAATATTACTCGTTCCGTAACCATAGTCTCCTTGTTTTATCGTAATCAATATCTGATATCATCCTCTTATTCCATGTGAAATACATCCGAACGGACATCCGCATGAAAATATCGCACTCATGATATTATTGTACCAAAAAACCGGAAACATGTATAGAAGGTTTGTGCTTTATGCAATGCTTTCATAGAAAGCTCTTACTTGTTCGCGGCTCACATCTGCATATTCCGCATTTTTTATAATTGCCTGATATAAAGCTTCAAATTCCGGCAAAAACACGTGCAGAGACCGCACTAATGCCCCCAGCCCTTCTGCCTTTCCCTCTGCTTTTCCTTCTACCTTTCCTTCTGCCTTTCCCTTTTCAATTCCGCGTTGCTCGATCTGATCCAATGCTTTACACATTTCTATCTTTTCTCCTTCCCCGGTATGATATAGTGTATAAGATCCGGTTAATATTCCTGTCAGACTCAGCACAGAACCTGATATTCTTGTTTTATCACAAACTGCCTTGCCATTATAAATACATCTCATTGCGTAAAATAATTCCTGCAGTTTCGTTGTCCGGAAATTTCTCATCTCATCATGTCCCACATCAATCAAGTTCATATGATAATCCGATATATAGGGCTTCATTTCCTCATCTAACTCCAACATATCATAGAGTGACCTCGGTCCGTCCCATTTACGCTCCCCGGTATATAATACCAGAGTAAAAATCGGTATCAATCTTATGCCCTTGGAAACCCTTGATAAATATTCATCTGCTGTCCATTTATCGCTATTATGCAGCGCTCCCTGATCTTTACACCCATCCGTATAACCAAGTGCATCATACAACATGATTCGTAACGGCATCGCATAATGTACTTTACTCTGATTTTCCACACCCAATATCACATATTTTGCGTTGAGCGTCGCCTTACGTGCAATATCCCTATATCTTCTGACTTTTAAGAGTTCTTCATTACATTCTATAGATTCACTTAATGTTGTGTCGACTTTCTCAAAATCAGAATTATGGAGAATTTCCTTTCCACCAAACACACAGGTATTAAATAAATCCGCAAAAATCTCATTTTCTTTCAGGAAATCACGCAATGCCTCATTTGCCTTAGGCAACCTGCTTCTCTTTGGACTTTTACGCATAGTCTCCCTTTCCATACAGGCAGCAAAACACAAAAATCCAAATCTACCAACGTCTATCGCTGTCTGTAACTATTTCACTGTTGATTGTATATTCAGCATAGACTCGGTTCTTTTTGATAATAGAATTGTTATTTGAAATGAATAAAAGAACTTAAGAATAGTATGCTTGATTTAAAACTAGCACATTTCAAAAGAAATGGCAATGCCTTCCAAACTTTTTTCTATAGCATTCCGAACTTTTTCTATGGATTCCGGTCTTTTTCCATAGCCCTCGTACAATAGCACATAAAACAAAAAAGTCCGTAAATACGGACTTTTTCAGTCGGAGTGACGTGATTCGAACACGCGGCCTCTACCTCCCTAAGATAGCGCTCTAGCCAAACTGAGCCACACCCCGATAACCAATATTGCTTTCGTGAGCAGGCTTACGCCGTAACTCACGAAAGCTATTATAAGAGAGCCCACCGTAAATGTCAAGCCCTTTTATTTTATATGCCTTGCAAAAAATGCACACTCTTCGTCATTGCACTTCTTTGCTTCTTCCAGCCTAATATTGCAATGAAATACATGCCCGATTTCCTTTTGGTCTTCACTGCCATATAAGTGATATTCTGCTTCTACCCCGAGTGCCTCCAGTGCCTGTTTCATCGGTTCGGCTTCCTCTCTCAGGAAATCATGGCAGGCGGTCATAATAAATGCAGGAGGAAATTTTGCATTCAGATAGGACATCGTATCAACAAGCGTCAAAAACGTCCGAGGATCTCCATGAAAATATGCCCAGAATTTTTCTTCATCCTCACCACGGAATCGCTTTGCCATATCATAACGTCCACAATTTAACGCAACTGCCCGCACCGTTATTTCAGGAATCACAAAATCATACAAGACTGCGAACTCCGGATTGACCAACATTGCCATATACTGGCTACATAACTGTGCACCGGCAGAATCTCCGACCGCAAACAGGCAAGTGGTATCAATATGATGTTCTTTTCCATGCTCCTTTACCCAAAGGAACACCTGATTGATGTCTTCAAGAGATGCCGGAAACGGATCCTCAGGTGCCAGTCTATAATTAAAATTAACTACCGTAAATCCATGCTGTGCCAGACTACAGCAATAATACTGATAAACCTCTTTCGTTCCATATACCCATGCACCGCCATGAACGGAAATAATCGTCGGAAGTACACCCTGTGTTCCCTTAGGATAATAGATATCCAGCAGATTCCACTTTCCGTATTTTCCATATGAGATATCATTTTCCCATGCTACATCAGCCGGACGCGACAATCCGGCATCCCGCAGACTGTCACCTTTCGAAAACTCCCTGCGAATGTTCTCCGCCGTCTGCGCATATTCCGCTCTCATCTGCTGCATTTCATT
>JBJFCE010000026.1:0-16362 GCA_051888775.1 Lachnospiraceae bacterium | reverse complement strand
CGGTACATAAGGTGCCAAAATACGGCACCTAAGTACCGACGGACTCACAGTGCCCCGCCGCGGACAGGTCTGTGGGCAACTGTTTCGTCCCATTCGATTAGGGCACTTCGTAATTGTTGAAGGATAATAAAAAAAAAAATCAGGAAAAGGTATTTACAACTAATAACAGTTAGTGTATACTAACTACTATAAATAAAAGCAAGAAAGTAAATAGCAGGTCAGGGGCTGACAGGAATGGAAGATGTCCCTGATTGGCAGAAACGGAGAAGCGGTATGGGAACTGTGATTGTCGGAGCAGTACTTCTGGTGATCGTTGCAGGGATCATCGGAAAAATGGTAAAAGATCATAAAGCAGGGAAGCATTCCTGCGGCGGTGATTGCAGCCGTTGCGGCGGACACTGCCATTAAAAATTGCGATTCAGTATCACATTTGTGTATCTTTCTTTTTTGAAGACGTTGCCATTGCACGGCAGCGTCTTTTTGTGTAATATAGAGTCGTATACTATTATAAGGGAGCGTATTGCTATGAAAAAATTTATGTCGAGTCTGCCGGTCAGATTATTGATCGGTGTGATTCTGGGTATTGTGGCAGGTCTTGTTGCAAACGAACCTGTCATGAAGGTTGTGGTAAGTGTCAAATACATCTTGAATCAGCTGATTCTGTTCTGTGTACCGCTGATCATCATCGGGTTTATCGCACCCTCCATTACGAAGCTTGGGAAAAATGCTTCAAGGCTTCTCGGATTTGCGGTTACGATCGCCTATGTATCCTCCGTCGGAGCAGCTCTTTTTTCGATGGCAGCAGGATATGTGCTGATTCCGCATCTGTCGATCGCTACTGAGGTAGAGGGGCTGAAAAAACTGCCGGAAGTGGTTTTTCAGTTGGATATTCCCCAGATCATGCCGGTCATGAGTGCGCTGATTTTCTCGTTGTTACTGGGACTGGCTGCAACTTGGACCAAAGCAGAGGTCATTACGAAGGTACTGGATGAGTTCCAGAAGATCGTCCTGAGTATTGTTACGAAGATCGTGATCCCGATCCTTCCGGTTTACATTGCCTTTACTTTCTGTGCACTGGCATATGAAGGAACGATTACCAAACAGCTGCCGGTCTTTGTCAAGGTCATCATCATTGTTATGATCGGGCATTATATCTGGCTGGCATTATTATACGGAATCGGCGGGCTGTATTCCAAAAAGAACCCGTGGAAGGTTTTGAAAAACTACGGTCCGGCATATCTGACAGCAGTAGGAACGATGTCTTCTGCAGCAACACTTGCGGTTGCTTTAAAATGTGCCAAAAAGTCCGAGCCGGAACTGCGTGACGATATGGTCGATTTCGGTATCCCGCTTTTTGCCAATATCCATCTGTGCGGATCGGTACTGACGGAAGTGTTCTTTGTCATGACGATTTCCAAGATGTTATACGGAAGTATTCCTTCTGTACAGACAATGATTTTGTTCTGTCTGCTTCTTGGAATCTTTGCGATCGGAGCACCGGGGGTTCCGGGCGGCACGGTGATGGCATCTTTGGGGCTGATTACCGGAGTCCTCGGATTTACGGATATCGGTACGGCATTGATGCTGACAATTTTTGCACTTCAGGACAGCTTCGGAACAGCGTGCAATGTAACCGGAGACGGTGCACTGACGATGCTCTTGACCGGATATGTGCAGAAAAAGGGCATCAAAGCAACTGACAAGGACATGCAGATCAATCAATAACTACATAAGAATGCTTGAAGGAGGCTGTTATGACAAAAATGAAAAAGAAGTACAGTCGAAAAGAAATGAATCATATTCTGGAGGCGTTAAACCGGATGTCAGAGGGAAATGTCGGGGAGATCCCGCAGAGTTCTGATCCGGCATGTCAGGCGGTGATCGGGCAGCTTCAGAGAATGGTAACAAACGAAAAGCGGATGACAACTGCGGCGAAGGAGATCCTTGATATTGCATCCGATATCAGTGCTTTTGATGTAGGCATGACCTATATTTCCGAACGCCTGATGACCTTTGCAAAAGAAATGGCAACATTAAGTGAAGCGAATCTGGCGATCGTGGAAGAGACAACGGCAACAATGAGTCAGGTATCGGATACGATCGACCGGACCGCAGCAACATTGAATCATTTAACAGAGCAGTCCAGCCGGTTCGCACAAAAGAATAACGAAAGTGCAACGCTTTTACGTGAAGTATCCGGGTTGAAAGAGGATGTCGTCGAAGATACGACGAATATGAACGGTAAGATCGAACAGCTCGTCGGGCTCGCAGGTGAGGTCGGCAGGATCGTGGAAAGCGTGCAGGGAATTGCCAGCCAGACCAATCTGCTGGCATTAAACGCTTCGATTGAGGCCGCAAGAGCAGGAGAGCATGGCAGAGGCTTTGCGGTTGTTGCAGAGGAGATCAGGCAGCTGGCAGATGATACGAAGACCAATCTGGATGGTATGACAAAGTTTGTAGAGGATATATATACTGCGGCAAACGAAGGCAAGGAAAGTATGAAACGTACTTTTGCTTCAACCAATGAGATGAGTACCAAGATCGATATGGTTGCGGATACGGTAGGAGCCAATATCGAGATGATGAATGGCATGATCGACATGGTAGGCGGTATCAACGATTCCATGCAGGGAATCAAAATATCCGCATCCGAGATCAGTACAGCGATGGAAGCTTCCAGTACAGATGCACAGAGACTGAGTGAAATGACGCAGAGTCTCCACGAGGATGCGGTGGAAAGCGTGGATTATGCGGCACGTGTTGCTAAAATGGACGATACACTTTCCGATGTGGTGGCTGAGATGTTCAAGGGAATGTATGAGGGACAGCATGCTCTGAGTAATGAGGAGATCCTGAATGTACTTAATAAAGCGGAGCGCTCTCATGGAGAATGGCTGGCAAAGCTTCGTAATATGGTGGAAAACATGCAGATGCTGCCTCTTCAGACCAATCCGGGGAAATGTGCATTCGGACATTTTTATGAGGTCATTCCGATGACGCATCCGGCATTGAGTGAAGACTGGAAGAAAGTGGATGTGCTACATAAGGACTTCCACAGCACCGGTCATGAAGTGATTGATGCCATCAAGTCAGATGATAAGCCGCGTGCAGATCAGGCACTTGCCGAGGCAGAAGGCATATCGGGAGAACTGCTCGGGCTGCTTGCAAGGCTGAAAGCAGAAATTGAAGAAATTTCTGCAAGAGGAGAGCGGATTTTTGAATAAGGAGTCTGAAACAGAACGAAGGGGATTTGTTTTTGGCAAATCTCCTTTTTAGTGGTATCAATCCCAGACGATTGTGAAACTCTGTCCGTAAGGCGAAACCGGTGCTGATAGACCTATCGGTGACCGGTACGCTTTCGCTACACCTCGTCCGTAGCGGTACATAAGGTGCCAAAATACGGCACCTAAGTACCGACGGACTCACAGTGCCGGTCACCAATAGGTCTATCAGCACCGGTTTCGCCTTACGGACAGAGTTTCACAATCGTCTATGTATCAATCCGAAACGAGCAGAAATTCGCAATTATCGAAATTATTCATATTATATCAGGGGGATGATAAATATGTATCCAATCTTTGATCTGCATTGTGATACGATTCTGGAATGCGAAGAAAAGAAACTGTCGCTGTCACAAAATACGCTTCACATTGATATCGGGAAGCTCCGGGCAGGCGGTGCCTGTGCGCAGTGCTTTGCGGTTTTTATTGATAAGGAGGCGTGTTTATGCCGGAAAGAGACGCCGTATGAAAAGTATCAACGTGTTCTTTCAAAGTTTTACGAAGAACTTGAATTGAACGCATCCGAGATGGCACAGGCGCGTGATATGCGTGAGGTAAGGGACAATGCCAGACAGCGGAAAATATCAGCTATACTGACAGTAGAAGGCGGAGAAGTGCTGGGGACTGAGTTGGGGCGTCTGGAACAGTTGTATCGGGACGGCGTGCGGCTGTTGACGCTTACCTGGAATTATGAAAATGAGATCGCGGATGCCAATGGCGGAAACGGCGGATTGAAGCCGTTTGGGTATATGGTTGTGGAGCGGATGAATGAGCTTGGAATGCTCATTGATGTGTCGCACCTGTCGGATAAAGGTTTTTACGAGGTGATTAGGCATAGCAAAAAGCCGGTTGTGGCATCTCATTCCTGTGCGCGGGCATTATGCGATCACAGCAGAAATCTGACGGATGAGATGCTGCATGCGCTCGGAGAACAGGGAGGGGTGGTCGGCTTGAATTTTTACAGCCGCTTCTTGCGAAAAGACAGCAATTATGCGACAATGGAACAGGTACGTAAACATGCACGCCATATTATCGATCATGCCGGAATAGAGGCATTGGCGCTCGGTTCGGATTTTGATGGGATTACCTGTGAACTGGAATGGAAGGACTATGGCGGTATGCAGAGACTGTTGTCTTATCTGGAACAGGAATTTTCTCCGGATGAATTGGAAAAAATCTGTTATCGTAATGCCGGGCGGATTTTTGAGGAACAATAAAGAGTATAACAGGTTTTAAGGAAGTGAAAAGTTTGAGTAATCATAAGGGAAAGGTGTTGTTTTTCGATATTGACGGAACCTTGGTTAATTTTACGGGCATCATGCCGGAATCGACACAGGAAGCGTTAAGACAGGCAAGAAGGAACGGACACCGTGTGGTACTTTGTACCGGAAGGAGTAAATGCCAGATTTATGACTGGCTGAAAAAATTCGGCGTGGACGGAATGATCTGTGCTGCCGGAGCATATGTGGAATACGGCGGACAGGTGATCAGTCATGATGTGATAGGGCATAGTGCACTTGTCAAGGTGATCGATTTTATGGAACAGGAACATATTGTTTACGGGCTGCAGTGTACCGGACACAATGTTTCTACGACAAGCGGAATCGAAACTATGCGGAAGATGTTCTCTGAACGGTTTCATATGGATGCGGAGCAGGTAGAAACCTTGTTTGGTGATACGGAGTATGATGATGATCCCCGCGGGCGGACGGATGTGGACAAGATGATCTATTATGACTCTCCGCTTGGAATTGAGGCTGTACGTCAGGCACTTTCTCCGGAATTTGATGTGACGCTTTCCAGCTTTGAAGAACCGGATGAGACAAGCGGTGAGATCACGCAGGCAGGTATTACCAAGGCATACGGAATGCAGAAGCTGTTAAGATATCTTAACATGTGCAGAGAAGATACGATCGCATTCGGAGACGGTCCAAATGATCTGGACATGCTGCGATTTGCGCATTGTGGTGTTGCCATGGGCAATGCAGGGGAGGATGTCAAGGCAGCTGCCGATCTGGTGACAGAGCATATCGACCGGGACGGTGTGTATCTGGCCATGAAGCAGCTGGGACTGATCGACTGATACCGACTTGCAAAGCCGAAAAGATGCAGAAAATACAATTATCCGGTGGTATTCACGGAATGAATGTGTTATATTTTTTATATATAGCTTTATGGATACTAGGGGAACGGGATGAAATCTTATAAAATACGAATGGGTATCGGTGTGGCGCTGTTGTGTGTTCTCTGCGGTTGCGGAGGCGGAAAGGGCAGTTCCTATGTGGATACCGGGATGAATCAAATAGCAACTGCGGATTATGATGGGGCGCTGGCTTCTTTTGCGGCTGCGAGAGAGGCAGGAGAGAATCCGGAACTTGTCTGCAGGGGAGAGGGAATTGCATATCTGGGTAAGACAGAGTATGAGCAGGCGATCACATCGTTTCTGGAAGCGCTGTCTTATTGTGACGGAACGGTAACGGATCTGGAATATGATATCAATTATTATCTTGCGACAGCTTATTATAAGAGCGGTGAATATCAGGCAGCATATGGGACCTATTCTGCGATCCTTGTGTTAAAAAGTAAAGATGCGCAGGCCTACTATCTGAGGGGCTTGACGCTGCTTGCCATGAATTGTTCCGAACAGGCACTGGGGGATTTTGAAACAGCACTGAGTCTGGACAAGGATAACTATTCCATGTATATCGACATTTATCTTGCACTGGACCAGTACGGGTATACGGAAGAAGGCAGGGGCTATCTGGAAAATGCCATGAAGGTGGGAAGCAAGTCCATGTCCGATTACGACAAAGGCAGGATCTGCTATTATCTGGGCGATTACGAAAATGCCTGTGTATATCTGGACAATGCTAACAAAACTGACAGCAGTCAGGAGGTCGTACTGGCACTCGGACAGGCATATGAAGCAACCGGAGACATTAATTTTGCAGCCTCCATTTATACCAATTATCTGGCAAATTACGGTGATAATGCCAAGATTTACAATCAGCTTGGTATCTGTAAGCTGGCTGTCGGCGATTATGAAGCGGCAAGAGTTGCATTTGAGAACGGGATCGCCATGAATGACATGGATATGATGCAGACGCTGAAATACAATGAGATCGTTGCATATGAATACCTTGGTGATTTTAAAAAAGCATGTGTTCTGATGGAAACATATCTGGCAACCTATCCGGATGATACGGCTGCACTCAGGGAATATGAGTTTTTAAGGACCAGATAACGGATATACAATCATGCAGATGGTGGCTCGTAGTCAGAACAATCGGGTATGGATGTCTGTTTACAGGGGATGAAGCTTATGGAAAATATCTTTTTACGTGTAAAGGGAATTGTCAAAAAAGATGATAAGTATCTGGTGATTAAGCGATGGGTGGATGACCGGATCCCGGATCCTTTTGTATGGGAGTTCTTTGATGGGGAGGTCGCATACGGAGAGGCACCGGATACGGCCGTATTGCGCGTGATCCGTGATACGATCGGCGTAGAAGGCAGTATTGAGAAGATCGTCTATACGTGGTCTCAGATGCTTGGAGATACCCAGTGTGTCGGGATCGCATACTTATGCAGTATTGAGGCGGAAGATTCCAGCTTTGTCCTGACAGAAGAATTCGGGGACTGGGAATGGATCACCAGAGAGCAGTTTGAATATTACATAGAGAATCGTTATGTGCTCAGGGATCTGGAAAACAGAGAACTGTAAGGCAGGGGAAGCAAAAATATGTCTGATATTGACAGGCATATAAGCGCCGGTTCCATCCCATGGCAGAGCTTCGGGATCGTCCGGAAAGAATTAAAATAAAGTGAGGAAGAAGATATGATTAACAAACTGATTGCCAATATCAAAAAGACGAATGCACCGATTGTTGTCGGACTGGATCCGATGCTCGATTATATTCCGGAGCATGTTTTACAAAAAGCATTTGATGAATATGGAGAAACACTGGCAGGGGCAGGCGAGGCAATCTGGCAGTTTAATAAAGCAATTGTAGATGCTACTTATGATTTGATCCCGGCGGTGAAGCCTCAGATCGCTATGTATGAGCAGTTCGGTCTGGAAGGTCTGGCCGCTTATAAAAAGACGGTGGACTATTGTAAAGAAAAGGGACTGGTAGTCATCGGCGATATCAAGCGTGGCGATATCGGTTCCACATCTGCTGCATATGCGGTAGGACATCTTGGCAGGGTCAAGGTAGGCAGCCATACCTATTGCGGCTTTGATGAAGATTTTGCAACGGTGAATCCGTACCTTGGTTCCGACGGTGTAAAACCGTTTATCAAAGTATGTCAGGAAGAAAAGAAGGGTATTTTTGTCCTTGTCAAGACAAGTAATCCCAGCAGCGGTGAGTTTCAAGACCGGCAGATTGGCGGAAAGCCGCTTTATGAGCTGGTTGGTGAAAAGGTTGCCGAATGGGGTGCAGACTGCATGGGTGATGATTACAGCTATGTCGGTGCTGTTGTCGGCGCAACCTATCCGGAGATGGGTAAGATCCTGCGCGATATCATGCCAAAGGCGTATATCCTCGTACCCGGTTACGGTGCACAGGGGGGCAAGGGTGCAGATCTTGTGCATTTCTTTAACAAGGACGGTCTTGGAGCGATCGTAAATTCTTCCCGCGGCATTATTGCAGCTTATAAACAGGAAAAATACGCTTCCTTTGGAGCAAAGAACTATGCGGATGCATCCAGACAGGCAGTGATCGATATGAGAGAAGATATCGCAGGAGCGTTGCAATAAGCAGATAGAATGTGCATCAGAATTGCGGGAGTCGATATTGTCGGCTCCCGCAGTTGTGTGTCTATTTGTCTGTACCGTTTTTGCAACGTTTTGTCTGCTATAATAAACGAATATAATTATCAATATAAGGTGTGGTTACAACAGGGGAGCAGAGATGTTTACAAATCAGCGAATTGACGAAGATGAGATTAATGCACACTTACAGAAAAAGTTATTGTGGCTTTTAGTACTTACCGGCTGCATTGCCAATATGATAGGATTCCTTTCCAATGTGATATTGTTTGGTATGTCTTTGCCGACAATTGTTTGTGGGATATGTGAGATTGTAATGATAACTTGTGCAGTGGCAGGAATTAGTTTTGGAAAGCAGAAAAGTGCAACTGTAATTATGGTACTGATGCTTGCTCTGATCGAGTTCCCATTTCTGTTCTATGTATATGGAGCCAATATGGGAGTCTATCTGATACTGGGGATTGTAGCACTGGCTGTTTATTTCCCCAGACCATACCATATTCCGGCAATTATTCTGACTACGGTAATAGATATTATCGTGATTATCATGAATTATGTGCATCCCAGTGGGCTGGAAGAGCTGACGAGAGAAAGCGGGCTGGAGACCATGCTTTGCTCTTATCTGATCGTGGCAACGGCAACTGCGGTGATCCTATGTATCCTGCTTCACCAGTACGCAAGACAGCGAAGACAGCTTTTGGCAATTAGTCAGCAACTGGAATATGCGGCACATCGGGATTTTTTGACCGGCGTTTATAACCGCAGATATCTGATCAATGTTTTAAAACAGTGGATGAATACGGAACATAAGCATTTTCTGGCAGTACTGATCGATGTGGATGACTTTAAGAATATCAACGATACTTATGGTCATGTATACGGAGACGAAGTGTTGGCGGAACTGACTCGACTGATGCAGCAGGAGATAGGGGAAAAAGGTATTGTTGCGCGGTACGGAGGCGAGGAGTTCATGCTTTTATTTGAAGAACCGGATCGTGATGCTGTGAGGGAGATTTTAGAGAAAATCAGGTCAGGTCTTGGGGAATATTCCATGAGGACAAAGCAGATTGTGATCACTTTCAGCGGTGGCGTTGAGGAATATCAGACGGATGCAAAGCTGGATGAACTTTTCAGAGGTGCCGATAAGAAACTGTATCAGGCAAAGAACAGCGGAAAGAATCAGGTGATTTTCTAGGACATAATCTGTTTGCAGTAAAGGGGAAATACAATATGGGGAAAATGTGGGAATTTTTTGAAAATTTGAATGAGTTTGTATATGTTGCCGATATGGACAGTCATGAGCTGGTATATATGAACAAGAAAACATTGGAAACCTATGGGTTCCATGCTCTTTCGGAGATAACCGGAAAGAAATGCTATGAGGTGCTTCAGAATAGCAGTACGCCCTGTACGATCTGCAATAATCATGAATTGCAGGAAGGATATTTTAAAGAATGGCGGTATTATAATCCGATCCTTGATAAGCATCTGGCATTAAAGGATACGATGATAGTGGAAAACGGAAAGCGATACCGGATAGAGCTTGCTTTGGATGTTGGCGTACAGGAATGGCAGAGCAATATGATTCGCAGCTATCAAAATCTTGAGGCACTTGCAAACGAAGGTTTCAGAATCGCCTTACAGACGTCTACTCCCGATCAATCGATCGAGGTGATTCTGGAATATCTCGGAAAGACACTGCAGGGAGAGAGAACCTATATTTTTGAGCAGAATGCAGACGGCGGAGACGATAATACCTATGAATGGGTAGCAAACGGTGTAACACCTGAAAAGGAAAATCTGCAGAATCTTCCCCCGGAGGTATGTGCAAATTGGTATCGGAATTTCAGTGAAAATAAGAATATCGTTATTAAGGACTTGGAAGAAATCCGCGAGAGCGATCCGTTGCAGTATGAGAATCTGAAACGGCAGGCCATTCATTCTCTAGTAGTAGTTCCGCTTTATGATGATAAAAAAATCATCGGGTTTTACGGTGTTGACAATCCGCCCGGAAAATCACTCGATTATGCCTCTAATATGCTTCAGATCATAGGACATTTTATTATTTCGTCTCTAAAACGACGGGATTTGGTAAAGCAGCTGAAATATATGAGTTATCATGATCCGCTGACCGGGATCGGAAACCGCTATGCCATGAGTGAGTACATCAATCAGACGCAGACAGGAGAAAGTATCGGTGTTGTGTATTGTGATATCACGGGCTTAAAGAGGGTGAATGATACGGAAGGACATGAGGCAGGAGACAGATTGATCGAGTGTGCCTGCGAGAGTCTGAAAAGAGTGTTCGGTGATTACGGACTGTTTCGCATCGGCGGAGATGAACTGTTGGCGCTGTGTCCGAAAATTGAGGAATGTGCATTGAAAGACCGGTTGGAAGCGCTAAAGAAAGATATGTCGGAACATGCTGTTGTTATGGCGGTAGGTGCTGATTGGAAGAAGGAATGTCCGCGAAATATTGACAGGCTGCTGTCCGAGGCAGAAACGCGGATGTATGCGGATAAGGCTGATTATTACAGGCATCAGGGAATTGACAGGAGAAAATAAATATACAGTAGATAGCGTATATTTGTTGTATCATTTGCGAAGGAACATTTGAATTCAATTTTTGAGTGAAGTCTGATAAATAAAGTCTGGTGATAAAAAGTACTTGCAATTACTTCCGTAAAATGTTACTATTGTAAAAAATCAAGCAGCATTCACGAAGGAGTGATAACGAAGAGGCTTGTTACTTCATGCGTGGAAGAAAAGACATAACAGCAGGTAATCTTCGGATTATCTGCTTTTTGTTTTCTGCATGAAGGAGGGATACATATGATAGAAGCTATCACCAATATCAACGGCGTTGTCAATGGCATTGTATGGGGTGTGTTCGGAATTGCCCTGCTGTTCATTGCCGGCGTAGTAATGACAATCGTGAACAAAGGATTTCAGTTCGGACATTTCGGACATTGGATGAAATCTACTATCGGAGCTATTTTCTCGGATAGACATATTACCAAGCATACGGGGAAAAATGACAGAGCGATTTCCCAGTTTCAGAGTCTTTGTACCGCACTGGCAGCTACCATCGGAACAGGAAACATTGTAGGTATTGCTACGGCGATCATCAGTGGTGGTCCCGGCGCTATTTTCTGGATGTGGATTATGGCAATTTTCGGTATGATGACCAACTACTCTGAAAATGTACTCGGTATTTTTTATCGCCGCAAAAATGATAAAGGCGAATGGTGCGGCGGTGCCATGTATTATTTAAGAGACGGTCTCGGATCCAAGAAATTCTGCAAACATATCGGTATTGTACTGGCGGTATTGTTCAGCTGTTTCTGTGTACTGGCCAGCTTTGGTATCGGTAATATGAGTCAGACAAATTCAATTGCAGGTAATATGAATTCTGCGTTTGGTATTCCTACATGGATCACGGGTATTTTTATTGTAGCATTATCGGCAGTAGTTATTCTCGGTGGTTTGAAGAGGGTTGCGGCTGTAACGGAGAAGCTGGTGCCGATTATGGCGATCCTTTATATTATCGGGGCAATTGTTGTCTGCGGCGCCCATATCAATATGTTCGGAGAAGTATTTGCAGCTATTTTCAAAGGCGCTTTTGGTATGAAAGCAGTCGGTGGCGGTATTCTTGGATATGGCATCAATATGGCGATCACATGGGGCTTTAAGAGAGGGGCTTTTTCCAATGAAGCAGGACTTGGTTCTTCTGTTATGGTTCATTCAAATTCCAATGTAAAGGAACCGGTACGCCAGGGTATGTGGGGAATCTTTGAAGTCTTTGCAGATACCATCGTGGTATGTTCCCTGACGGCTTTTGCAATCCTTTCTTCCGGTCTTGTTGATCTGGAAACAGGAAAAATGATTTCGGAAAATGCCGGCTCCGGACTCGTGGGAGAAGCTTTTGCTACAGTATTTGGTTCTGTCGGACCGAAATTCATAGCCATTGCGATCCTGCTCTTTGCATATTCTACGGTACTTGGCTGGAGTCACTACGGTTCCAAAGCTTTTGAGTTTTTATTCGGAACAAAGGCAACGGTAGTATATAAAGTGCTGTTCATTATCGTGACATTCTTTGGATGTACCATGAGTCTCAGCCTTGCATGGGATCTGTCTGATACCTTCAACGGTCTGATGATGATTCCGAACCTGATCGGTGTACTGGCACTCTCCGGAACCGTATATAAGATCACAAAGAATTATGTAAACCGCACATTCCATGGCTCAAAGGAAACACCTATGTATTCGGCATTTGAAGATGTGCAGAAAGCGCAGATGGAATCTGACGTGGAAGAGTAAGCATCAGGTTTCCGGAAAATATCGGTTTTATGAAATGAATTTTAAGAAAAGCAACAAGCATAAGGATGATATTACAAAAATGTACTTTGGTTCAATCATCCGACTGCTTGTTGCTTTTTGATTCAGAAGGCTTAAAGTATGGAATTGATCAGTTCAGGCAATGTGCTGAATCCTGTTTTATGGGATCGGCACCTGTATTGGTCGCAATCACAAAACTGGTCTCCAATTTCCATTGAAAACGCCTCCATTTTATGGTAAGATTTGATAAGGCTTTAGGAAAGTAAAGGAGAAATAGAAATGGAACAGTATAAGCAGGAATTTATCGAGTTCATGGTGGATTGTAATGTACTGAAGTTTGGTGATTTCGTGACAAAGAGCGGACGTAAGACTCCGTTTTTCGTTAATACCGGCTTCTATCGTACCGGAGCGCAGTTAAGAAAGCTGGGTGAATACTATGCAAGGGCAATTCATGAGAAGTTCGGTATGGATTTTGATGTCTTGTTCGGACCGGCATATAAGGGAATCCCTCTTACAGTGGCAACGACCATGGAATTAAGTTCATTATACGATGCGGATATCCGCTACTGTTCCAACCGGAAAGAGGTTAAGGATCACGGCGATAAGGGCATTTTGCTCGGAAGCCCGATTCAGGATGGGGATCGTATTCTGATTATTGAGGATGTAACAACAGCGGGTACCTCGATCGGTGAGACGCTTCCGATCATCAAGGCACAGGGAGATGTAAAGGTGTGCGGTCTGGTAGTCAGTGTGGATCGCATGGAACGCGGTCAGGGTGAAAAAAGCGCATTGACGGAGATTTCTGAGAATTATGGTTTCCCGACAACAGCGATTGTAACAATGGCAGAGGTTGTAGAGCATCTGTATAATAAGCCTTATAAGGGCAAGATTTATATTGATGATACGATCAAGGCGGCAATTGATGCTTATTATGAGCAGTATGGAGCAAAATAGATAGGACACATGCCCATCGGAAGCAGAAAAGCGGGTAAAAGCGGATACGGTAGCATGAATGCCGTGGAGCCGGTGGGAGATATGAAGAAAGGAGTTTTCGGCATGGAAGAAAAAGCGTATAAGGCAATGGGAAAGACCGGCGCATTCAATCTGGTACTGGGCATCTGTACAATGGTAGCAGGAATTGCGGTAGGCATAGTGATGATCATTCATGGAGCAAAATTATTGAAGTCCAGAAAAAATATTATGTTTTAACGGTTAGGGGCTGCTTTTACAGGCACCCCCTTTCTTCATTTAGGGATATCGTATGGAAAATCATAAAGAAGGCAAGAAAAAAAAGCATTATATTTTTACAAATAAAAAGAATCCGACACGAGGAATTATGTCAACTATACTTGGTACGATTTCAATTGCGGCAATTGCGATTGTGATAGTGCTTTCGTTTCATGCAGACGGTGTGGCAAAGAGACAGTATGGGACAACGGTGCTGTTAGCGCTGATTTTCTCGTTGACCGGGATTGTACTCGGTGTGTTATCAAAGCTGGAGAAGGATATGTTCTATTTTTTCAGCTATCTTGGAATCATACTGAATCTGTTGGCAGTCTGTGCAGTCAGCTTCATTTTGTATGCAGGTGCTTACGGATTATAGAGGTTAACATAAAATCAACACATGCAGGAAACAGCATGAAAACAGAAAGGAATAAAGAAATTGGAGGAATTAGAGCTTAGAAAAACACTTGCGGTTGAGCGGCTTTCGCAAATTGAAGGGGAACTTTCAAACGAGAGTCCCTTTTCTGCGGAATATTGCAGATATTTTACAGAAAACGCAAATAGATTATGTAAACTTATAGAAATATGTGAGCAGCATAGACAGTGCCATGAATGCAAGGCAGAGAAGAAAAATAAGAAAGAAGCAATGATACCGCGGGAGTTCAGCTTTAGCAGAATGCGGGAGCAGAATCAGGAACTGTATGAGCCGTTTCTACAGTCACATTATGGTGCGAGTTTTGCAAATCCTGCTTATGCGGTCAAGTGTTTCGGCACAGAGACCGGGCAGTTGTACAGCTTTTTGGAGATGGAAATATACAGCGTGATCTCGGATGCTTTTCTGGGTGATATGGAGGAGCTGGTCATTCGCGCCGAGCTGTTTTTGGAAATCTATGGTCTGTGCGTTGGAAGTATGGCAGAAAGTGGGAAAATGCCTAAACCGGAAGAAATCAAAGATGTCCTGTACTGGTTTGTCAGCGACTATTCCGATCTGGAGAATGAGAAACGAGTACGTTCTCTTGTGGATGCGGAGTGTCCGGAAAGCTGCTTTTTCTATGATCTGATTATGAACAGCGACCTTAAGGATCTGCGTTATCTGTATCGCTATGGCTGTTATATTACGATGAATGAGCTTCGTACAGCCAAGCATTTGAATGAGCTGCCCCAAGAGACAATAGACCTGATGGCAGATACCTTTACCGAAGGATACCGGATCGGTTTTGAGGTTGGCAATAAGGATCTGTCGAAGAAGGAAACGGTCAACATCCGCTACTGTGCCGGATTTGAAAGAGTAATCCGTAAGGCAATCCTGAACTTTGAGGCAATGGGATTAAAGCCTGTGATCTACCGGGCATCCGACAGTATTTTCCATAAAAAAGGAAATATGAAGATCGGATTTTACGGTGCGATCCCGAATAAGCAGATGGATTATGACCATCGTGAGGATGATGCATTATTTTTTGACGGGAACTATAAGACCAGAAAATTGGAGACCTTGAAGGAGGCATATGAACAGGTAAAGGATCTTGCGCGTAAGCATGCGGGTCCTGCCTGTATGGAGATATTCGGAGAAGCACCGTTCCAGCCCAAAGATAAGCCTGCCGCACTGCGTCTGAATGAGAGCATGCAGAAACGCAAGGTGGAATATCAGCGGGAGTCCGGGGAAATGGTCAATCAATATATTCCGGGGGAGGAACGCAGCTTTACGATCATTGCATTTCCGATACCGGAGATCGGTGATGAATACGAGCAGATTTTTGATGAGATCATCAGGATCAATACGCTTGACTACAAACAGTATGCCAAATTGCAGGAAACGTTGATTGCAGCGCTGGATCAGGCAGACTATGTGCATATCAGGGGACGGGAGAAAAACCGTACTGACCTGACAGTGCAGCTGGTTGCGTTGACCAAGCCGAAGAAGCAGACCAAATTTGAAAATTGTGTGGCGGACGTGAATATCCCGGTGGGAGAAGTATTTACTTCTCCGGTGTTACAGGGAACGAACGGAATTTTGCATGTCAGTCATGTATATCTGAATGAGCTGTATTATGAGGATCTGGAGATTCATTTCAAAGACGGAATGATAGAGTATGCAACCTGCGGAAATTTCGAAGACGAGGAAGCAAACCGCAGATATGTCGGAGAAAATGTGCTGTTTCATCATCCGTCACTGCCGCTTGGAGAGTTTGCTATCGGTACGAATACGACGGCATATGTGGCAGCAAAGAAGTACGACATTGCCGATAAACTGCCGATTCTGATCGCAGAGAAGATGGGACCGCATTTTGCGGTAGGAGATACATGCTATTCCCATGCGGAGGATGTACGTGTCTATAATCCGGATGGAAAGGAAATCGTAGCCAAGGACAATGCAGTCTCCATGCTTCGAAAGACCGATCCATCCAAAGCTTATTTTAACTGCCATACGGATATCACGATTCCGTATGATGAATTGGGAAGTCTTGAGGCGGTAAAAAAGGACGGAAGCGTGATCCCGATTATTCTGGACGGCAGGTTTGTGCTGACCGGCTGCGAAGCACTGAATGAACCGTTTGGAAAAAACTGATGTTCTGTATGAATTGACAGTTGCGGTAAACGTTGTTTTTTAGTAAACTAAATAAGATATGATAGGTGTTTGTAAAACTCTGTCAGAAGGACACAACGTTCGCTCTGCTGTTTCTGTCAGCGTGGGTACTGGGAGTCCGTCGGTACTTAGGTGCCGTATTTTGGCACCTTATGTACCGTTAC
>JBJFCE010000025.1:0-3185 GCA_051888775.1 Lachnospiraceae bacterium | reverse complement strand
CCTATGGCTGTAGCCAAAGGCAAATTCGCCTGCAAGCAGTCGATTTGCCTTCAGCGCTAATTTTCCGTGCGCCATGCACATTCGGGTGCCATGGGCACCCTCATTCACGGGCTTCGCCCTATGGCTGTAGCCAAAGGCAAATTCGCCTGCAAGCAGTCGATTTGCCTTCAGCTACAGCCGCATGGCTCATTGCCTACGCGTACATTATATCATACTCTTTCTCTGGAATAAATCCGGTAAAAGCGTTAAGAATCGGAATATGGTTCCAAGATACCCAATAATCATAAATCTGTCAGAAAAGCCTTTATTTACATTCCGCATTTTGCTATAATGTAATACGTATGGGTGGAAGTATCTGTTTTGAAAGCCACCACCCGAAAGGAAATGCTGGCATATCTTATGCCGCACATAGGAGTTATTTTATGAATTATGGTAAACGTGGCGTTCGCCGCAGACAGCATGCGGTCAATGCCAAATCAACAAAACTAAAGAAAATGATAGGTGTGACGCTGTTAAAAGCACTTCTGGTATGCTTTATTTCAGTGATCATCATCGGCATCTCTCTCGGAATCGGAGCATTCCGCGGAATTCTGGATTCTACGCCCGATATCACAATCGATGATGTCATTCCTTCCGGTTATGCGAGTGTTGTTTATGATAACGAAGGACATGAAATGGTAAAGCTCGTTGCCGAAGGCTCTAACCGAAGCCCCGTAACGATGGATCTGATTCCCGAGGATCTGGCGCACGCCTTTGTTGCCATTGAGGATGCTCGTTTTTATGAACACAATGGTATCGATATCAAAGGTATCATTCGTGCTGCTTTTACAGGTATCAAAAACGGCGGACACTTTACCTCCGGTGCCAGTACGATTACACAGCAGTTGTTAAAAAATAACGTTTTTGATAACTGGGTATCTGAGCGGACCTTTGTCGAAAAGCTGAAACGTAAGATCCAGGAACAGTATCTTGCCATTCAGTTGGAAAAGGTCATGTCCAAAGATGAAATTCTGGAATATTACATGAATACGATCAACCTCGGACATTCCACACTGGGTGTTCAGGCAGCATCACTCCGCTATTTTGACAAACCGGTATATGATCTGAATCTGTCGGAATGCGCAGTCATTGCTGCGATCACACAAAATCCTTCCTATTATGATCCGATCATTTATCCGGAGCATAATGCAGAAAGGCGCAAAGACGTATTGGATAGCATGTTGAAACATGAGTGGATTACTCAGGCTGAATATGACGAGGCAATTGCCGATGACGTATACAGCCGTATTCAGACTGTCAATGCTACCATTCAGAATTCCTCTACCTATACTTATTTTGTTGACGCACTGATCGAACAGGTGACAAATGATCTGGTAGCGGCAGGATATAGTTACAATCAGACAACCTATCTGTTATACAGCGGCGGTCTCAGCATCTATTCCACGCAGGACAGTTCTATTCAGGCAATTGCTGATTCTGTCTTTGCAAATGAAGAAAATTATCCTGAAGATGTAAAGTACCAGCTCTCCTACGAGTTGACCATCCAAAAATCCGACGGAAGCCATCAAAACTTTTCTTCCTATATGATGCAGACTTATTTCCGCCAGACAAATTCCAAATTTAATATGCTGTTTTCAAGTGAAGAAGACGCCTATGCCGCTGTTGAAGAGTATAAAGCAGCTGTCATCAGTCCCGACGATACCTTCGTCTCCGAATCGATTACGGTCACACCACAGCCTCAGGCTTCTATCACGATCGAAGATCAAAGTACCGGCTATGTTGTAGCGATGGTTGGTGGGCGTGGTGCAAAGGAAGGCAGCCGTACACTCAATCGTGCTTACTCCACTACCCGCTCTCCCGGATCTACTTTTAAGGTTCTGGCGGCATATGCACCGGCCCTGGACACTGCCGGCAAGACGCTTTCATCCGTATATAATGATGCTCCTTTCAATTACGATGACGGCACGCCTGTTACCAACTATGATAACAAATACCGCGGATTATGTACGATCCGTCAGGCAATTGCACAGTCCTTAAATATTATCACGGTAAAAACACTGACTGAAATCACGCCGCAGCTTGGTTTTGACTATCTGGAAAACTTCGGATTTACCACACTCGAAGCAAGCAAAGTCATAGAAACCAGTGAAGGCACCAGAGTCTATACCGATATCCATCAGTCACTGGCACTCGGCGGTCTGACCAACGGTGTTACCAACTATGAGTTAAATGCCGCTTATGCAGCGATCGCAAATCACGGTCTGTATATGGAACCGATCATGTATACCAAAGTCGTAGATGCGGACGGAAATGTTATTCTGGACAATACCGCAAATCAGGAAAGCCGTCAGGTAATCAAAGAAACAACCGCTTTCCTGCTAACCTCGGCGATGCAGGACACTGTAACCTCCGGAACCGGTACCGCTGCAAGCTTTTCCGGTCAGGCGATTGCAGGAAAAACCGGTACCTCCACCAAATACTGTGATGTATGGTTTGCGGGATTTACCCCCTATTATACAGCAACCGTATGGGTTGGAATCGATAACAATACGCCGATGACTTCTTCCGGTGAAAAGAATCTTGCCAAGAAGCTATGGCGCCTGTGTATGTCCGAGATTCACGAAGACTTGCCGTATCAGTCCTTTACCATGCCAAGCGGTATTACAACCTGCACAGTCTGCAGCAGATCCGGAAAATTGCCGATTGCAGGATTGTGTGATAACACACTAATTACCGAATACTATGAGTCCGGTACCGAACCTACCGAAACCTGTGATGTGCACTATTCAGGCTGGGTATGCTCTATCGATGGTCTGCCGGCCACTGAAGAATGTCCGTTCAAGCTGAATGGCGTGTTAGAACTGATCCCGATTGAATCTCCTGCACTGGCAAGTGGCTCTACCATACTGAACGCAGATGGTACAGTCAGTACACCGGCTACAACAAATCAGTGTCAGCATACACCTGATTTCTTTGCACAGCCTGATGCTGCAGTTCTTATCCAACAGCAATGGGATGCGCTCACTCCGGAATTTAAGCAGGCAATTATTGATACCGGCGGATCAGATTATTTCAGAAATATTTACGGTGGAACCGCCTTCGTCTCACCTTCTCCGGGCACTGATACCGGCGATCAGACACAGGAGATCATACTTCCACCGTCTGAATAACGGAAACGTATTTAC
>JBJFCE010000024.1:0-16483 GCA_051888775.1 Lachnospiraceae bacterium | reverse complement strand
GAAACAGTAGCTGCCGGTGCATCTGGAATCTCAGATAAACCAGAAAAGGACCCACAACCACAGGGCACAAAGTTCAAAGTCGTAAGTCCAAAGGATAAAATAAGCCCACAGCAAGTCCACGAAGATGACTTAAGCCCATGCGTTGGCTTTGCCGGACGCACATAAAAAGGCTCAACCCCTTGTAAACAAAGGGCTGAGCCAATGAAGTCAATTAATACTCAAACAGTATTTAATTACTCAATGATTGTAGCAACACGGCCTGAACCTACTGTTCTACCACCTTCACGGATAGCGAAAGTAAGACCCTGCTCCATAGCGATAGGATGGATCAGTTCGATAGTCATTTCTACGTTATCACCAGGCATGCACATTTCTGTACCAGCAGGTAATTCACAAACACCGGTAATATCGGTTGTTCTGAAGTAGAACTGAGGTCTGTAGTTGTTGAAGAAAGGAGTATGACGTCCACCTTCGTCTTTTGTTAAAACGTAAACCTGAGCTGTGAATTTCTTGTGGCATGTTACTGTGCCGGGTTTTGCAAGAACCTGACCTCTTTCGATGTCTGTTCTCTGGATACCACGAAGTAATGCACCGATGTTATCACCAGCCTGAGCCTCGTCTAACAGTTTACGGAACATTTCGATACCTGTTACAACAGTCTTCTGTGTTTCTTCCTTAACACCGATGATTTCAACTTCATCAGACATATGAAGAACACCACGCTCTACTCTACCGGTAGCAACTGTACCACGACCTGTGATAGAGAATACGTCCTCGATAGGCATTAAGAAAGGTTTGTCAGTATCACGCTGAGGATCAGGAATGTACTCATCAACTGTAGCCATTAATTCCATGATCTTGTCGCCCCATTCTCCGTTAGGATCTTCAAGAGCTTTTAAAGCGGAACCTTTGATGATCGGGCAGTCTGTGAAACCATATTCCTCTAACTGCTCTGTGATTTCCATTTCTACTAATTCAAGTAATTCTTCGTCGTCTACCATATCACATTTGTTCATGAAAACAACGATATAAGGTACACCTACCTGACGGGAAAGTAAGATGTGCTCTTTTGTCTGAGCCATAACACCGTCAGTAGCAGCTACAACTAAGATAGCGCCATCCATCTGAGCAGCACCGGTGATCATGTTCTTTACGTAGTCAGCATGGCCGGGGCAGTCAACGTGTGCATAATGTCTTTTCTCTGTCTGGTACTCAACGTGAGCTGTAGAAATTGTGATACCACGCTCTCTTTCTTCGGGAGCTTTATCGATATTCTCGAAATCTACTTTCTCGTTACCTGCAACTCTTTCTGCCAATACTTTTGTAATAGCAGCTGTTAAAGTTGTTTTACCATGGTCAACGTGTCCGATGGTACCAATGTTACAATGCGGTTTTGTTCTGTCAAATTTAGCTTTAGCCATTTTTGCAAATCTCCTTCTTACATTTTTATTTTTTAAAATTTTTAAGTTTCCATTTACTCGGCTATCCTTAATTATATAAAAGATAGCCGATATTTTCAAGCATTATTTCGTTTTTGCAGCCAATACTTTTTCCTGTACGGACTTCGGAACCGGCTCATACTTCTCAAAGAACATGGAGTAGTTACCACGTCCCTGTGTCTTGGAACGTAAGTCTGTGGAATAACCGAACATTTCAGCAAGCGGTACATACCCTTTTACCATCTTGCCACCGCCGATATCATCCATACCTTCGATACGTCCGCGACGAGCGTTGATATCACCGATAACATCACCCATATATTCCTCGGGCATTGTTACTTCAACTCTCATGATAGGCTCCAGTAAAACAGGACCGGCCTTCTTCATAGCTTCCTTAAATGCCATGGAACCGGCAATGTGGAATGCCATTTCGGAAGAGTCGACTTCGTGGTAAGAACCATCATAAACGTTCGCATGAACACCAAGTACAGGGAATCCGCCAAGGATACCTGCCTGAGCTGCTTCTTCGATACCTTCTCCTACTGCAGGGATGTATTCCTTCGGAATAGCACCGCCGACTACGGAAGATTCAAACTTGAATGTCTCTTCACCGTTAGGATCCATAGGCTCGAATTTAACTTTACAATGTCCGTACTGTCCACGACCACCGGACTGTTTTGCGTATTTGTATTCCTGATCAACAGGTTTTGTAAATGTCTCTTTGTATGCTACCTGAGGAGCACCAACGTTCGCTTCTACTTTGAATTCACGAAGCAGACGGTCAACGATGATTTCCAGATGCAGCTCGCCCATTCCGGCGATGATTGTCTGACCTGTTTCCTGATCGGTATGAGCACGGAAAGTAGGATCTTCTTCAGCCAGTTTTGCCAAAGCTTCACCCATCTTGCCCTGACCTGCTTTTGTCTTAGGCTCGATAGCCAGCTCGATAACGGGCTCAGGGAATTCCATGGACTCTAAGATTACTGGATGCTGCTCGTCACAGATGGTATCACCGGTTGTAGTAAATTTGAAACCAACTGCTGCTGCAATATCACCGGAGTAAACTTTGTCTAACTCTGCTCTCTTGTTGGCATGCATCTGAAGGATACGTCCAACACGCTCTTTTTTATCTTTTGTTGCATTTAATACATAGGAACCTGCATTCATGGTACCGGAATAAACACGGATAAATGCCAGCTTACCTACGAAAGGATCGGCCATGATCTTGAATGCAAGGGCTGAGAAAGGCTCTTCATCGGAAGAATGTCTCTCAACTTCGTTACCATCTAAGTCAACACCCTTAATAGCAGGGATATCCGTAGGAGCAGGCATGAACTCTAAGATTGCATCCAAAAGTTTCTGAACGCCTTTGTTTCTGTAAGCGGAACCGCAGCATACGGGAACGGCTGTACATTCACATGTAGCCTTTCTCAATACTTTCTTCATTTCCTCTACAGAAGGTTCTTCTCCTTCCAGATACATCATCATTAAATCGTCATCCAGCTCGCAGATCTTCTCTACTAACTCGGAATGATATAATTCAGCATCATCTTTCATGTCGTCAGGGATGTCAGTGATAGAAATATCGTCACCCTTATCGTCATTATAGATATATGCTCTCATTTCGAACAAGTCAATGATTCCCTTGAAATCGTCTTCCTTGCCGATAGGCAACTGTAAAACGATTGCATTTTTACCAAGTCTTGTTCTGATCTGGTCAACTGCACCATAGAAGTTTGCACCCAGAATGTCCATTTTGTTAATGAACGCCATACGAGGTACATTATAGGTGTCAGCCTGACGCCATACGTTTTCTGACTGTGGCTCAACACCGCCCTTTGCACAGAAAACGCCCACAGCACCGTCCAGTACACGGAGAGAACGCTCTACTTCTACTGTAAAGTCAACGTGGCCGGGGGTATCAATGATATTGATACGATGCTCTAATGCGCCCGGTTTGGGTTTACAGTTCTCTTCCAATGTCCAGTGACAAGTTGTTGCGGCTGATGTGATTGTGATACCTCTTTCCTGTTCCTGCTCCATCCAGTCCATGGTTGCAGTACCTTCATGAGTATCACCAATCTTGTAGTTAACGCCAGTGTAATATAAGATACGCTCTGTCAATGTGGTTTTACCTGCATCGATATGAGCCATAATACCAATATTTCTGGTTCTCTCAAGTGGATATTCTCTTCCAGCCAAGGTTTTGTCCTCCTATTAGAATCTGTAATGAGCAAATGCTTTGTTTGCTTCTGCCATTTTGTGTACTTCTTCTTTTTTCTTTACAGCAGCGCCGGTATTTGCAGCTGCGTCAAGAATTTCGTTTGCAAGTCTTTCTTCCATGGTTTTCTCACTTCTCTTACGAGAATATGTTGTTAACCAACGAAGACCTAAAGCCTGACGTCTGTCAGCTCTAACCTCGATCGGTACCTGATAAGTAGCACCACCGATACGTCTTGCCTTAACTTCCAATACAGGCATAACGTTGTTCATAGCCTCTTCAAATACGTCAAGTGCAGGTTTGCCTGCTTTCTCTTCTACACGTGCGAATGCTCCGTATACAATCTTCTGTGCAACACCCTTCTTACCGTCTAACATGATGTTATTGATAAGCTTGGTAACCACTTTATCATTGTATAAAGGATCTGCTAACACGTCTCTTTTCTGAATATGTCCTTTACGTGGCACGGTTCTTCCCTCCTTAATAATCATTAATTCATCGGTACTCACATACAAATCACTAATGTGTTCGTGCGGTATTTCTGTTTATATCCGCATATAAATGCCTGAATATGATAAGAATCCCAACACTGATTAGTTCTCAATTGTGGTACGCAGTCTCATAATAGGTCTGCTATTATTTAGCTGCTTTCGGTCTCTTAGCACCATATTTGGAACGAGCCTGTTTTCTGTTGGCAACGCCTGCCGTATCCAACGTACCTCTGATAATATGGTATCTTGTACCGGGTAAGTCTTTTACACGGCCGCCTCTGATCAGAACAACGCTATGCTCCTGTAAGTTGTGTCCTTCACCGGGAATGTAGCTTGTAACTTCGATACCGTTGGAAAGACGAACTCTGGCGATCTTTCTAAGAGCTGAGTTAGGTTTTTTAGGTGTCGCAGTCTTAACAGCTGTACATACACCTCTCTTCTGCGGAGAAGCTGTATCTGTAGCTTTCTTCTGTAAGGAGTTGTATCCTTTCTGCAGAGCCGGAGCTGTAGATTTCTTGACAGATGTCTGACGTCCTTTTCTAACTAACTGGTTAAATGTTGGCATTCTTTTTCACCTCATTTCTGATAATTATTATTTTGTTGTGCACTCCTGCAAAGTTTCTTGTAAATGCAACATTCGCACACAAAAAGAAACATGCATTTTCATGCACACTAATTCAGTATATAGATTGATTTTTTAGTTGTCAATAGATAATTTTAATTTTACCGGGAAAACCGGAAGAAAAATAAATAGATTTTATCAAAAAGAGACGCCACAACTGTTTATGCGGCGTCTCTTGTCAGTTTTTTTTGCAGATTTTTGATAAATTATTATATAGGACTTGTAAAATCAGACTTCGATGCCTGCCTCTTCAAGCGCTGCTTTTACTTCGGGATCCGTTGTAAGGGCATCTCCTGTTTCGTTACCGTCACCGTTACCCTCACCGTCACTCTCGCCCTCGTCAAACATAATATCCTCGTCGAAGGAAATCGTGTCATTTAACTTCATATCGGAATCTAACAATACATTTCTGTATCTCTTCATACCTGTTCCTGCCGGAATCAGTTTACCGATAATAACGTTTTCTTTCAAACCGATCAACGGATCGACTTTTCCTTTAATCGCCGCCTCAGTCAAGACTTTGGTTGTCTCCTGGAAGGAAGCAGCGGATAAGAAGGAGTTGGTTGCAAGCGCTGCTTTGGTAATACCAAGCATTACCTGTTTTCCTTCAGCCGGCTCTTTTCCTTCTGCGATCAACTGCTCGTTCAGGTCTTCGAAATCCAGTACATCTACCAATGTGCCCGGCAGATAATCGGTATCTCCGGCATTTTCGATGCGGATTTTCTTTAACATCTGACGTACAATGACTTCAACGTGCTTATCGGAAATATCAACACCCTGTAAACGGTATACTCTCTGAACCTCACGGATCATATAGTCCTGAACGGCTCTGATTCCTTTGATACGAAGTAAATCATGAGGATTTACGCTACCTTCTGTCAGCTCGTCACCTGCTTCCAGTACAGCTCCGTCCATGATCTTGATACGGGAACCGTAAGGGATCAGATAGGTTTTGCTTTCACCGGTCTCTTCGTTGGTAACAACGACCTCACGCTTCTTCTTGGAATCCTTGATCGTCGCAACACCGCCGAATTCTGCAATAATCGCGAGTCCTTTCGGTTTACGTGCTTCGAACAACTCCTCTACACGGGGAAGACCCTGTGTAATATCGTCACCGGCAACACCACCGGTATGGAACGTACGCATAGTAAGCTGTGTACCGGGTTCACCGATAGACTGAGCAGCGATAATACCGACTGCTTCACCCACCTGTACGGACTCACCTGTTGCCATGTTCGCGCCGTAGCACTTGGAGCAGATACCGTTGTGGCAACGGCAGCTTAAGATTGTACGGATTTTAACCGCTTCAACCGGCTCGCCTTTTTCATCTACACCCACACTCAAAATCTGGGATGCACGTTTCGGAGTAATCATATGATTTCTCTTCACAATGACATTGCCGTCTTTATCTTTGATATCCTCGCAAGAATATCTTCCTGTAATTCGATCCTTCAGGCTTTCGATTGTCTCTTTACCATCCATGAATGCCTTAACAACCATACCCGGAATTTCTTCTTTGCCTTCACAGCAGTCAACTTCACGGATGATCAGTTCCTGTGATACGTCAACCATACGTCTGGTCAGATAACCGGAGTCGGCGGTACGAAGTGCCGTATCAGAAAGACCTTTACGTGCACCGTGTGCGGACATGAAGTATTCCAGCACATCCAGACCTTCACGGAAGTTGGACTTGATCGGCAACTCGATGGTTCTACCTGTTGTATCCGCCATCAAACCACGCATACCTGCCAGCTGTTTGATCTGCTGGTTGGAGCCACGGGCACCGGAGTCAGCCATCATAAAGATGTTATTGTATTTATCCAGTCCCTTTAACAGAACATCCGTCAGTTCTTTATCGGTTTCGTTCCAAGTCTCGACAACCGCTCTGTAACGTTCTTCTTCCGTAATCAGACCACGGTTGAAGTTCTTTGTGATCATATCTACGGTATCCTGGGCAGCAGCCAACATTTCAGGCTTCTGGGCAGGAACGGTCATATCGGAAATGGATACGGTCATAGCCGCTTTTGTCGAGTATTTATAACCGATGGATTTAATATCATCCAGTACTTCTGCGGTTCTTGTTGCTCCATGGGTATTGATAACTTTTTCAAGGATCTGTTTTAATCCTTTTTTGCCCACATGGAAATCGATTTCCGGCAACAGGAAGTTTTCCGGTTTGGTTCTGTCTACAAACCCTAAATCCTGAGGGATGATCTCGTTAAAAATAAATCTTCCCAATGTGGATTCAACAGTACCGGAGATCTCGTTTCCGTCGGCATCCGTCTTGGTCACTCTGACCTTAATACGGGAGTGCAGCGTTACCGCTTTGTTTTCATATGCTAAGATTGCCTCGTTAACGCTCTTGAAGAACTTGCCTTCACCCAGCACGCCTTCTCTTTCCTGCGTCAGATAGTAAATACCGAGCACCATATCCTGTGAAGGTACAGCTACGGGACCACCGTCAGACGGTTTCAGCAGGTTGTTGGGAGATAACAGCAGGAAACGGCATTCTGCCTGGGCTTCCACTGTCAAAGGAAGATGGACAGCCATCTGGTCACCGTCGAAGTCGGCGTTGAACGCTGTACATACCAACGGATGCAGTTTGATTGCCTTACCTTCTACAAGGATCGGCTCAAACGCCTGGATACCGAGTCTGTGCAATGTAGGCGCACGGTTTAACATAACCGGATGCTCTTTGATGACTTCTTCCAGCACATCCCAAACCTGGGGATCTACTTTTTCTACTAATTTCTTTGCATTTTTAATATTCTGGGAAATGCCTCTTGCTACCAGCTCTTTCATAACGAAAGGCTTAAACAGCTCGATTGCCATTTCCTTGGGCAGACCGCACTGATAAATCTTCAGTTCGGGCCCTACGACGATAACGGAACGTCCGGAATAGTCGACACGCTTACCTAACAGGTTCTGACGGAAACGTCCGGATTTACCCTTCAACATATCGGACAGGGATTTTAACGCTCTGTTACCCGGTCCTGTCACCGGACGGCCGCGGCGACCGTTGTCGATCAGCGCATCAACAGCTTCCTGAAGCATACGTTTCTCATTGCGGACAATGATATCGGGAGCTCCCAGCTCCAACAGTCTTTTCAGGCGGTTATTTCTGTTGATAATACGACGATACAGGTCATTTAAATCGGAAGTTGCAAAACGACCACCGTCAAGCTGTACCATAGGACGTAAATCCGGAGGAATGACCGGGATTGCATCCATGATCATCCATTCGGGCTTATTGTCGGATTCGCAGAAGGCTTCTACAACTTCCAGCCTCTTGATGATACGTGCTCTCTTCTGACCTGTGGAATTTTTTAATTCTTCCTTTAATTCTGCGGATTCTTTCTCCAGATCGATTGCCTGCAACAGCTCTTTGACTGCCTCGGCGCCCATACCGACACGGAAATTGATATCCGGATTTTCTTTTGCTTCCTGATATTCTCTCTCTGTCAGAACCTGCTTATATTCCAGACCGGAATTGCCGGGGTCCAACACAATATAATTGGCAAAGTACAGCACTTTCTCCAGTACTCTGGGAGACAGATCAAGGATCAGTCCCATACGGCTGGGGATTCCCTTAAAGTACCAGATATGGGAAACGGGAGCCGCGAGCTCAATATGTCCCATACGTTCTCTACGAACATTTGCCTTGGTAACCTCAACACCGCATCGATCACAGATAACACCTTTGTATCTGATCTTCTTATATTTACCGCAGTGACACTCCCAGTCCTTGCTGGGTCCGAAAATTCTTTCGCAATATAAGCCATCCTTTTCGGGTTTTAAGGTTCTATAGTTAATTGTTTCGGGTTTTGTAACCTCGCCTCTGGACCATTCCCGGATTTTCTCGGGAGATGCTAATCCGATTTTGATGGCATCAAAAGTCATAGGCTGATAAACTTCATTATTTGTTTCTGGCATGAATGGCACTCCTTCCAATTACGTTTACTTGTCCTTACTCGTCAAAGGTTTCTGCAAATTCGGATTCATCAAAATCCTCTTCTGTTTCCATATCTTCTTCCACATTTACCAATTCTTCGGATTCCTCATCGAATTCTACTTTCTGATATCCCATGGAAGATAAGGATTCGTCCTCGTAATTATAATTTCTGGATTCGCTTTCCAGTTCACGGCGAAGGTCGTTATCGCCGTAATCAATGGTCTCCATAATTTCGATTTCCTGTCTGTCCTCATTCAGAACTTTGACATCCAAACCAAGGGACTGCAACTCTTTGAGCATTACCTTGAAGGATTCCGGAATACCCGGTTCAGGAATATTGTCACCTTTAATGATTGCCTCATATGTCTTAACACGGCCGATCACATCATCGGATTTAACCGTCAGGATTTCCTGGAGCGTATAAGCGGCACCGTACGCTTCCAATGCCCAAACCTCCATTTCACCGAAACGCTGTCCGCCGAACTGTGCTTTACCGCCCAAAGGCTGCTGTGTAACCAGCGCATAAGGACCGGTAGAACGCGCATGGATCTTATCATCTACCAAGTGATGAAGTTTTAAGTAGTGCATATGTCCGATTGTAACCGGGGAGTCGAAATATTCACCGGTACGGCCGTCACGCAACCTTACTTTACCGTCCCTGGAAATCGGAACGCCTTTCCAAAGTTCTCTATGATCTCTGTTATCGGACAGGTACTGAAGTACCTCCGGCAACAATTCTTCACCATGTTTCTTTTCAAACTCTTCCCAGCTTAAATTTACATAGTCGTTGGCCAGATCCAGCGTATCCATGATATCGCTTTCTTTTGCACCGTCAAATACAGGTGTTGCCACATTAAAGCCAAGGGCTTTTGCAGCAAGGGACAGATGGATTTCAAGCACCTGACCGATATTCATACGGGAAGGTACACCCAAAGGATTCAATACAATATCCAAAGGACGGCCGTTAGGCAGATAAGGCATATCTTCAACAGGAAGCACGCGGGAAACAACACCCTTGTTACCGTGACGACCTGCCATCTTATCACCTACGGAAATTTTTCTCTTCTGAGCAATATAGATACGGACTGCCTGATTTACACCGGGTGACAACTCGTCACCGTTTTCTCTTGTAAATACTTTGGCATCTACGACAATACCATATTCGCCGTGAGGCACTTTCAGGGAAGTATCTCTTACTTCACGTGCTTTCTCACCGAAAATCGCACGCAACAGCCTTTCTTCCGCCGTCAGTTCCGTTTCTCCCTTAGGAGTAACTTTACCAACCAGGATATCACCGGCACGAACCTCGGCACCGATACGGATGATACCTCTCTCATCCAGATCCTTCAATGCATCATCGCCCACGCCGGGAACATCTCTTGTGATTTCCTCCGGCCCCAATTTGGTGTCACGGGCTTCTGCTTCATATTCTTCAATGTGAACGGATGTATAAACATCATCCTGAACAAGTCTTTCACTTAATAAAACGGCATCCTCGTAGTTATAACCCTCCCAGGTCATGAAACCGATCAACGGGTTTTTACCCAATGCCAGCTCGCCTTCGCTTGTGGAAGGACCGTCAGCGATTACCTGTCCTGCCGCTACATGATCACCTTTAAATACAATCGGCTTCTGGTTGTAACAGTTGGACTGGTTGCTTCGTACAAATTTCGTCAGATGATATTCGTCTTTCTCTCCGTCATCATAAGTCATGCGGATAACCTTGGAAGAAACATAATCAATTGTTCCTGCCTTCTTTGCAACCACGCAGACACCGGAGTCTACTGCCGCTTTTGTTTCAATACCGGTTCCGACTACAGGTGCTTCCGTAAACAACAACGGTACCGCCTGACGCTGCATGTTGGATCCCATCAGCGCACGGTTTGCGTCATCGTTCTGTAAGAATGGGATCAGGGCCGTAGCAACGGAGAAGATCATCTTCGGAGATACATCCATGTAATCAAACATGGTCTTGGGGTATTCCTGTGTTTCATCCAGATAACGACCGGATACCCAGTTTCTCTTGAAGTGGCCTTCTTCATCCAAAGGCTCGGAAGCCTGTGCCACATGATAATTATCCTCTTCATCCGCTGTCATATAAACAACTTCATCGGTTACGACCGGATTTTCCGGGTCGCTCTTATCGATCTTACGATAAGGAGCCTCTATGAAACCGTACTCATTGATTCTTGCATAAGATGCAAGGGAGTTGATCAAACCGATGTTAGGACCTTCAGGGGTCTCGATCGGGCACATTCTTCCGTAATGGGAATAGTGAACGTCACGAACCTCGAATCCGGCTCTGTCTCTGGACAGACCGCCGGGGCCCAATGCGGATAAACGTCTCTTGTGTGTCAGCTCACCCAACGGGTTATTCTGATCCATGAACTGTGACAGCTGGGAGGAACCGAAGAATTCCTTTACCGCAGCCTGTACAGGTTTGATGTTGATCAGAACCTGAGGAGAAACTTCTTCCGCATCATGAGTTGTCATTCTTTCACGGACAACCCTTTCCAATCTGGTAAGACCTACCCTGTACTGATTCTGCAGCAATTCGCCTACAGCACGGATACGTCTGTTCCCCAAATGGTCGATATCGTCATCATTACCGATACCGTATTCCAAATGCATATTATAGTTAATGGAAGCGATAATATCTTCCTTGGTAATATGCTTCGGAATCAGATCATGAATATTTCTCTTAATAGCGTCAGCCAATTCATCGGGCTTTTCACTGTACTCTTCCAGAATCTGTTTCAGAACAGGGAAGTAAACCAGTTCAGTTACACCCAGTTCCTTGGGATTGCATTCCACAAAATGTGTGATGTCAACCATCATGTTGGACAACACTTTTTCATTTTTCTCTTCTGTCTGAATATAAACATAAGGAACAGCCGCATTCTGAATCTCGTCAGCCAGCTCAGGTGTTACGATTGTGCCTGCTGCAGCAATCAGTTCACCTGTATAAGGATCAATAACATCCTCACCCAGCTCATGATTTCTGATACGGTTTCTCAGCATTAATTTTTTGTTGAATTTATAACGGCCCACTTTTGCAAGGTCATATCTTCTGGGGTCAAAAAACATGGCCGTGATCAGACTTTCCGCACTGTCCACGGAAAGAGGCTCGCCGGGACGGATTTTTTTGTACAACTCTAAAAGACCGTCCTCATAGCTACCGCTGGGATTCTTTTCCGTAATGGAAGGATCCTTTGCAAAGCTTGCTTCGATCTTGGGTTCGTCGCCGAATAACTCTCTGATTTCTTCATTTGTACCGATACCCAATGCACGGATAAATACAGTAATCGGCACCTTTCTTGTTCTATCTACACGAACGCTGAAAACATCATTGGAATCCGTTTCATACTCCAGCCATGCACCACGATTCGGAATTACCGTACAGGAATACAGTTCTTTACCGATCTTGTCATGACCGATTCCGTAATAAATGCCCGGAGAACGCACTAACTGGCTAACGATAACACGTTCTGCACCGTTGATCACAAAAGTACCCGTCTCGGTCATCAAAGGAAGATCGCCCATGAATATTTCATGTTCGCTGATTTCGTCCTTTTCCTTGTTGTAGAGACGTACTTTTACTTTTAATGGTGCTGCGTAAGTTGCATCTCTCTCCTTACATTTTTCAATAGAATACTTTACGTCGTCCTCGCAGAGCTCAAAATCGACAAATTCCAGACTCAGATGTCCGCTGTAATCGGTAATCGGAGAAATATCGTCAAATACTTCTTTCAATCCCTCTTTCAGGAACCAGTCATAGGAGTTTTTCTGAACCTCGATCAGATTCGGCATCTCCAAAACTTCTTTTTGTCTCTGATAGCTCATACGTACGTCTTTACCGGATGCGATTGGACGTATTCTGTTCTTTTCCATTGACATTTCACCCCGTTCTTTCTATTTATCAGCCTATTTCAATACAATACATGCACCAAAAAAGCCTAGCACACCACAATAGCGCATCATCCATTCTACTACAATGCAAGATTTAAGTCAACCATATTTATATAATTTTTTTCGCGCTTTCCGCAACCGTTCCGACCCTGTTCTGCCGTTTTCCCTCCCGCATTTTCCGGGCAAGAAAAAGAGCCGTCGGATTTTGTTTTCACAACTTCTGACAGCTCTTTGGTTTCTTCTGTTTTTGCAGGTTGAATTACTTAAGAGTAACTTTAGCACCTTCAGCTTCTAATTTAGCTTTGATGTCATCTGCTTCTTCTTTGGATGCACCCTCTTTGATTACTTTAGGAGCTCCGTCAACTACGTCTTTTGCTTCTTTCAAGCCAAGGCCTGTAGCTTCACGAACAACTTTGATAACTTTAACTTTGTTGGGACCAACTTCTGTTAATTCAACATCAAACTCGCTCTTCTCTTCAGCTGCTTCACCTGCTGCTGCGCCTGCTGCTGCAACTACAACGCCTGCTGCTGCGGATACGCCGAATTCTTCTTCGCAAGCTTTTACTAAATCATTTAATTCTAAAACTGTTAACTCTTTAATAGCATCAATAAATTCTGCTGTTGTTAATTTTGCCATTTTCATTTCCTCCATTTAAATTATTTTTCAAAATTATTCTGCGGGAGTCTCTGCAGGAGCTTCTGCTTCTGCTGTTTCCTCAGCCGCTGCTTCTACGGGTGCTTCTGCCTCTGCAGGAGCTTCTGTTTCTTCTGCTTTTGCCTCTTCAGCTTTTGCTTCTTCAGCCGGTGCAGCTTCGCCTGCGCCACCTTTCTCTGCAACCTGATTCAGGACGCGAGCAAGGTTTGTGATCGGAGACTGTAAGCTTCCAAGTAATTTGGAAAGCAGTTCTTCTCTGCCGGGAATGCTTGCGATTGCGCTGATGCCTTTTGCATCATAAGCAATGCCTTCAACAACACCGCCTTTGATTTCAAGCGCTTCGATATCCTTTGCAAATTTGCCCAGGACTCTTGCCGGAGCTGTTGCATCATCTTTTGCGATAGCAACTGCACTCGGTCCTTCCAGATATGGAGCTAATGCCTCATAATCTGTACCCTTGAACGCGAAATTCATCATTGTGTTCTTGTATACTTTGTATACGATACCTGCTTCACGCATTGCTTTACGAAGCTGTGTGTCCTGCTCAACGGTCAGTCCACGGTAATCAACCAACACAACAGACTGCGCGTCTTTCAAGTGTTCGGAAATTTCTTCCACGATTGGCTGTTTCAGTTCAACCTTTGCCATTTCACATTTACCTCCTTATAGATTTTGTTGCCGATAGGAGTATTTATAAGAAAAGCCTCCCGGAAGACCGGAAGGCAAAAAGTCATAAACATACTCTTTCATTCCTCGGTAGGCGATACGCTTACGCCCTCATGGGCACCTACTGTCTTCGGCAAAGTCTCGTAAGACCTTGTATAATCTATCACATTCCCGGCACCGTTGTCAACCCTTTCGCATAAAAATCTTCCATTCCATTTTCCGTTCTTACCGGTTCACCGGTTCCGCAGCCGCATCATTCTGTTCCGGCTGCGCCTGTTGATCCGGCAACTGTTCCTCCGGTTTGGGCGGCAGTCTCTGTACGTCATCATAATTGATCGGCGGTCCGTCATAGGGCACATTACTGATATAACCGTTTTCATCGATGGTTACATTCGGAGAAATGCATTGCAGATAATCTAAAATCCGCTGTTTTTCTTCCCCCGTCTCCAAATCCGTACGGCAATCATGCTGTTTGGCCGGCAAAAACTGACAGGTCAGTTCCCCGTTCTCGTCCAGAACGACTTTTAAAAGCCCCGTATCCAGCGTTTTTGAATTGAACCAGAAATTGCCCAGACTGTAAAACACCGGCACGCCGTCTATATAATCAATTCCCTGCAGACAATGAGGATGATCGCCGACGATCAGATCCGCCCCTGCCTTTACCAGCTCCGGCGCCTGCCATTCCTGTGCCCAATGCAACTCATCGGTATTTTCCGTTCCCCAATGAATATATACAACCGTCAAATCTGCGTTCCGGTCAGCCTCTTTCACGGCATCCAGCAGTCTGCCGAATTCTTCCTCCGTAAAGCAACGGAATGTCCCTGCAGTCACTTCCGTGGCACCCCTTGTATCCGGATTTTCGTTCCGTTCTACCTGTGTCGCTGATATATAAGCGATAGTTCTCCCGTTTATTTCATAATAAAAAGGGGCCGAAGCCTCATCCAGATTTCTTCCCGCTCCCACATAGGGAATTTCCGCATTTTTTAGAGTATCCAATGTATCCAGCAAAGCGTCTTCCCCATAATCGTATACATGGTTATTGGCAAGCGATACAATATCTACACCCATTTCATAAAGAAGATTTACATTCCCCGGATCACTCCGGAAGGCAAATGCTTTTTCCGGAAGGGGCACCCCTCTTTTGGAATAAGTAAATTCATTATTTACCATCAGGATATCCGCCTGCTGCATCTCAGACAGCAGTTCTGCGGAAAGAGAGCTTTCTATTTTACCGCCCCTGCTGCGAAGGGAATGCATATTGGCATACGCATCATGAAAACATACGTCTCCTCCAAACGCCATAACGACCGGACCGATCTCCTGCTGTGACTGCGATGTTTCTTCCTCTTCTACTGTATCCCGCCCGCTTTCTTCCTTTCGCATTTCATCATCGTTTTCCGACGGCACCACCGGTATTTCCTCCTGCACGCCGTTCTCTTTCTCCACCGTTTCATGCACGGAAGCTATCTCCTGCTTTTTTCTCCCCTTTACAACGGAAATCAATCCCAGCATAACGGTTCCCAGAAGGCAGACAAAAATAAGTGTTATGATAAAATATGTAATTTGTTTTTTTCTCTTTTTATGCCTTTTCATGATTATCCCACCTTCCCGGACAGATACCCCGCGTCATTTTCCACAGTCTGCAAATGCATCAATTCAAGCAGCCCGCCATCCGCGCAAAAAGGACACAGCCTTAGCTGTGTCCTTAGTATACCATATCGTATTAGAACTTTGCAGTACTTACTTTTACACCGGGTCCCATGGTAGGTGCCAGGGAGATGCTTCTTAAATACTGACCTTTCAATGTGCTGGGTTTTGCTTTTACAATTGCATCCATCAGCGCATCAAAGTTCTCTTTCAACTGTTCCTCTGTAAAGGAAGCTTTTCCTACAGGAACATGGATGATATTGGATTTGTCAAGTCTGTACTCGATCTTACCTGCTTTAATATCATTTACAGCTTTGGTAACATCCATTGTTACGGTGCCTGCCTTGGGGTTGGGCATTAAACCTTTCGGTCCCAACACTTTACCGAGACGACCAACAACACCCATCATATCAGGTGTCGCAACAACGACATCAAAATCTAACCATCCGTCGTTCTGGATCTTAGGAATTAATTCCTCTCCGCCTACATAATCAGCACCTGCTGCCTCTGCCTCGTTTAATTTATCGCCTTTTGCAAATACCAACACTTTAACAGTCTTACCTGTTCCGTTGGGCAATACAACTGCGCCACGGATCTGCTGATCTGCATGACGGCCGTCGCAGCCTGTTCTGATATGAGCTTCAATTGTCTCATCAAATTTTGCTGTTGCTGCTTTTTTTGCTAACGCGATTGCTTCAGCAGGCTCGTACTGTACGGAGCGGTCAATTGTTTTAGCAGCTTCGCTATATTTCTTACCATGTTTCATTTTGTTTACCTCCTTGTGGTAGTGGCGGGGTTATCAAACTCCTCCCACGTATTATCCATTACTCTTCAACTGTGATTCCCATACTTCTTGCAGTACCTGCGATCATGCTCATTGC
>JBJFCE010000023.1:0-16754 GCA_051888775.1 Lachnospiraceae bacterium | reverse complement strand
GCCGTATTTTGGCACCTTACGTACCGTTACGGACGAGGTGTAGCGAAAGCGTGCCGGTCACCGATAGGCCTATCAGCACCGGTTTCGCCTTACGGACAGAGTTTCGCAATCGACTAGATATGATCTGTTTCTGAAGTGTTATCGGGTGTAAAAATCTGCATCAGGCTCCCAAGATTCTGTATCATATCGGGGGACAGCATGCTCATAAGATTCCCGGGGAATACGCCTGTGTCATTAGAAGTATGCTGTTTTGCCTGATTACAATCCGATAGCTCATCCGCGTCATCGGATGCTTTTTGCACATCTTCCTCCGGTGTCTTTTGTTCTTCCTCTGTCTGGAACATGGAACTCATCTGTGAAAACATGGACATGTAAGGCTCCAACTGCTTATAGGTTTCCAGCATTTGCAGCATCTGTTTGATCTTTCCGATTTCCTTTTGCTCTTCCGGAAGTAAGAGCGGGTCGATTTTTTTTAACAGACGATTCATCAGTTCGGGAGAAAAAGAATCGGGACCGTCATGTGAATTTGTATTTCCCTGTCCGGCTTCGGCACTGAATAATGCCGGAAATGTATGCCTTCCCGTGATATGAAAACCGTGCAGAACCAGCTTAAGTTCCTGCAGACGTATCATAATGGCAAGCGCAGGCTGGATATCGACAGGCAGAAACGGTGTGAGCAACTTCAGAATTCGTAACGGACGCGTGCTGAAACGCAGTTCAAAGGCATCGTCTGTCTCTGTGCAGTTGTCGGAACTGTTTGGATAGATTGGCTCCATAGAAACGTGCTTCCTGTCTTTACCATATTGTATGCAGGGTGGACGGATTCGAGAAGAAAAGGATTCGGAAAGATTCCGGGCAGGGCAATTTATAGCCCCGCCCGAAAAAAGGAATTAGCAGAAGTTACAGCCGCCGCAGCAGGAGAGGATCAGAAGAAGGATGATCCATTCGCAGCAGTTATTGTCGTCATCGTGTCTTCTGCCTAAGCCGAAACCACAGCCGCAGTCATTTCCGCCGCATAATGCCAGCAGGATGATGATCCATAAAATACCACATCCACAGTTGTTGTCTCTTGTTGAATTTCCGCATCCACAGGATGAAGCAGTTAAGTCACTCATTAGGTGCCTCCGAAATTGTTTTTATGCTATATCTTATGAGAAGCATGAAAATGTGTGACTGGGAATCCAAAGAAGTTTTTTGAAAAAAATTGACTTCGGTTCGGATTTGTGACGCAACATGTTGTAAAAACTCTTGAAATTATTTCAAGATATAGTAAAATAATATATCATATGCTAAAAATTGGGATAGTATGCCTGTAGAGAGGTAGTTATGGCAGGATACAGAAAACAGATCGGGTCACATATTTTTTATAATGCACAGGATTATGAAGATGCGTTATATGATGAGAAGTTGATCGAAGAGATCAGAAAGAAGATTAATTTTAAAGACAGCAGAGAACTGGTGAAATTATACCAGACGATGCAGAGCGGAGCAATTTCTTTCAGATCCGTTTTGGGGCGTGAATTTGATGATGAAGTATACGAAGCAATACAGAAAATCAAGGCAAAGGAACGCGCAAGCGCGAAATCGGAAGATCCTGATAATGGAAGGAAACGTGGAAACGGAAAAACGGAGCATACAGGTAGCGTAAAGGAACCTGGAACAGGGTACACAGACAATGGAAAGGTAGAAGAAGAAGCACGGAAAATTTTGTCTGTGAAAGACCGCAGACGGCGTGTGGTGATGATTTTATGCAGTCTTGTCGCAGTTGTCTGTCTCGGATATTTTGCATATTATTACACGATGTCCTATAAGAGCCGTCAGGCTTTTGATGATCTGTCACAGCTGAAAGCACAGGACGGCAGTGCTATTCCGGATCAGACGGTTACGATTCAGGGAACGGAAGACGAGGAAGAAGTGGTTCTCACTGTATTGGATGAATATAAAACTTTATACAATAAGAATAAAAGTCTAATCGGATGGCTGAAAATAGCCGATACAAATGGAGAAGAGGTTTTTATTGATTATCCGGTGATGCAGAGTCCGGACAAGGAGTATTATCTGACACATAATTTTTATCAGGAGTATGATAAAAACGGCAGTATTTTTCTGGATCCGGAGTGTGATGTCGTACATAGGAGTACCAATCTGATCATTTACGGGCATCATATGAAATCGGGAGAAATGTTCGGTAATCTGGATCGGTACAGCTCCGAGGCGTTCTTTGAGAATCACCGTTATATTCAGTTTGATACCATTTACGAAAAAGGCACATATGAGGTTATGTATGTGTTCCGGTCCAGAATTTATAATGAGGATGAGATCGTATTCAAGTATTATCAGTTTATCAATGTGGATTCGGAAGCGGAGTTCTATTCCAATATGAATGAAATGGCACAAATGTCACTTTATGATACGGGGGTCAGTGCCGTTTACGGAGACGAGTTATTAACCTTGTCCACCTGTGATTATCAGGAGACAAACGGAAGATTTGTAGTAGTAGCCAAGCGGATAGAGTAGCTACGATAGAAGGAGAGATACGATGGCAAAAAAAGCATCGAAACCAACAGTCAGCAGAAAAGTAAAACGTTCGGCAAGAAAAACCTTCGGTGTATTAACGCTTGTGATGGCACTGATCATTGCAGCGATACCGACACCAAATGCGAGCGCAATCGGAGGAAGTGAATCGGATACCAGTGTACCGGCACAGACCTATCCGACCAGTCCGGCACTGGCAAATGATCCGGATATTGATCCGATTACTTATACGGATGATACGGTATATAATGCCAAGATGATCTATCAGACGAGTGCCGGTAACTATGAGCTGTGGAATGCCTATGAATTCCATACGGTTGATGTGACCGGAGGTTCCAAGTCCGGCGTTATTACGAAGTACAACCCGGTATTTACTCCGCAAAACGGAACGCTGACGATCAATTCCAACGTAGTTACCAATTATCCTTCGTTTACGATTGAGGAGATCAATGCATTTTATGATGATCCCATAACAGGAGAGGTTGCATTGACGGATGAGGAATTGGAAAGATATTATCCGTCGGAATGGTCGAGCTATGTATCTGCAAAAGAGACCTATGACAGGGATTATGCAGCATGGCTGACGAAGCATGACCAATGGATTGCAAACGGCAGCCCGGAGGGAAAAGAGCCTGTTTTAAATACATCCGAACCGACGAAGCCTTCCTATAAAGCAAAGGATTTGTCATATAGTAATAAAATGATCTATTTTTGTGATCATTACAGGAGTTCTGATGTAACCAAGAATCTGGAGCCGATCCACGGACAGGAATATCGTCTGGTAGAGGTTGTGGACAAGACGATTACCAATCCGGGAGTAGGAAGTTCCGTTGTTTATATTCCGTTTAATCAGGACAGGGTGGTCGGAGATGATATCTCTTCCGGTTTCTATGCACCGTCTACTAATAAATTTGATATTAAATATATAGGAAATGAGTCTTTTAAGGGCGCAACCAATATTACAAAGCTTGTGATTCCGCAGGAAATCCTACAGATCGGTGACAGTGCTTTTGAAGATGCCACCGGTATTCAGGAAGTAACTGCGTATTCCGGAACGATCGGAAACCGCGCCTTTAAAAATTGTGCTTCTTTAAGAAGTGTAACGATCGGAAACGGTACGACCGTTATCGGTACGGAGTGTTTTTACGGATGTAACCGATTGTCTTCGATCGCATTCCCGAGTACGATCGCAAAGATTGGTAAGGGGGCCTTTGCATTCTGTGCAAGTCTGGCCAATATTGATATGTCCGGAATTAACAGCAATCTGGTCATTGAAGATTATGCTTTCTATGACTGTTATGCGCTGCGTTCCGTTGAGTTCTGTGATCTGACAAGCAGAATCGGTGATGCGGCATTTGCCGTGGAGTCCGGCTTGAGCGGATCATGGACGGATGTGGAATTACCTGCTTCGGTTTCGAAACTCGGAGATTATGTGCTGGCAGGACGAAGTAACTTAAAGACGGTTGTAATGCCTGCAAACTATGGTCTTCAGACTACGGAAACATTGGGCTCCGGTTTCTTCCGTGGCTGTATCAATCTGAAATGTGTGGAATTTCCGGATACCAAGACCGGTTCCTGCGGTTATGTGGAATTTGAAACAAATGCATTTATCGATGTATTAACAAATGATTTTTATATCAGAGGCCCTGAAAATAATGCCGCAGGTGTAACGGCTTCTCCGAGAAAGTCAGCATGGGCGGCGGGAATCACTTATGTATATAACGGCTCGGACGGAAAAGATCATTGGGAAGTAGGCTCCGGTATTTATCGATTTACCGTGGATGATAACGGTATTCTGACTTCTTGCGTACTTGTCGGTAATGAAGATGAGTTTACGAATGCAAGTGGTAATAATGGTCTTGTTGTTGTTCCGGCAAAGGTCGGTGAGATTACCGTAACGGGAATCGGGCCCGAATGCTTCAGCATGACTACGGATGATGTCATTTATCAGAATCTGAAGACTTTAAAGATTGAGGATGGCAGTGCGATCGAATCTATAGACAGCGGTGCATTCAAGGATTCACCGAAGCTGGAGACGGTTTATATCGGTGATTCTATTAAGGCAATCGGAGACAGTGCTTTTATGGGCTGCACAAAGCTTGAAACGGTTGTGTTCTCTACTCCAAGGAACGGTTACAGTGGATTTTCAATCGGTTCGAATGCTTTTGCGACAGGAAGTGACGAGCTGACCTTCTACGGTGACATTGTTAAAGGATATGCACCGTTTGACTGGGCAATGGATCCGACCAATTATATGGATGAGCCGAACCAGAAGCGTGTCTGCTACCGGTCCGGTACACCGGATAATCCGAATCTGACGGTATTATTAAACAATGATACCAATGAAGTTACGCTGGTTGATTATCCGCATTATGATGAACTGAGCGATGAAATTCGTACGAAATATGAAAAATATCTGTCCGGCAATTATACCGATAACTCTGAGATTGCGCTGGATGCAGTACAATCTCAGCAGTTAAGTAATGTGTTGAATGTCATTATCCCGGAAGGTGTGGAATCCATTGATGTCAAATCTTTCATTGAATCCACAAACAATTCCTATGATGTTCAGGCGTATATGGCTCACGATCCGTACTATACTACCTATCGTCAGTATGGTCTGTTCAACGGCTATTACGGAACGAGAAGCGGGTCAGACGGAACCAGAGAGTATGAGAGCGGAAATGATCTGGAGAAGGTAGCACAGGGAAATGACCGTATCCTTTCCATTACTATGAATTCCGTGAAACAATTACCGGATAATGCTTTTTATAGCTGTGAGAATCTGCAGTCCGTTGTTTTAGGATCTGCATTGGAGGATATCGGAACGGCACCGTTCTCCGGCTGTGATAGTCTGACCAGTGTCGGCGGTAATAGTAATTATGTATGTAGCAACGGTATTATCTACGAAAATAACGATACAGGCAAGACGATCATTGAATGTCTTTCTTCCAGAGGAGACAGTGTAGGATCTGCGTATATTGATTCGGAAACAGATCCGGAGATCAAAGATGTTACAAAAATTTCCGAAGGTGCATTTGAAAATTGTACCTCGATTATGTCCGTTGATCTGTCAGATGCATCCGGGCTGAGTGTTATTCCTGCAAATTGCTTTGACGGGGATGAGAATCTGATCACGGTTATCCTGCCGGATTCTGTAAATGAGATTAACAGAGGTGCATTTACCAACACGAGAAAATATCTCTCCGTAACGATACCGGCGACAGAGGTTGCGATTGCAACGGAAGCGTTTGATGATGTGGCGATCTTGCGTTCCTATCTCGGATCAGCAGTAGAGACCTATGCCAATATGAACGGTCATCAGTTCCAGGAAATCAATAAAAATTATCTTGTTTATTTCCTGGACTATGACGGAACAGAGATCGATCTGCAATATGTGGAAGAAGGAAAGGCTGCGGTGGAGCCGGAAGAACCGGTCAGAGAAGGATATGTTTTTGATGAGTGGTCTGCGCCGTTTACCTGTATTATGAAGGATACGATTATTGTGGCCAAATATGTACCGGCGCCGACAAGTGCTCTGACCCCGACACCCACGCCGACAGGAAAACCGGCAAGCGGGAAAGGAACCCCGACACCGACAGGAGCTGTCAGCGGAACCCCGACGCCTACACCGACACCGGGCGGGCAGTTTAAATTGACGGTACAGAACGGTACGGGAAGCGGTACTTATGCAGCCGGAGCAACGGTTTCCATAACTGCCAATGCGGCACCGAGCGGACAGACTTTTAAAAATTGGACTTCCGATTCCAATGATTTTAATATTGCGAATAGCAGTTCATCCGTAACAACCATTACAATGCCGTCCCATGATCTGACGATTACAGCCAACTATGCCAGTGCAACGGATACAAGCGGAAGCAATAATAACGGAACCAATAATTCCGGTGGAAGCAATTCAGGAAATAACAGTACCGGCAGTGACGGAAGCAGTTCCGGAAATGCCGGAGGAGGCAGTCAGGGTACGACTGTGGATATTACAAAGCCGGGTATTTCCAATACCGGTATTGCGTCCGCAACCGTAGACGGATCTACGGATAATTTCGTAGTAAGAATTACGGACAGTGCAACTGCAAGAAGTGCAGTGGAGGCAGCTCTTCGTAAGGAATACGGAAGTCTGGATAATCTGTCTTATTTTGCAATGGATATTTCTCTTTATGATGCTACAGGTACGACAAAGATCGAGGATACGACGGGATTGTCTGTCAATATCACAATGCCGCTTCCGGATGATCTGATCCAGTATGCCGGAAATAATCAGGTTGCTGGTGTTGTCAACGGTGATGATCTTGACAAACTGAATCCGAGATTTACAACGATCAACGGGGTACCGTGTGTATCCTTTACGGCAACACATTTTTCACCGTATACGGTTTATGTGGATCGCAGTAATTTGATGAGCGGTGTGGCAGACAGTACGCCAAAGACCGGAGATCCGATTCATCCCAAGTGGTTTCTTGTGGTGGCGCTCGGATGTACTTCCGCGATTCTGCTGTTAAAGAAAGATAAAAGAAACGTAACAACAAAAACCGCTTAAAAGGAGAATTCCATGGCAGGAAAAATCAGAAAAACAGCCGGTGTGCTCCTTTTGATCGCAGCGGTATTGTTCAGTCAGCTCCCGGGAGGAAAAACTGCTGCCAAAAGTGCGGATTTTCAAACGAACGGAACTGTATTGGTAAAATATACCGGAACGGATAAGGAAGTAACAATCCCCGATTATATCACAGTGATCGGGGAGGAGGCTTTTTTTGAAAATACGACTTTAGAGCGCATAGAGATACCGGAAAGCGTGGAGGAAATCAGACATCATGCTTTCTATGGGTGCAGCAATCTGAAAGAGGTTGCAATCCCGGACTCCGTGGAGCGCATCGGAAATGCGGCTTTTGCGGAATGTGATCTGTTAGAAAAAATGTCAATCGGTACCGGTATTACTGAAATGGGCAACGGAGTTTTTTCCGGCTGCCCATTATTAGCAGATATTGAGCTGGATGAAGATCATCCGACACTCTGTTGTGAAGACGGAGCATTGATGAGTGCTGACAGAACCCGTTTGTATGAAGTGTTAAACGGAAGCAGCATATCGGCTTATGATATGCCTGATACGATAGAATCGATCGCAAAATATGCATTTTGGGGATGCGATAACTTACAGTTTGTCAGTTTGTCAGATGCTTTGACGGAAATACCGGCCTATGCATTTTCTAACTGCAGAGGACTTCAGGCAGTTACGATCCCTTATTCGGTAACTCAGATTGATGCAAAAGCATTTGAAAACTGTAGTCATTTAGAAGCAATCGAAATACCGGAAACAGTGAAGTCGATCCATGATACGGCGTTTGACGGTTGCCCAAACCTACAGATCAAGGCGAGTGCCGGAAGTGTGGCAGATCGGTTTGCAAAAGAACATGTTGTGACAGCAATTTCTCAGGCGGAATATGAAGAAATCCGTGATGCAGTACTCGCGCAGGCAGAGGAAGCCGAGAAAGAACGGGAAGAAGCCAAACAGGCAGAGGAAGCTGAGACAGAATCGGAAGAATCAGCCGGACAGGAAGCGGCAGCTGAAGATGATAATACTCAGGATGAAAATACAGCCGATGCGGAACCATATGTTAATCCGCTTGAAGTGACACAGGCGGATGTTATGGGGCAGACGGTGATTGTATCCGGTCAGGCAGTTGTATTTATCGATAATACACAGCAGCCGGTATATAGCGGAGAGTCGGAAAGTGTGACGAATGCAACAGACAATGGTGCTACGGATCCTGATGGTGCAGTCGGCATAGATTCTTCGGTTTTATCCCATACGGATTCCTCAGTATCATCGGAGAATTCAGAGAATGCAGACAATGTCGAACAGGATCAGATGTCAGGAGCGGACTCAGAACGAAAAGGTTTGTCGATTCCTAAATATACGGTTGTTGACGGTCAGGTGATTGCAGATCAGGCATACTATCGTCAGACTACATTGGATTCCTATGAATTTGCGGACGGTATTACGCAGATCGGCGATTTTGCGTTTGCCAGAAGCGGATTGACTCAGGTGACCATTCCGGAAGGGGTTACCACGATCGGGTACGGTGCGTTTTATCACTGCGATCAGTTGGTACAGGTGGATATTCCGGATACGGTAACACAGATTGCACCATATGCATTTTCCGAGACTCCGTGGCTGAACAGCTGGAAAAATGAAACAGGAGAGGATTTTTTGATCGTAGGAGACGGAATCCTACTGGCTTATCGGGGTTCTGACAGCAAGATTTCCATACCGGACGGTGTCAAAAAAATTGCTGCAGGATGCTTTGCGGGACACACGGGAATAGTGGCAGTAAGCATACCGGAAAGTGTGGAGGAAATCGGTGAAGACGCTTTCTTTGGTTGCAGCAATCTGTATTCTGTTAACGGCGGTACCGGGCTTGTGAAAATTGCGGACAGAGCGTTTGCCGGCTGCCCGCTGGCGATGATTTCCATTCAGGAAAACGTGTCACAGATCGGTGCAAGGGCTTTTGATCTTGGCGGTACGGTTCGTGAGAACGGAATGAATACCGTATGGTTCCGGGGCGGAGCCGATACTGTGCTTCCGCAGGCAAGCTATGAAGAATCGGCAACCAGATACTATCGCACGGATACAAGGGATTTATGTTTTTGCAATGTGAGTATTGCGGTAATTCCGAGTGTCGATACGGTTATTGAAGGAACGGTTCTTGATCCGTATGTCAGTGGATTCAGAGGATATATCTGTACATGGGATGAAACTGTATCGGAGGGCGGGGAGTCGCTGATCATTTTGAAGTGCACGCTTCCGGTGACGGACGCACAGCAGATAGAATGGCCCGAACAGGTTCAGATGTATGGCGTGACATACCCTGTAACGTCTGTATCAGAGGATGCATTGTCCTATTATGAAAATACTGATTGGATGGAAAGCGGGAATTCGGGAGAAGAGAAACTCACTCTTTCTTTACGCTCTACATTCCTTAATCATCCGGAGCTTTCAGAAGCACAGCTTTCAGGCAATCAGGAAACGATACGGATAACGGTTGCGGATGATCAGACTGCAGAGCAGCAAATCCGCGAGTGTTATGAGGCTCTGTACGGTGAAAATGATCAGGTACAGTTCCATGGATTAAATATTACCGCAGATACGGCATCCGGCATACCGATTACCGTTTTTGGGACCAATGCGTTAAATCTTACCGTGGCACTTCCGGAAGAACTGCAAAGCAGTACTGTATATGTATTGTGTCTGGATGCAAACGGACAACTGGAGGTCGTAAAAAGCGAACAGCTGACGCAGGATAATATATCGTGTTTGCGATTTTATGCAAATCATTTGTCAGCGTATGCGCTGATGTGGTATGAAGGCGGTGCGGAAGGTGCATCAGGCAGCGGACAGTTAGATGATTCGCCGGACACGGGAGATCTTTTTGAACCGAAATGGATACTTTGTCTCGGTATGGCAGCGGTTTCCGTTGTATTACTTTTATGGAAAACACCAAATAAAAGAAAAAGACATGCGACCTGACCGAAAAATCACATAGTATAATAAAAAAGGAGTTTATCATTCGGATAAACTTCTTTTTGTGTGAAAAGGAAGCGTGATAATGGACCGGGTCAGAAAGATGATCAGATATAGCGGAGCGGTCCGAATGGGGGTAAGCGGAGAAAATATTACCGTGGCAGTGCTGGATACCGGTGCCATGCCGCATCCGGATATTGCAGACCGATTTCAGATGTTTCGCGATTTTACAAAGAATAACAGGGTTTCGGCATATGATGATTGCGGACACGGTACGCATATCAACGGGATTTTGGCAGGAAACGGGCGCTTGTCCGGCGGACGGCTGCATGGGATTGCACCGAAAGCAAACCTGATCAATATAAAGATTCTTGATCATAAGGGGGAAGGCGATGCGGACAGCATGTTAAGGGCACTGCAATGGATCATGGATCATAGAGCGGAGTATCGGATCAGAATCCTGAATCTGTCCGTTGCAGTCTATCGGATGGAGGATGTGCAGAAACTAAGAGAACTGTCGGATATGCTGGAGGAACTGTGTGAAAGAGGTATTCTTGTTATAACGGCGGCAGGAAACCGGGGACCGGAGCCGGGTTCTATTTCGGGGCTTGCAGCCGGTGCCAAGGTGTTGACAGTAGGCTGTCATGATTATGGATACCGGGATGCAAACGGTAAAAGCTGTGAGACGCATTCCGGACGGGGAATGCCGGGAGAGGAAATTCGTAAGCCGGATCTTGTGGCGCCGGGAACGGATATTAGCTCCTGCAGCTTTTCCTATGGCAGAGGACGGAAGGTACTCTGGGGATATACGAGTAAGACGGGAACCTCAATGGCGGTTCCGATCGTCAGTGGTGCTGCAGCACTCTTATTGCAGAGGTATCCGGATATGAGTGTCTATATGTTGAAGCGAAAACTTCAGGAAAGTACGACAGATCTTCGAGAAGAGCGGATCAAGCAGGGCTATGGCATGCTAAATCTTGAAAAAATGTTTTATCCGGTTAATTAGGTTGACAACATTGGTATAATTGTATACAATTATACCAATGTTGTATGAGCATTACCTATTTTCCTGCCTGTTTCAGACAGAAGGAAGTTATGGAGGATGATGTTATGAATCGGGAAGAGATGTTTGAGAATCGTCCTGTCACGATGAACAAGAAAAATAATCTTCTGGAAATCGAAGAGCACATGTATTATCTGGATGATGTGGAAAAACCCAATGTATTCCGTAATATGTTTCCCTACTCCGAGATCCCGAAGATTCCGTTTAATGACAGGATCGTACCACATAATATGCCAAAGGATATCTGGATTACGGATACGACATTCCGTGACGGACAGCAGTCAAGAGCACCGTATACAACGGAGCAGATCGTAACGATCTATGATTATCTGCATCGTCTCGGCGGACCTAACGGTATGATCCGTGCAAGTGAATTTTTCTTATACAGTAAAAAAGACCGGGATGCGGTCTATAAATGTATGGAACGGGGTTATCAGTATCCGGAAGTGACAAGCTGGATCCGTGCAAGCAAAGAGGACTTTAAGCTTGTAAAGGAAATCGGTATGAAGGAAACCGGTATTCTGGTAAGCTGTTCGGATTATCATATTTTCCTGAAACTGAAGATGAACAGAAGGCAGGCGATGGAGCATTATCTGAGTGTGATCAAGGCTTGTCTGGAGGAAGGAATCAGTCCGAGGTGTCATCTTGAGGATATCACAAGAGCCGATATTTACGGTTATGTGGTGCCTTTTTGTATGGAACTGATGAAATTAATGGAGCAGTATAAAATTCCGATCAAAGTAAGAGCATGCGATACAATGGGGTATGGCGTCAATTTTCCCGGTGCGGTTATACCCAGAAGCGTGCAGGGAATTATTTATGCTCTTCATACCCATGCCGGCGTGCCGCATTCACTGATCGAGTGGCATGGTCATAATGATTTTTATAAGGCAGTCGTAAATTCCACAACTGCATGGCTGTACGGATGTTCCGGTGTCAATACTTCCTTATTCGGTATCGGAGAGCGTACCGGAAATACGCCGCTTGAAGCAATGGTATTTGAGTATGCACAGTTAAAGGGCGGTTTGAACGGTATGGATACGACCGTCATTACAGAGCTTGCCGAATATTATGAAAAGGAGATCGGTTACCATATTCCGTCCAGAACTCCGTTTGTCGGCAAGAATTTCAATGTGACAAGAGCCGGTATTCATGCGGACGGACTTTTGAAAAATGAAGAAATCTATAATATTTTTGATACGGATAAGTTCTTGAACAGACCTGTTCTGTGTGCAGTGTCCAATACATCCGGACTTGCCGGAATCGCGCATTGGATGAATACTTATTACAAGCTGAAAGGTGATCGGATGGTGGACAAGCATTCTCCGATCGTTACGGCGGTAAAAGAATGGGTTGATGAAGAATATGCAGGCGGTCGTGTGACAGTTTTAACGGATGAGGAATTGACAGCAGTGATTGACCAGAAATGCAAGGAACTGAATGTAACACTGTGATTGGGAGGAAATCATGCCGGATTATGATGTAAAGCACGAGGTCACGGACAAATATTCCCTGCGTGGGAGAGTTTTTCAAAGACTTCGGAATGATATTTTGAGCGGAAAATATCAGGAAAATGAAGAATTAAAGGAAGTTGCGATCGGAGAGGAAATGGGAGTTTCCAGAACTCCGGTCAGAGAAGCGTTCAGACAGCTGGAACTGGAAGGATTGATCCAGATCATTCCGAATAAGGGCGCTTATGTCACCGGAATTACGTTGAAGGATGTCGAGGATATCTATATGATACGTTCGCTTCTGGAGGGATTATGTGCAAGATGGGCATCGGAGCATATTACCAAGGAGCAGCTTGAGGAAATGGAGGAAAACGTATATCTTTCCGAATTTCACGCGTCTAAAGGACACTATGACCAGATGGCGGAGATGGATAATCGTTTTCATGAGATCCTCTATGAAGCATCACATTCCCGTATTCTGGAAAATCAGTTAAAAGACTTTCATCAGTATGTGCTGCGGGTCAGACAAAAAACACTGTCCAATAATGTGCGCAGCAAGGCTTCCAATGAAGAGCACAGACAGATTATGGAGGCTATTAAGAACAAAGACGCACAAAGTGCCGAAGAGTTGGCAAATAAGCATATTATCAATGCTTATGCCAATATGGTAAAGAACGGTCTTTATGAGGTTTATAAAAAAGAAGATTAGTGGAGGAAGCAGCTATGGCAAAAATTCAGATGACAACACCCCTTGTGGAAATGGACGGGGATGAAATGACCAGAATCCTTTGGAAGATGATCAAGGATGAATTATTACTTCCTTATGTGGATTTAAAGACAGAATACTATGATCTGGGACTGGAGCACAGAAACGAGACCAATGATCAGGTCACTGTAGATTCTGCAGAAGCGACCAAGAAGTACGGAGTTGCCGTAAAATGCGCAACGATTACGCCGAATGCAGCGAGAATGACGGAATACAATCTGAAGGAAATGTGGAAGAGCCCGAACGGAACGATTCGTGCCGCATTGGACGGAACGGTATTCCGTGCCCCCATTATTGTCAAAGGTATCGAGCCGGTTGTAAAGAACTGGGAGAAGCCGATTACGCTTGCAAGACATGCTTACGGTGATGTTTATAAAAATACCGAGATCAAGGTGCCGGGACCCGGAAAGGCAGAGCTTGTCTTTACCGCAGAGGACGGAACTGAGACGAGAGAGTTGATCCATAACTTTACAGGATCCGGTATTATTCAGGGTATCCATAATACGGACAAATCCATTACCAGCTTTGCAAGAGCATGCTTTAGCTATGCACTTGATACAAAGCAGGATCTGTGGTTTGCGACCAAGGATACGATCTCCAAAAAATATGACCACAACTTCAAGGATATCTTTGCGGATATCTATGAGAAGGAATATAAAGAGAAATTTGAGGCTGCCGGCATTGAGTATTTCTATACTTTGATCGATGATGCGGTAGCAAGAGTCATGAAAGCAAAGGGCGGTTTCATCTGGGCCTGCAAGAATTATGACGGAGATGTCATGAGCGATATGGTAAGCTCTGCATTCGGTTCCCTTGCCATGATGACTTCCGTGCTGGTATCCCCTTCGGGTGTATACGAATATGAGGCAGCGCACGGAACTGTTCAGCGTCATTACTATAAGTACTTAAAGGGGGAAGAAACCTCAACCAACTCTGTAGCAACGATCTTTGCATGGACGGGCGCACTCAGAAAGCGTGGGGAACTTGATCAGCTTCCGGAGCTTCAGGCGTTTGCAGACAAACTGGAAAGAGCGACGTTAAAGACGATAGAAGACGGGAAGATGACAAAGGATCTGGCCCTGATCACGAGCTTACAGGACGTTACGGTATTAAGCAGCGAGGGATTTATCAAAGCAATTCGCGAGACGTTTGAGACAATGTAAAAAAGAGGCACTGTTGGATTACTCCGACAGTGCCTCCCATTTTTCATACAGCTGCTCCAGCTGAATGGTAATGGATTCTATTGCAAGACTCAGTTCCTGAAGCTTTGCCACGTTTGTACTGATCGCCGGATCGTTCATCTCTGCGGTCAGGGAATCCTTTTGTTCTTCCAGTTCGGCAATCTGATCCTCACATTTCTTCAAGTCATTTTCTCTTTTTCGCTTCTGTGCCTGTTGCTCTTTTTGCTGCTTCCAGTCTGCTTTTCCGGCAGTGTCATTGGCAGAAGCAGAGATTCCTGTAGTGCCAAAAGAGTCTGCGGAGGATGAATTTTTCAAAGAGAGAGTTCCGGTACCTGATTTTGCAGCGGTTACGGAATTTGTTCCGGAAGTCACTATGGTCTGTTGCTCTTTTTTCTCCAGATAATAATCATAGTTACCGAGATAATTGGTCAGAATACCGTCCGAAAGCTCCAGTATCCGATGCGCCGTGCGGTTGATAAAATAACGGTCGTGGGAGACATACAGGACAGTTCCGGTATAGGAATTGAGTGCGTCCTCCAAAATCTCTTTGGACATAATATCCAGATGATTGGTCGGCTCGTCGAGAATCAGAAAATTCGATTCCGAGAGCATGAGCTTGGCAAGGGAAACACGTCCGCGTTCACCGCCGCTTAAATCCTTAATGCGCTTGAAGACATCTTCGCCCGTAAAAAGAAAAGCAGCAAGCGTATTGCGGATTTCGGTATTGTTCAGGGACGGATAATCGTCCGAGATCTCATCAAATAAGGTTTTATCGGAGTGCAGGACATGGTGCTCCTGATCGTAGTAGCCGACCGTGACGTTGCTGCCGAGTGTGATCGTGCCGCAGTCCGGCGTGACAAGCTCGTTGATGATTTTTAAGATTGTCGTCTTTCCGGTGCCGTTGTCGCCTATCAGTGCAACATGTTCGCCGCGTTTACAGGTAAAGGAGAGTGCCTCGAAGAGTTTTTTGCCGTCATAGCTTTTGGCAAGATCTGTAACGGTCAGCACATCCATACCGCTTAAAAAGCGCGGTTCCAGCTTCATTTTGATATCTGTCCGGCTTTCGGTCGGATTGTCGATCACTTCCATTTTAGAGAGCATCTTTTCACGGCTTTCCGCGCGCTTGATGGATTTTTCTCTGTTAAAGGAACGAAGCTTGTCAATGACCTCCTGCTGGTGTGCAATCTCGCGCTGCTGGTTTTGGTAGGCATTCCATGCTGCTGCACGCAGAATCTCTTTCTTGGCGGCATAATTGGTGTAATTGCCTGTAAAAACAGTTGCCTTTGTATTGTCGATTTCGATAATCTTTCCGGCAATACGATCCAGAAAATAACGGTCATGGGATACGATCAACACCGCACCCTTGTAATTGAGCAGGTAGGTTTCCAGCCATTTAATGGAAGCCATATCCAGATGGTTTGTCGGCTCATCCAGAATGATCAGATCTGGCTTCATTAACAGCAGCTTTCCGAGTGCGACACGGGTCTTCTGACCGCCGGAGAGCGTACCGATGGATTTATCGTAATCACTTTCGGCAAATCCGAGTCCCTTTAATACTCCGTTCAATTCGCTTTTGTATGCGTAACCGTTTTTCGCTTCAAACTGGTGAGTAAGAGAAGTGTATCGCTCCATCAGGGCATCCAGTTCGCTACCGGATACATGATTCATCCGATCCTCCAACGCACGGATCTGTTCCTCCATACGGATGAGATCTGCCTTGACACTTAAAAGCTCATCATAAATCGTATTTTCACTGTCTACATTCTGGTTCTGTGCAAGGTAACCGACAGACTTGTCCTTTGCAACCGTCACGATTCCGGTATCCGGCGCAAGCTCCTTCATGATAATGCGTAAGAGCGTAGTTTTCCCGGCACCGTTGATACCGACAATGGCAGCCTTGTCATAGTCTTCCAAATGAAAGGAGATATCCTTTAAAACCGGAACCTCCAGAAAAGCTTTACTGATATTGGAACAGGATAGTAACATAAGTCCTCCGTAATTTCGAAACAAATATTTTCAAAATAAGTACTGTTTTGCCTAGTGCAAGTCTAGCATAACATGTTATTTTTTTCAATCATTGTCAGGTTGTGTAGAAAAGGGCACGAGATCAGCAACAACAATTTGTGCAAATACAGGCTCGGACAGATGGGATGCTGCTTTGTTCTTTGACCCTTGAAAAACGCCGGCACTTGGCGAGGTATTTTCGAGCCTAGTGTCCGTTGCG
>JBJFCE010000022.1:0-3320 GCA_051888775.1 Lachnospiraceae bacterium | reverse complement strand
CGTGCCGGTCACCGATAGGTTTATCGGCACCGGTTCCGCCTTACGGACAGAGTTTTGCAATTGCCTATGAATTCTCATTTTTGGAATCGCATAACGGAGCAGAATGTGGTACGATAGGAACAGAACACAACGGATAAGGACTGTATGTGGCTGTAAAGGAGAAGACGTATGCGTACGATTCTTGAGGATATCAAAAATAATCAATATAAAAATGTATATCTGTTATACGGAGAAGAAGCATATCTGAAGAATCAGTATCGGCAAAAGCTGCTTTCCGCGCTGGTGCCCGAAGGAGATACGATGAATCTCCATGTCTATGAAGATGCTGATGTTTCGGTAAAAGAGATCATTGATCTGGCAGAGACGATGCCTTTTTTTGCAACATATCGTATCATTGCGGTAAAGGACAGCGGTCTGTTTAAAAAGGGTGGCGAGGAGCTTGCCGAATATCTTGCCGGAATGCCGGAAAGTACGATTTTGATCTTTACCGAACAAGAGGTGGACAAACGCAGTAAGCTGTTTAAGGCAGTGAAAGAAAAAGGGCGCGCAGTAGAATTTTCGGTACAGGATGAAAATACGCTTCAGAAATGGATTCTGGGCATTCTGAAAAAAGAGGACAAGAAGATCACACAACAGACGTTGCTGCTGTTGTTGGAAAAGACCGGAACAGATATGGCGAATATCAGCAGCGAACTGGAGAAGCTGGTCTGCTATACAATGGGAAGGGATGTTATTACTTCGGAGGATGTGGAAGCAGTCTGTACGACCAGAGTAACAAGCAGGATTTTTGAAATGGTAGGTGCGGTTGCTGAGAAGAATCAGAAAAAAGCACTCGAGCTGTATTATGATCTGTTGACCTTAAAGGAACCTCCTATGCGGATTTTGTTCCTGATAGCAAGGCAGTTTAATATCCTGTTACAGGTAAAGGAGCTTCGGAGAAAGGGCGCGGATAACCGCCAGATCGGAGAAAAGGTCGGTCTGCCGCCGTTCATTGCAGGAAAATATGTAACACAGGCGGCGGGATTCCAACAGGAGGAACTGCGGCGTGCCATTGAAGAATGCGTGTCGGCGGAAGAAGCGGTGAAGACAGGGCAAATGAACGATGTCATGAGTGTGGAGATCCTGATCGTAAAATACAGCCGGCGAAAATCTTGACAAGCCTTTTATAAGATGATAAAATCTTCCTAATGTTTCAAGGGAGTAGTCGGTACATGGAAATGTATAATATTATCGACATACTGGTGTAACAGGCACCCGGTAATATTTGAAATGATGAGACTTGAAGACAGCTTATTTTGGCTGTCTTTTAGTCTCTTTTTTTGTTGAGGAGGTACAAAGAAGTATGGGTTTGGCAGAACTTTTTATCTTAGCGGTAGGATTGGCGATGGATGCCTTTGCGGTATCCATTTGTAAAGGGCTTTCACTTGGAAAGATCAAATGGAAGCATATGTGTATAGCCGGTGCGTGGTTTGGCGGTTTTCAGGCCTTGATGCCGTTGATCGGATATTTTCTCGGCAGCTTTTTCGCGGATATGATTACCAAGTATGATCACTGGATTGCCTTTATGCTTCTTGTATTTATCGGTATCAGCATGATCAAAGAAGCTTTCGGAGAGGAAGAGATAGATGCCTGTATGGATGTAAAGTGCATGTTTTTGCTGGCGGTTGCAACGAGTATTGATGCGCTTGCAGTGGGTGTCACGTTTGCATTTATGAAGGTTAATATCATAGCAGCAGTTTTGTTCATTGGCATCATTACCTTCATTTGCTCTGCGGTCGGCGTAAAGATCGGTAGCGTTTTCGGAACCAAGTACCGGGCAAAAGCAGAGATCTTCGGGGGTGCGGTTCTGATACTGATCGGTTTGAAGATTTTATTGGAAGGCATCGGGATTTTGTAAAAGGGACAGAAAAACAGCCTAAAATAGCGGATTTGTTAAAAGCCGGGTTGTTGCTATTTTGAGTGGAATGCTTTATAATGAAAATGAGAAAATGTCCAAATCACAAGGAAGTGTATCAGCTTTTGAAGGATCGGAAAGGGGGCAGCATACATGAGAGTAAGCACGGTAACGGGTTACAGCAATGTAAATTACGGAATAATAGCGAGCGGAAAACGCATTAACAGTGCAGCAGATGATGCATCGGGACTGACACAGGTACAGAAACTGGAGCATCAGAGTAATGGAATGGCGGCAGGAGCAGAGAATGCAAAGTCCGGCATCAGTCTTGCCAATGTGGCTGACGGGGCACTTTCCGGCATTCAGGATTATCTGCAGTCTATTCGGGAGGCCAGTGTCAAAGCGATGAACGGGACTTTGTCCAAATCGGACAAACAGGCAATTCAGTCGGAGATCAGCGGATATCTGAAAGGAATTGACGAGATTGCCGGGAGTACGACATATAATACCAAGAATATCTTAAACGGTGAACAGTCACTTGGAATCGCGGTCAATCCGGACGGAAGCGGTCCTTCCGTGAAAACCGGAAATTCCATGCTGAAGGCACTCGGAATCGACGGATATGACGTAACGGGCTCATTTGATATCAGCCGGATCGATAAGGCAATTGATCAGGTCAGCAGTATGAGAAGCAGCATGGGCGCAACGACCAATGCATTGGAACGCGCATACAATTATAACATGAACGCATCCGAGAATCTGACCGGTGCGAAGAGCCGGGTCGAAGATCTGGATATTCCCAAAGCAATTTCCGAGCAGAAAAAGAACGAGGTTCTGGAAGAGTATCGGAATGCGATGCTGCGTAAGCAGATGGAGCAGGAGTCTTTGGTTACAAAAATGCTGAAATAAGACAGGTAATAAGAGAAAGAAGGATTGAATGATATGAGTATGATTGATAAGGTAAGGGCAGAAATGGTAACGGCAATGAAGAACCATGATAAGGAGAGAAAAGAGTCCCTGTCTATGCTGTTATCCGCGCTGAAAAACAAGGCAATTGACAAGCGCGAGGATCTTACAGAAGCGGAAGAATTTGAGGTTGTTAAGAAAGAGTTAAAGCAGACGAAGGAGACCATGGAGGTTGCGCCTGCAGACAGAGCAGATATCATTGAACAGTGCAAGGCACGTATCGCTGTACTTTCGGAGTTTGCACCGGAAGAAATGAGTGAGGAGGAGATCCGTAAGACGATCAATGAGGTGATTGCCGCACTTGGCATCGAAAATCCTTCTGCGAGGGATAAGGGCAAAGTGATGAAGGAACTGATGCCCAAAGTAAAGGGGCGTGCTGATGGTGCGCTTGTAAACCGGATTGTCGGAGAAGTGCTTCAGTAATGGCTTTAGCTTTATAGGAGACAGACTATCAGCAAAG
>JBJFCE010000021.1:0-17135 GCA_051888775.1 Lachnospiraceae bacterium | reverse complement strand
GCTGTCTCCTTGATGATCTCACCCATCAGCTTAACAGCATCCATGTTGATTCCGGTCTTGGTAGACCCGAGATTGACAGAACTGCACACCAGCTCGGTCTCTGCAAGCGCCTGCGGGATGGAACGGATCAGAAGTTCATCCGCCTTTGTCATACCCTTTGCCACTAACGCAGAATATCCGCCGAGGAAATTCACACCGACAGCTTCCCTTGCTCTGTCAAGGGTCTTGGCGATCGTCACAAAATCCTCCGGTGTTTTACAGGCAGAACCACCCACCAGTGCAATTGGGGTCACGGAAATCCGTTTGTTAACGATGGGAATTCCAAACTCATCCTCGATATATTGTCCGGTCTTTACCAGATCCTTGGCAACGGTTGTGATCTTATTGTAGATCTTTTCATTCAGGCGATCGAGATCGGAATCGATGCAGTCTAACAGACTGATACCGAGTGTGATCGTACGCACATCCAGATTTTCCTTCTCGATCATTTTATTGGTTTCTGCTACTTCAAATATGTTAATCATGACTTTTTCCTTCCGTCGATATTCTAGATTCTGTGCATCTGGTTAAAAATGTCCTCACGCTGACATTTAATAATGACACCGATGCCTTCACCGATCTGTGCAAGATCCTGATTTACATCCTGAAACGGTTTTGCCGCATTTGTCATATCAACGATCATCATCATGTTAAAATAGTCCTGTACGATGGTCTGCGAAATATCCAGAATATTGATTTTGTTTTCTGCCAGATAGGTACATACCTTTGCAATGATTCCGACTGTGTCTTTTCCTACTACGGTAATGATTGATTTTTTCATGTTTTACTCCTCATTTTCTCTTATATGATATAGAGATCCGGTTATCTCAGATCTCAATTACTTCCGAACGTTCACTCCGTTTTGCGACCATGATCTTAAAGTCATCCGCCCGGTACGGTGTATCCGAATTAGTAATCTCCAGACGAACTGTCTCATAGGCAAGCTCCGGCATATTATTTTCCTTACTCAGGTGCCCGAGCATCACTGCTTTTATATTATCATGTAATATTTCACTTAACAACCGTCCGGATGCCTCATTGCACAGATGCCCATGCTCGCCTAAAATACGCTGCTTGAGATAATACGGATACGGTCCGACCTCCAGCATATGGACATCATGGTTTGCCTCCATCAACAGTGCATCCATACCGCGCAGATTATCCACGATATAGTCGTCATAAGTGCCAAGGTCTGTAATGACCGCCGCTTTTTGTCCGTCGCAGGAGAACTTATATGCAACAGGCTCTGCCGCGTCATGCGAGATTCTCATGGAATTCACTGTAATATCCTTTAAGGTAAATTTATCCTGTACCCGGATCGGATGAAACAAATCTTCCTCTATCGTTCCGAGATTGCCCATCCGACGGATGGCCTGTATCGTTCCGTTTGTTGCATAGATCGGTATCTGATATTTTCTGGCAAGTACGCCCAGACCGTTGACATGATCGTTATGCTCATGCGTGATCAATATTCCGTCCAGCTCGTCCATGCGGATGCCAAGCGACTCCACTCCCTCTGCCGCTTTTTTTCCGCTGATTCCCACATCCACGAGCAGATGTGTCGTATCCGAGCCGATATAAATGCAATTGCCGCTGCTTCCGCTGGCAATACTGCACATTCTCATAGCTTCTCTCCGGTTTCTTTTCTTATTTTATCCCTTATGATAAATTCTGTTTTTTCCTTATCTTTCGGAACGTTTTACTGCTCCCAATAGATTTCAATCTGATCTCCGTTTTTTAAGATATCCACATAACCCGCTTTGGCACCGTTTAACAGCGTCACAACGCTCTTGCCCTTGGGTTGTGTCAGATCAAAGTCAATATAGTCAAAAATATCCACATAGATATATTCCTTCTTGCCGGACAGTGTTACGGGTTTACCGTTGGCAATGACCATGATCGTACTTGCGTCATTTTCCTGTTCTGACACGTTCTGTTTCTGTGCGGCGCTATCCCCGAACGATTCCGAATCGTCTGCATTCTCTTTATCTAAGGCAACTGTTTCCGGCTCCTGCGATCCTTCCGTTTCTTCGCCTTCTTCCGGTTCTGCATCTTCTTCCAGCTCTGCAGCCTGCCATGCGACAGTGAAATTCTCATACACCTTCGTGTCCGGCTGCGCCGGCAGATTGTTGACCATAACCGTCACAGAGTTTTCCGTCAGATCCAGAAACTGTAATAACTGCTCCACGGTATAATAATTGGTGATCTCAACATGATCGTCCTGCCGGATCTCATAATATTCGGACTTCAGCTCCCCGTTTACCAGCGCATACTTTGGCAGGGATAACTTTGTCCCGTTTACGATGATCTCAATACTGGTATGATACTCAGGCAGCTTTCCGATCGTACACTGTGCCGGTTCACCCGCTGTTGATTCCGTGACCTCGATCACGTCATTGGCATGGATCGGTGCCGTAATGTCACAGGCATTTCCGTTGACCTTGATCACAGCCGTTTCTCCCAAACCACCACGAACGGTCCTCTCTTTTCCGTTCAACATAAAGCGCAGTTCCTGCCCGCGCTTTGGAAACAGCCCGGAATTCGGGAAATCCGCCTGTAAAGCCGCATCCACCACGGCAAGTCTGGAATTATCATAGAGCTTCACCCGTTTATGATTAAAGGTCACATAGATAAAGTTGTTATTCTGCGCATAAAAGGACAGGCAGATACCGACCGGCGTTACCAGCAGGGAATCCTTTCGGATCTCCGGCTGCATGAACTGGATCTTCTGCATGACTTCTTCACCACGGAGTGCTACACGCTCTTTGACAATCCCCATCTCTACTGCAAGCGCTTCATCATAGCCATTGATCTTGCCACCTCCGCCGACGATAAATACCGCACTGACCGGCTTATCACCGTTTAATTCCTTGATCTTATCGGAAACCTGTTTTGCCATAGTCTCCACAAGCGGCTTTGTAACCGCGTACACTTCTTCTCTCGTAATCACCTGCGGAAGTCCCATAATATCCGTAAATGCCACGGATTCTTCAGTCGAAACACCGCGCTTGATATGCTCCGCAGTCTCAAAATCCACCAGACAATGCCCCGCAATCGCTTCCGTCAGGCTGTCTCCCGCAACCGGGATCATGCCGTATGCCACGATACTGCCGTCCTTGGTGATCGAAATATCGGAGGTTCCCGCACCCACATCTACAAGGGCAATATTTAACATCCGGTACATCGGAGGAATCGCCACCTGAATCGCAGCAATCGGCTCCAATGTCAGATTCGCAACCGAAAGTCCCGCAATCTCCACTGCCTTATACAGACCGTCCACAACATCATCCGGCAGGAAGGTCGCAATTAGATCTGCACCGATCTTTCTTGCTTTATGATCCTCCAGATTACCAATCGGATAATCGTTTAAATAATAACGGACAACCGTATATCCGACGCAGTAGAAACGCACATCGGTCTGATTTTCCTCTGTAAAACGCTGATATGCTTTTTCCACACCGAGTGTTTCCAGTCCGTAAATATCTTCTTTATTGATATCGTGGTCTTCCTCATATGCAATATCGGCACGCACATTAACAGTCTTTAATACACGACCTGCCGCCGCAATACATACATCGTGCAGCGTCATTCCCAACTGCTTTTCCAGTTCTTCCTTCACTTCGGTAATCGTTGCACCGACCTGTCCGATATCATGAATCTGACCGTCAAGCATCGCTCTTGTCTGATGCTCCCTGACCGTCTGTGCCAGAACGATAAACTGCTCCCCACTCTGATAACCGACCGTTCCGACAATACTTCTTGTCCCGATATCAAGTCCGAATACTACCTGTCCCGGATACTTATTTGCTTCCATTCTGGATTCCTCCCAATGCTGCATCGATCTGCTCAAAAGCCGCTTCCAAAGCACCGCTGTTATCGATCACGACCTGACAGTGTGCTCGAAAAGCTTCCTCTGACAGCTGCTTGCCCATGATCGCGTCAATCTTTTCATCCGAATATCCTCTGGTATTTCTTAACCGTTCCCTGCGTACCCGCACATCCGTATAGATATACCAAAGCTCATCACAGATCAGATCATAGCGTTCCTCGATCAACAATGCCGCTTCAATAAAGAAAAAAGCGACTTCCCCTCTTGCCTTTTCCTTCTCTATTTCCTGTATGATATATTGTTTTACAGCCGGATGGACGATCTCATTGACCCGCTTTAATAATGCATCGTCTCCGAAAATACGCTCTGCCATCCTGCTTTTCACTATATAACCCTGTTTGTCACAAATATCCTGTCCAAGCAGCGCTACCAGTTCATCATAGCACAATTCTCCCGGTTGTTCCACCTCATGTGCCGCCTCATCTGCTAAAATTACCCGACAAGAATAATGCTCTTTTATGTAGGAAAGCAATGCCGATTTTCCGGCACCGACTCCTCCTGTAATCCCTATGATCCTCATTATTTTGCCTCATACCAGTCAGTTCCTGTGTGCAGGTCGACCGCAAGCTCCACGGAAAGGGAAGCCGCATGCTCCATCTCTCCCTGTAAAATAGCCTTGACTGCTTCCTGCTCGGAAGGTTCTGTTTCGATCAAAAGCTCATCATGAATCTGTAAAATCAGCCTCGACTGTAAATGTTCCTGCCTGAGCCTGTCAAAGACATGGATCATGGCAATCTTCATGATATCCGCAGCCGTTCCCTGAATCGGTGCGTTCATTGCCACACGCTCTCCAAACTGCCTTTGCATGAAATTAGAAGATTTCAGCTCCGGGATCGGTCTGCGCCTGCCATACATCGTTACACTGTAGCCATGCTCCTTTGCATCGGCAACCGCCTGATCCAGATACCTTTTGACCCCCGGATAGGTAGCAAAATACTGCTCGATATATTCCGATGCTTCCTTGCGGCTGATGCTCAGATCCTGACTTAATCCGAAAGAACTGATTCCATATACGATACCGAAGTTTACCGCTTTTGCATTTCTTCTCTGCAGATCGGTAACCTCTTCAAACGGCGTGTGAAATACTTTAGAAGCCGTGATCCTGTGAATATCCTGATCCTGACGGTACGCATCGATCAGTTCGGCATCCTCCGACATATGTGCCAATATCCGAAGTTCAATCTGCGAATAATCCGCATCCATAAACAAATAGCCTTCCTTTGGCACAAAAACCTTACGAATCAGTCTGCCCAGCTCCATCCGCATCGGAATATTCTGAAGATTCGGTTCTGTCGAACTGATCCTGCCGGTTGCCGTGATCGTCTGGTTGAAAGTCGTATGGATCCGGTCGTTTGCATCCACATAATTTGCCAGCCCGTCCGCATACGTGGACTTTAATTTTGCAAGCCCGCGATATTCTAAGATGTCTTTCACAAACGGATACTCCACAGCCAGTTTTTCCAGTACATCCGCTGCCGTGGAATAGCCTGTTTTAGTCTTCTTTCCGCCGGGCAGTTTCATCTCGTCAAATAAGATCTCTCCGAGCTGTTTTGGTGAATTGATATTAAATTCCCTGCCCGCCTGTTTATATATTTCCTGCTCCAGCACGGTGATCCTCTGTGCCAGTGTATCTCCGTAGCGTTTCAGTTCTTCCGGCTTTAAACGGATTCCCGCCTGTTCCATATCATACAGTACATACGATAACGGCATCTCCATCTCCCAGAACAACCGCTCCATACCGGTTTCTTTTAACTTGCCTAAGAGGCTTTCATATGCACGGAAAGAAACCGTGACTTCATTCATCAAATAGGCAAGATATTCCTCCTGCTTCTGCTTCCATACCTCACGTGGTACTGCTTTTCCGAACAATTCCTGGTATCCCTGCATGCTCATGCCGCAATGCTCCGAGGCAATATCCTCCTGCGCATAGTCACTCTTTAACGGATTGAGCAGATATGCCGCAATCTTCGTATCAAAAAAGTGTTGTCCGATCTCTGATGCCGTACGATTCCGATCAATTTGAAGGAAACGGTACAAATTCTTACAATCATAAGAGACAATCTGCGTCTGACTGTCCTGCATACACAGTTCCGATAATATTTGACCAATTTGGTCAATGCCCACTTCAAGCTGTGCCGAGTCTGCAAAATAGATATCCTCTCCGTTATCGGAAAAGAGTACAATCAGCCGCTCCTTCTTTTCGGAAAAATCAAAAGAAAGTTGCCCGTCGGTACTGCTTTTCAGCATCGAATCATCTGCCGGAAGATACAAATAGGCAATCGCGATCGCCTTCTGTTTCCGACACTCTGCCAGTATTTTTTCAAGTTCTTCTGCTTTCCCGATGCAATGTAACGTCTGCTTTACGCTATCTGCCTTTTTCTCTGTCTGTTCAAATCTGGAAAGATAATTTTTAAATTCCAGTTTTTTAAAGCACGAATAAGCATCGGCATTAAAGAGATTCCCAAGCCTTGCATCTTCCAACTGATACGGAAATTCCGCTTTGACATTGATCGTTGCCAGTACCTTGCTGAGATCCGCAAGATCTTTATGCTCGATCAGACTTTCCCTGATACTTTTTTTCTCAATTTCATCTACATGTGCATAAATATTGTCAAGTGATCCGAAACGCACCATCAGATCGGTCGCCGTCTTCTGCCCCACCTTCGGTACACCGGGGATATTGTCTGAGGTATCGCCCATCAAGGCCTTCAGATCAATAAATCCAACCGGATCCACCTGATAGACACGTTCCACATCCGCCGCATAATAATCCTCTACTTCGGTGCGGTTTCCCTTTGTCTTTGGAATCCGGATCTTGATATGGTCAGAGGCAATCTGTAAAAGATCGCGGTCACCGGATACAAGGGATACTTCCATGCCCTGCGCCTCCGCTTTCTTTGCAATCGTACCAAGCAGGTCATCCGCCTCCAGCCCCGCCTGTTCGATCAGGCAGACTCCCATGGCGCGCAGGACTTCCTTCATAACCGGTACCTGCTCACGCAGTTCATCCGGCATTGCCTTTCTTGTTCCCTTATATGCCTCATAGATCTCATGGCGGAAAGTTTTGGCATGTACGTCAAACGCAACCGTCAGATATTCCGGCTTTTCTTCTTCCAGAATATGAAACATAATATTTAAAAATCCGTAAATAGCATTTGTGTGAAGTCCCTCGGAATTGGTCAGATCCGGCACTCCGTAAAAAGCTCTGTTTAAAATACTATGCCCGTCAATCAATACAATCTTGCTCATAATCCGTCCTTTAATATAATACAAATATGGATAATATTGCCACTACAACGATCGATGCCGCTTCCAGTGACAGCATCATCCGATTCACATTCTTCTTATAACGCATTCTTTTTAACGTCAGCTGCAGCTTTTCTTCCAGCTCCTTGTTCAGGTCAAAGGCGCTTCCATCCTCTAAACGCCGCATGCCCTCCGTGATCAAATACTGGATTGCCAATTCTTCCCGACAGGATTCGCAGCCTTCAATATGCGCAACAAACTCCTCCGTGTCACGCTCATCCAGCTGATTCTCGATAAATGCTGCCATTCGATGCTGAATCTCTAAACACTTCATTCTCATCACCCTGCAAAAGCTGGTACTGTACCTAGTTTACACATTCTATATTATTTTACACTAAATAAAGGGAAAAGAAAAGACAGGTCGAGAAATTCATGCGGAAATTCGTATGTGCATTCAGACATGGCTCTCTCTGAGCACATGAATGATAGAGCATGCGCTCAGAGACTATTTTTATATAACAATCTTTTTAACAGAGGCTGTTTTTATTTTTGTACATCATGGCATCCGCTTCTTCTATCACATTCTGAATGTGTGACGTATCCGCATCATAATATGCATATCCAAGCGCAACGGCGGGCATTCTCTGATCTGCTTTTTGTATTAAGGCAATCTCATCCGTAAACTGCTTGTTTAATTCTTCCAACTGTTCAAAATTGCTGTTCAGGATAACACAGAATTCATCTCCTCCGACACGATAGCAGGAGCCGCACTTTCCATATACCTTGCGCAATTGCTCTGCAACATTTTTCAGACATATATCACCAACAGAATGTCCATAAGTATCATTTACCTGCTTGAACCGATTGATATCAAAAGAAATGATGACGGCACGCGAACCAACATTACCGATATTCGCGTCATAGCATCTGCGATTTAAAAGACGCGTGACTGCATCTACCTGAAGTATCATTTTATAATATCGGCTATACAACATCATATTGCCGATTGCAATACACAAAAAATCAATTCTGATACCGGAATTTACAAATTGAATGCCAATGCCCACGATCACTAACAGAAGCGTTAATACCAGTACACTATCAATTCCCGTCTGATATTCTTTACCACTGCGTATCACACAAGTAAAGCAATATACCACAGATATTACAAATGCAATAACATAAATAAGATACCATTCTTCTCTATGATAAACATTTTGCGCATCAATACTAAAAACCCAGTCAAAGCATAGTGCGACACATTCAAACGCAGCGTGAACGCCAACTACTGCCATTCCGACTCTCGGTCTTTTTACAACACCATAAGCCATACCGACAGCCACACCGATCGCCGGCGCACAGGAAAACTCTATCAGCTTTGCCGCTTTATGTAATACGATCAGGGATACGGATGCACCGTTTGTAAGTACACCGATACATTCACCTAACGCTGAGGCTGCGATCAGCAGACAGGCGATCATCGATCTTATCTTCATTTTTTTCGTGATAAGGCGATTGGTCACAACATCCGCGATTGTGGTACTTAAAAGTAAAATTGCCGTCAAAATGACCGCTGTATATAAATCAAACATGCCCTCTCAGTACTCCTCTGCTGTTTATCTTTTATACTATTCTATTTTAACAGACTATCACTGTCAACCGGATATCCTGCTCCTGTTCAATCTCTACATAAACCACATAAAACGGATTTTCGTCGGATCTTTTTTTATCGCATAAATAATACGTGCCGATATATAGTGGAACACCAAAAATACAATGCCGATAATCATCAGATAAATAGCACCATAAGAAACATAGCTCCCCTTTTCCTGATTATAAATTCCCACCAATACATGTGCACCCTCGGAAACAGGAATATAATAGCCGGTCCTGACGATCACATAATCTTCTTTTCCTTCATATGGCTCATCCAGCCGGATCAGAATATGATAATCCTTCTTGTATAATATACTGCCGTTATCAAGCCTTTTGACAGAAGGCGGATCCGATCTGGTTCCGGTTACCACAATCACCTCACCGCTTGTCTTATAGGGTGCCGGAAAATATCTGGCAGATTCACCCAACCCGATTCCGATCATAACAACCGCTGCTGCAAGCAGCAAAAATTCTGCGGTAAGAAACCATATAGAAATTGTTTCTTTAGTATATGCTTCTTCCGAACTGCTCCATGGCTTTTTATGCCAATTCAAAATTGTAATCACCGACAATGCCACGGTTGCAACAACTGCCACGCAAAATCCGATCAAACTAAGATAAGCATTCAGTTTGCTCACAATGACTAGATCTGCATTCGTCCCCGGCTCCATGGACTCGCTTGTATAGACGATCTGCCCACTGACCAGTACCTCTGTTCCGCTCTTTAAACCGGACGCTTCTCCCTGATAGTAATACCAGAAGCCGTGACGGCTTCCATTGTCATCCACAACATACAGCGAATCATAGCCATAGATATGGTTAGAATCTGCACAGGCGACATAAGCCTGAGTATGTCCGGGAAGATACACTCCTGCCATCAGATATACGCGATACCCTGATAAAACAGATACAAGCAGACATCCGGCTGCAAGTATGGTCAAAATCAGATTCTTCCGATAGCTCATCGGATGTTTTTTCTTCACATTTTCTTTTTCGGGAATTGTATTTTCTGTATATGGATTCATTTACTGCACCTTTCTTGTGTGTCGGATTCAGAAACGATTGTTAAAAATTCGTTCTTGATAAATAAAAAACCCCAGAAATACTGGAGTTTTATAATGCCGGCGGCGGGACTTGAACCCGCACTGTGTCGCCACAAACAGATTTTGAGTCTGCCGCGTCTGCCATTCCGCCACGCCGGCTAATATGGAATTTGCACCGAACCAGAAAAACATTTCTGTATCAGCGACTTTTTTACTTTAACACAGAACCGTAAAATTGGCAAGTCATTTCCTACGAGGAATTACACTTTTTCTGTGGGAATCGCACTTTTCCATACAGAATTATACTTTTCCATACAGAATCACACTTTTAGATAACATACCGGTCCGAATCATGATCCGATCATGCAACGCTGCTTCATCCGGCAATTTTTAAAGCCCGGATGAAACAGCTTTTCCATAAACCTTATTTCACATCATCAAAATCCAGATTCTGATAAAAATCCAAACCGTCGAAGGTCGCAAAATAATCCTTCGGTGTTTCGGCACGGCGGATCAGTTGAACAGAGCCGTCTTCTTTTAACAAAAGCTCTGCGGATTTGAGCTTGCCGTTATAGTTATAACCCATTGCATAACCATGCGCTCCGGTATCGTGGATGACAAGGTAATCTCCCATCTGAATTTCCGGAAGCATACGGTCGATTGCAAATTTATCGTTATTTTCACACAGGGAACCTGTCACGTCATACTTATGATCACAGGGCGCATCCTCTTTTCCCAGAACCGTGATATGATGATAAGCACCATACATCGCAGGGCGCATCAGATTGACGGCACATGCATCTACTCCGATATATTCCTTATGGGTATGCTTTTCATGAATTGCGGTTGTCACAAGTTCTCCGTAAGGTCCCATCATAAAGCGGCCCATTTCGGTATAGATTGCCACATCGCCCATTCCGGCAGGCACCATCACTTCCTCAAACACCTTACGAACACCTTCTCCGATCGCACGGATGTCGTTCGGCTCCTGATCCGGTCTGTAAGGGATGCCGACACCGCCGGACAGGTTGATAAACTTGATATCCGCACCTGTTTCCTTTTCCAGCTTCACCGCTTCCTCAAACAGAATCTTTGCCAACATCGGATAATATTCATTTGTCACGGTATTGCTTGCAAGGAACGCATGAATACCGAAGTTCTTTACGCCCTTACTTTTCAGGATGCGGAAGCCCTCGTACATCTGCTCGGTCGTAAAGCCGTACTTTGCATCCCCCGGATTATCCATAATACCGTTACTCATCTTAAACAGTCCACCCGGATTATAGCGGCAGCTGATCGTTTCCGGCAGCTTACCGATGGCATTTTCCAAAAACTCGATATGCGTAATATCATCCAAGTTGATCGTTGCCCCGATCTTTGCTGCATACTGATATTCCTTTGCCGGCGTATCATTGGATGAAAACATGATATCGGCTCCGGATGCTCCCATCGCATGACTGAGCATCAGCTCCGTCAGGGAAGAACAGTCAAAACCGCAACCGTACTCTCTCAAAATAGAGATCAGATACGGATTGGGTGTTGCTTTTACGGCAAAATATTCTTTAAACCCCGGATTCCATGCAAACGCTTCTTTCACAGCCTTCGCATTTTCACGAATGCCCTTTTCATCATAAATATGAAACGGTGTCGGATAAGTTTTCGTAATCTCGTCCATCATGCTTTTTGTTACAAACGGTGTTTTTTTCATAATATTGTCCTTCCTCCTAAGCATTACCATATGATCGTTGTTTGCAAAGCTCTGTCAACAGAATGAATCGGTTGTCCACAGACCTGTCAGCGGCGGGCACGCTTTCGCTACACCTCGCCCGTAACGGTACATAAGGTGCCAAAATACGGCACCTAAGTACCGACGAGCTCACAGTACCCGCCGCTGACAGGTCTGTGGACAACCGTTTCATTCTGCTGACAGAGCTTTGCAAACAACTCATTATCATGTTATACATTTTCAATCTGCCAGTCAATAGGGGTAAGCCCATTCTTTACCAGAAAATCATTTGTCTTGCTAAAGGGCTTACTTCCGAAAAAGCCGCGATATGCAGACAACGGACTCGGATGAGGTGCCTCCAAAATCAGATGCTTAGGATTATTTAACATCACTTTTTTACGCTGTGCCGGGCTTCCCCACAAGATAAAGACAATCGGTCTGTCCTGCTCATTCAAAATCCTGATCGCAGCATCCGTAAACTCCTCCCAGCCGATCCCTCTGTGTGAATTGGCCTGATGTGCCCGCACGGTCAAGACGGTATTAAGCATCAGTACGCCCTGCTTTGCCCATTTGACAAGATATCCGTTATTGGGGATATAGCAGCCAAGATCATCCTGCAATTCCTTATAGATATTGACAAGCGAGGGTGGTATTTCCACATCCGGTTTAACAGAAAAGCATAAGCCATGCGCCTGTCCGTAATTGTGATACGGGTCCTGCCCCAGAATCACGACCTTAACCTCATGAAGCGGCGTCAGATGAAATGCATTGAAAATATCGTCAGCCGGAGGAAATACCAGATGGGTATTATATTCCTCTACAACCTTTTGATGCAGTTGTTTATAATAAGGCTTTCGAAACTCCGGTGTCAGCGGAGCGAGCCAGTCGTTACTGATAGCCGACATGTTACTTCTCCTATCACATTTTCTGTTTTTATCTGATATGATTGGGTGCTATCCTGTGATATCCATGATAACAATCTCATGTTATTTACAGACGTACAGAAATTCCCTTATTGCGCAAATACTTCTTGACTTCACAAATCTCCAGTTCCTTAAAGTGAAATAATGATGCCGCAAGCACTGCATCTGCCTTGCCCTCTGTCACCGCATCATAAAAATGCTCCAAGGTTCCGGCACCGCCCGAAGCAATAACCGGAATGGATACATTCTCGGAGATCGTTCTGGTCAGTTCAATATCATAGCCGGCCTTCGTTCCGTCACAGTCCATACTGGTCAGAAGGATTTCTCCGGCACCAAGCTTTTCTGCCTTCATTGCCCATTCTACGGCATCCATGCCCATATCGATCCGACCGCCGTTTTTATAAATATTCCAGCCGGAGCCGTCCGCTCTGCACTTTGCGTCAATTGCCACCACAACACACTGGGAACCGAACTTATCTGCCGCATCACTAATCAGCTGCGGATTCATGATCGCCGCACTGTTTACAGAGATCTTATCCGCACCTTCCCTGAGAATCGCTCGGAAGTCCTCTACCGTCCGGATTCCGCCTCCGACCGTAAACGGAATAAACACCTTTTCCGCCACTCTGCGCACCATATCTACCACGGTCCCGCGGTGATCACTGGATGCGGTAATATCCAAGAAAACCAGTTCATCCGCACCGGCTTTATCATATGCTTCTGCAATTGCAACCGGATCACCGGCATCAATCAGATTTACAAAGTTAACTCCCTTTACCACTCTGCCGTTATTTACATCCAGACAGGGGATAATTCTTTTCGTATGCATTATACTTCCTCCCTGCCGATTTTGATAAAATTCTTTAAGATCCGAATGCCCACATCTGAGCTTTTTTCCGGGTGAAACTGGCATGCGAATACGTTTCCTTTTTCAACAGAAGCATGAATATAGGTTCCGTATTCGGTTGCTGCGGTAACGATGCTTTCATCCGCAGCTTTCAGATAATAAGAATGTACAAAATAAACATAGGACTGTTCCGGGATTCCTTCAAACAGTCTGCCCGGATTCGGATATGATAAAGAATTCCAACCGATATGTGGAATCTTTAATCCTTCTTTATCCGGGATCCTGCAAATCTCGCCTTTCAGCACGCCAAGTCCTTCCACTCCCATGCTTTCATCACTTCGCTCAAATAAAAGCTGTAATCCCAGACAGATCCCGAGAAACGGTGTCTGTTTTTCCACAACCTCATGGATCACTTTCACCAGATCATACCGATGCAGCTTTTCCATAGCATCTCCGAACGCACCCACGCCCGGTAAGATCACCTTCTCCGCATTCAAAATCACATCCGGTTCTCTGGTGATACAGACTTCTTCTCCTAGAAACTGTAGCGCTTTCTCCACGCTTTTAATATTTCCCGCATCATAATCAATGATTGCAATCATCGTTCTTTCCTCTTATGCCTTTCCTTATCTGCATTACATCATTTTATTACTGCACAATCGCCTGCCCGTTTTGCACCGTCCCGGAATAAAGCAGATTCTCATCCTCAGCTGCTTCTTCTCCTGTCTGCGCATCCTGTGACATTGTTTGTCCCTCTTGCGGAATCGTCTCCGCATCCTGAGACACTGTCTGCTGATCCTGATCGATCATTACACTGCTATCCTGCTGTAACAATTCCTCTTCTTCCGGAAGAACATCCTCCGGCACTGTTTCCTGTACTTCTTCAGCCTGCATCTGATCAGATGTCCGGATGTCGGCAGGATCTCCGTTTACGGATACCTCGGGCTGCATTTCCGGTATTGTAAACTCTGTTCCGTACAAAATCTGATACAGAGCTTTATTATAATCCAAAGATTCCATCTGTGCAATCTCCACAGCACGCTCCTCCGAAACCTGATATGAATCCTGTAACAATTTTAAGATTTCCCCATAGCGCGGCTGCATTTCCTCAATTGCTCCGCATTCAGTTGCATGCTCAAGATTTTTCTGATAAAAAGCAACTGCCGTAAACAGCTCATTTAATGCTTCTTTTTCCTCTCCCATTGTCATATGAAGATGATATGCATCCAACTTATTATCCAAATACAGTACCAGTATGCTGCGCTCATAGAGAATTGCATCACTTCCGCTCAGTTTTTCTCCTGAGAACAGATGATAAACCTCCTCATAATCTCCATTATAATATGCTTTTCTTGCTTCCTTTTTGTCAAGATAAGAAGGTACGATCAGGGAAGTGATCACTATGATTGCCATAAAGGTCAGACAAATCGCAAAAATGGAAATAACCTTTTTTCTGGGAAGCTTTTTTGTCGGCTCCCGCAGGAACTCAGCTTCTTCTGCTTTTTTTGCTTTCTTTTCTTTCTTTTCCTTTTTCTTTGCTTCCTTCTTGCTTTTTTTATCGTCCTGCCCGCCCTCTTCAGATTCTTCGGAAGACTGTTCATTTTCTGATTTTTTCCCTTTTTTCTTATCTTTCTTACCTTTTTTCTTATCCTTCTTAGGAACAATTTCTTCTTTTCCGACTTCCTCAAGAATTGCTTTATTCTCATCAGAAAGATCGATCTCCTGAAGTTCCTCCTGCTCCGGGACCTCTTCTAACAATCCTCCGAACAGCCGTGCAAAAAATCCAGACTTCTTTGGCTTTTCCGTTTCCGCCGTCTCTGTTTCAGCATCCATGCTTTCTATATCGGAATTTTCTTCTTCCTGCTTCTGACTTGCCTTTTCTTTCTTTGCTTTTGATTTTTCCTCTTTGGACTTGGCTTTTTCTTCCTTTCTCCTTGCCTGTTCTTCCTGCTTTTCCCGTTTTTTACGTGCTTTCTGCTCAGCCTTGCTTTCCGCCGGTTCCAGCAGTTCTTCCCATCCGGCACTATTATTCATATCGGATCCATCCATAACGGTTCCAATTGCAGCATCCTGCTCATTTGCCGAAGTCATTTCATTCACAGGATAAGTTCTATCTGCATGAGGCTGCTCATCGGCAGTATCTGTTTCTCCGTTATTTTCTTCTTCTGGATTCTCATCAGCAAAAAAGTCAAAAGGACTGTTTTCCTGTTCAGCAGCATCTGTTTTCTTTGCTTCTTCAGACTCATTCTCTCTGTCTTTTGCATCTGCCTGTTCCAGTAATGCAAGCATATCATCAGCCAAAGACGTACTACTGCTTTGCTCCGACTGCTTCAACAGATCATTGATTTCCGCCAGTTCACCGTCATCTGACATCGTATCCAATAATGCTGTTACATCCTCACCTGTTTCCAATTTCTCATTCTGATCGGAATCCTGCATCACCGAATTCAACAGACTGTCCAGATAATCTTCTTTTGAACTCATAGTTTCCTCCAAAAAATTAGACCGGCTATAACCGGTCTAATCAGATTTATTTACAGCGCCAGCTTATCAATCTCTTTTACAAGATTTCCGATTTCCGGTTTGGATAATTGTACATCTGCCCCAAGTGCTTCGCCTTTTCTTCTCATTTCATCATTTACCAGAGACGAGAATATAATAACCGGAATATTCTTTGTCTCATCATCCTCTTTGATCAGTCTTGTCAATCTGTGACCATCCATTAAAGGCATCTCAATATCAGTAATAACACACTGAACATGTTCCTTCAACTGTCCCTTTTTCTTACAATCACAGATAATATCCCATGCTTCCTGCCCGTTCTCGGTATGTATCAGATTCACATAACCTGCTTTCTTTAAGGAATCGCAGATCAGCTTATTCAGCAAGGCAGAATCCTCCGCAATCAGAATCGGTACCTCATTCCGTTTGCGCTCTCCCAGCATTTCAATTTCTCCTACCTTTAATCCTACCTCGGGATTAATATCCGTTACAATCTTCTCAAAATCAAGAATAATGATCAATTTACCGTTTTGCTTGATAATACCGGTCGATATTCCGTCATCTGCTGTACTAATCGTGGCATTCGGCTTAATAATGTCTCTCCAGGACACTCTATGAATTCCCTCTACGGAATCCACATGAAAAGCGATATCCAGTTTATTAAAATTCGTGATGATGAATAATCCTCCCGGTTGAGACTCGCCACGCTGTAAGCAGTTCTTCAAATCGATCGCAGTAATCATTGTATCACGCGGCATAAAAATCCCCTCAATACTCGGATGAGAATTCGGCACAGGTGTTACATCCTGATACGGTATGATTTCCCTGATCTTTGCCACGTTTATACCGTAAGAATTACCATCCAGCATAAACTCCAAAACTTCCAGCTCATTTGTTCCATTTTCTAAAAGAATCTTTGTATCCATATGCTATACCTCACCATCAGACAGTTTTATCTGTTAATGCAGTTATTATAACATATTTTTTTCATAAAAAAAACGAACTTTTGTATATTTTTTCTAAATTATTGTACAATTTTTCAATTTTTTTTACTCGAATACGATTTTTTACTGCTAATCAAAAAGAATCCGCAATCATTTTAAGTTATCACAAGAAAAAAAGGTCTTCAGTTTCCTGAACACCTTTGCTTTTTCCAATCTTTATTTCATGATCTAATGCTCTAAATGTACTTCAAAAATTAACCGACTTTTCTCTGTACCCTCAAAACCAAACACTGAACCTCTTCCATCTTCCAATGATCTTT
>JBJFCE010000020.1:0-3339 GCA_051888775.1 Lachnospiraceae bacterium | reverse complement strand
CTTTACAGCCAGTTGTTTCTTCGGAACTCTCCTCGTTGCCTACGTCAAATTCAAGGATTTCTACGAATTCACCCTTTGTAGACATGTGACGACTTCCACATGCCCCGTCCAAGGAAACATATCAACCGGCACCGCTTCCACTGCCTGATACCCTTTCTTCCGAAACAGCCTTAAATCCCGTGCCAGTGTCTCCGGATTGCAGGACACATAGACAACACGATCCGGTGCAAGCTGCTCCACGGAACGGATGAATGCTTCACTGCTGCCGCTTCTGGGCGGGTCCATGATGACGATATCCGCTTTCTCGCCCTGTTTTGCCATCTGCACCATAAACGCTCCGGCATCCGCCTGATAGAAACGGATATTGCGCACTCCGTTTCGCTTGGCATTGGATACCGCATCGCGGACTGCATCCGGATTCAGTTCGATGCCGAGCACCTCTTCTGCCTTTGCCGAAGCAATGATCCCGATTGTTCCCGTTCCGCAGTAGGCATCGATCACGCGCTCTTTTCCCGTCAGTCCTGCCAACTCCAGTGCCTTTGTATACAGGATCTCTGTCTGCACCGGATTCACCTGATAAAAAGAGTTCGGCGAAATCCGGAACGTATAGCCGCAAAGCTGATCTTCAATATAGCCCCTGCCATACAGCACGATATTGCGGGTGCCGAGTACCATGCTTGTCTTCTGGTTATTGACATTTAAGACAATCGTTGTAATCTCCGGATGCAATGCGCAAAGTGCCTTTATAAAATGATTCTTAGACGGCAGGATCGGCGATGACAGCACCAGTACCACCATCACTTCTTTGCTGTGATACCCTGTCCGTATCAGCACATGCCGGAATAATCCGTAACCGGTATCTTCATCATAAGGTCTGATTTTAAAAGAAGGCAGCAGATCGCGGATGTCCCGGATGATCGCATCGGCAGTCTGATTCTCGATCATACAGCTGTCCACAGGAATCACATGGTGAGTCCCTTCCTCATAGATGCCGGACAGGATCTTTCCGCCACGCGCCCCAGTAAATACGGCGTGCACCTTATTGCGGTAATGAAGCGGCTGCTTCATACCGATGATCGGTCTGACCGGGCAGAGTCCTTTTAACTGCTCTTCTACCAGACGTTGTTTCTTTTCCAACTGTTTCTTGTACGGAATGCCCTGCATCGTGCAGCCGCCGCAGCGCTTGGCAACCGGGCAGATATTAGCACTGCTTTTCTCTATATTGTTCTGGCCTTTATCTACGCTTTCCCTTTTACCTACAGCTTTCTTTTTATCTATTTGTTGCTTTTTATTGATTCTATCCTGATCCATTCACAGAAGTCCTCCGCAATATTGCTTTGTCCCTTTTATTTTCTCCCCGATAAAGAAAAAAGGCAAGTAAAAAAGACGGATACCCGGAAAACTGCCTTTTCAAGCATACTTCCCGGATATCCGCCCGATTTTCTGTTTTTCAAATCCGTCAGACCTGCGATTCTTCAGTCCGACTTCTGTTTCTGACTATTGACTCAGTTCTAATTTTTCTTTTTCAGTCCATCCAGATAGATCTTCGTCTCGGCAACTACCACACCGTTTAAGGCAAGCAGTGCGATCAGGTTCGGGATCGCCATCAGACCGTTAAAGATATCCGCAATCGTCCAGACTGCCTTGACTGTCATGTAAGGTCCGATGAAAACGCAGAAGATATACAGCCAACGATAACCTTTTACAATCTTCTGATTATGCCCGGTCAGATACTCCAGACAACGCTCACTGTAATAATCCCAGCCGAGAATGGTCGTGAATGCAAAGAATACCAGACAGACCATCAGGATAAAGGATGCTACCTGATTTGGGAACGGCAAACCTAACTGGAATGCTTTTGTGGTAACTGCCACACCTTCCAGTCCCATCTCATGTGCTCCGGTAATGACGATCGTAAGACCTGTCATCGTACAGATGATAATCGTATCGATCAGCGTACCCATCATGGATACCAGACCCTGCTTTGCGGGAGAATCCGTCTGGGCTGCTGCCGCTGCGATCGGCGCACTACCGATACCTGCCTCATTGGAGAAGATACCTCTCGCAATACCCTTCTGCATGGCCACGATCATCGCACCGAGTGCTCCGCCGGCTACCGCCTTCAAGCCAAAAGCACTTTTTACAATTGTTACAATTGCAGCAGGAATCGCCTTAAAGTTAAAGATCAGAATTAAGAGTGCTGCCAATACATAGGTTACTGCCATGAAAGGAACAATAACCTGTGCCACATTGGAAATTCTCTTTAAACCGCCAATCAATACCAGGGCCACAAAAATTGTCAAAAGAATACCTGCAATAATCACAGTCCATGAATAGGACATTTCTTTTCCAAACAGCGTAAAGTCTACTTTCCAAGCCATATCGGGATCAAAGAAATTCTGAACCGCACTGGTAATTCCGTTGATCTGTGTAAATGTACCGATGCCGAACAGACCTACGCAGACGCCGAAAAATGCAAAGATCTTGGCAAGCCACTTCCAATTCTTGCCCATACCCTTTTCTATGTAGTAGAACGGTCCGCCGACGATATGTCCGTCCTCTGCAACCACACGGTATTTTACCGCAAGCAGACATTCGGAATATTTGGTCGCAGTTCCGACCAGTGCGGCAATCCACATCCAGAACAAAGCGCCCGGTCCACCGGCTACGATTGCAGTTGCAACACCGACAATATTTCCGGTACCGATCGTAGCGGAAAGTGCGGTACACAATGCTGCAAAGCTGGATACCTCTCCGTCCGTTCCGCTCTTCTCATTCGCGATCAGATTCCGGATTGCCTGCGGCAGCTTCGTAATCTGAAGCCCTTTTAAGCGGATTGTCAGGAAAATACCCGTTGCAAGGATCAGGACGATCAACGGAATATTCCATACAAGATCATCCACCTTTGTTAAAAAGTTACTGATTGTTTCTAACATCATTTTCTCCCCTTAGTCAGAATATTTTTAGGCAATTTTGAAACGCTGCCTGTAGAACGGAACCGGTGCTTATAGACCTTCCGATGGCAGACACGCTTTCGCTACACCTCGCCCGTAACGGTACATAACGTTCCACAGGCAGCGTTTCGTGATTGCCTAAGATTTTTTGCAAAAAGAAAAGAGCCGATTTCCATCAGCTCCTCTAAAGAGTAGAACACGCACCTTTCATGCTCTGTCCTTTTGCCTGAGAGATTGGCAGCTTCCTGCCGTACACCTTCGGCGCTTTCCTTACGGATTCTCCGTAAAAAAGACTCTCCAGAGTAATTCTGCAGCGCCATGAAACCCTATCATGGCAACACATTTAAAATAGCACATGTCCTCCTAATAATCAATATCAAATTCG
>JBJFCE010000019.1:0-3464 GCA_051888775.1 Lachnospiraceae bacterium | reverse complement strand
GCGCAGCGGACACTAGGCTCGAAAGAACCTCGCCAAGTGCCGGCGTTTTTCAAGGGCCGCCGGACACAAGATTCCTTTTCCCACCCTTCGAAAGCCTTTGTAAACCGAACCGCTACAGGACCATGGACGCAAAAAAGCGGCTCCGCATATATAGCCGGAACCGCCCTTTTGGGAGAGAAAATCTATACTGAACTTTCGTTGTTGTTAGGCGAAGCCAATAGGCAATAATTGATATGTAATGCATCACCCGTGACTTCTTTTGATAATCTTAGTATATGCGGAAAATATGTTCATTTTGTGTTCAGTTTTTTAAAGATTTATAAATTTCAAATAAAAAAAGACTTTAGAGATGAATCGTCTGTTCAATCCTAAAGTCTTTTATACATACTTTTAATTTGCAAGCATCATACGGTCGTTTGCAAAGTGACCACCGCTTGCCTCCTCAAATTTTTTCAGCAGATCGCTGACATGAAGATTTTTCTTTTCCTCACCGGATACATCATAGATGATTCTGCCTTCATGCATCATGATCAGACGATTTCCGTGTGCAATGGCATCCTTCATGTTATGCGTTACCATCATCGCGGTAAGCCCGTTTTCTGCTATGATTCTGTCGGACAGCTCCAATACCTTTGCAGCGGTTTTCGGATCCAACGCTGCAGTGTGTTCGTCCAACAAAAGCAGCTCCGGCTTTTTCAGGGAAGCCATTAAGAGAGTGATCGCCTGACGCTGTCCGCCGGACAAAAGCCCTACCTTACTCGTCAGTCGCTCCTCCAGACCCAGGTCCAGTTCTGCTAACATTTCTTTATATCGCTCTCTTTCTGCCTTGGTCACGCCCCACTTCAGACCTCTGGTTTTTCCTCGTCTTGCCGCAATCGCAAGATTCTCATCAATCGACATCGTGGCTGCCGTTCCGGTCATCGGGTCCTGAAATACACGTCCCAGATACGGTGCTCTTTTATGCTCCGAAAGTTTCGTAATATCCTTTCCGGCAATGATAATCTTTCCTTCATTGACCGGCCATACTCCGGCGATCGCATTCAGAGTCGTGGACTTTCCCGCACCGTTTCCGCCGATGATCGTTACAAAATCACCTTTGTTCAGTTTCAGGTTTACACCGTTTAATGCAACTTTTTCATTGATCGTGCCCTGATTGAAAACCTTGTGCACGTTCTGTATTTCCAACATATAGCCGGATTCATTTGTTGTTGTCTCATTACAAGGTTGCTTTGTCATTTTTCTTCACTCCTTTCCTGCCGTATTTTCCCTTCAGGTAAGGAATTGAAAGGAAGATTGCAACGATGATCGCCGAGAACAGTTTCATATTCTCGGAAGGCATCTTAAGCCAGATAACCACCGCGTATACTCCCCAATAGAGAATTGCTCCGATCACAACGGAGAATAATGTAAATGCAAATGCCAGCTTCCGCTTTGCGCAAAGCTTTCCGAAAAGTACCTCGCCGATAATTACGGCTGCAAGTCCTACTACGATGGCGCCACGTCCCATATTGATGTCTGCTGCACCCTGATACTGTGCATAAATACCGCCGCACAGACCGACAAAACCATTGGAGATCATCAATGCCAGTACTTTGATAAAGTTCGTATTGATGCCCTGCGCTCTCGCCATATTTTCATTGCATCCGGTCGCACGGATGGACTGACCGATCTCAGTACCGAAAAACCAATAGGTAACTGCGATGATCACAATCACTCCGGCAAATAATCCCGCAAAGAAAAGAGCCTTACTGCTGCCCTGTGCATTGACATATCGTAAAGACGCCACCAACGGATATTTATCGACGCTGACTGCCTGATTGGATGCTTTATCCATAATATTATAGTTGATCGAATAAAGCGATATCTGGGTCAGAATACTTGCAAGGATTCCCGGTATTCCGAGCAATGTATGTAAGAGTCCCGTTACCAGACCCGCAAGCATGCCGGCGATAAACGCAAATACCAGCGCCAGCCAGGGAGACATTCCGTCTTTGATCAACATAACGGCCACTGCTCCTCCCGTTGCAATGGAACCGTCTACGGTTAAATCCGCAAAATCAAGCAAACGGAACGTAATATATACGCCCAATGCCATGATTCCCCAGATAAGTCCTTGCGCCACACTTCCCGGCAGCGCATTGATCAGGGCTTCAATCCTAATTGCCAATAACATTTCTTTTCCTCCGTTATAAACCGGCAAAGGGATGCCAATGGCATCCCTACCGATCATTGTCTATATCATTTTATACCAAGTATGATTATTCTGCAACTTCAATTGCTACATAATCATCCGGAATTGTAATTCCGAGTGCATCACAGATCTCTGCATTGTATTTCTTGGTAACATTCGGTGCAAACTGTACTTCCATAGCAGAAATATCAGCACCGTTTACCAGAATCTCATATGCCATCTTACCGGTTGCATAACCGAGATCATAGTAGCTGATAGACAGGGTTGCAACACCGCATCCGCCGCAGATACCTTCTTCACCTGCAATAACAGGGATTCCTGCCGGCAGACATACATTGTTGATTACTTCGGTATTGGAAGCCATGGTGTTATCGGTCGGAATATAAAGTACGTCGCAATCCTGAATGGCATTTGTAACAACTGTCTGGATCTCATTGGAATCTGCTGCCGTATATTCCTGATAAGCAATTCCGTCCTCTGTCAGGTATTCACCGAATACTCTTGCCTGATATGCGGAGTTTGCTTCTGCTGAACAATAAACAATACCAACCTTTGTAACATCCGGGCATAACTCCAGTAACATATCTTCCTGCTGATCAAGCGGAGCCAGATCGGATGTACCGGAAATATTTCTGCCGGTCACACCTGTCCAGTCACTCATATCCAGTGCTGTAGCATAATCTGTTACGGAAGTACCTAAAATAGGAATATCTGCTGTTGCAGAAGCTGCTGCCTGTAAAGGAGAGGTCGCATTTGCCAGAATCAGATCAACCTTATCTGCTACAAATGCATTGCAGATGGTGGTTGCATTTGTCTGCTCACCCTGTGCATTCTGAACATCGAAGGTTACCTTGTCTCCGAGAAGCTCCTTCAGGGCATCCTGAAATCCCTCTGTGGCAGCATCCAATGCCGGATGCTCTACCAGCTGGCAGATACCGATATTGTAGACTTCTTTTTCTGTTTTTTCTTCCTTACTGCCGCAGCCTGTCATCATACCGATGCACAGTACCACGGTCATCGTCATTGCTAATAACTTTTTCATTATGATTCCTCCTGCTACGCTTTCTTTGTTTATGGCTTTATCGCGCAAAAGCGTTAATGCGCAAATTCAAATTTACTATAAAAGAGAACGCACTTCTTGTCAACAAAAAAATTGCCGTACCGCCGGGCTGTGCAGCCGTTTCTCCTAAGCTGTTTCCGTGCGGGAAGTATGTTTGGTCCGGCGGCACGTTCTCACTCCGTGAAAAAGCGCAGCGGACACTAGGCTCGAAAA
>JBJFCE010000018.1:0-17914 GCA_051888775.1 Lachnospiraceae bacterium | reverse complement strand
TTACGGACGAGGTGTAGCGAAAGCGTGCCGGTCACCGATAGGTCTATCAGCACCGTTTTCGCCTTACGGACAGAGTTTCGCAAGCACCTATGTATTATGTCATTTTTACATATGAAATGCAGATGAAACGAGTTTGTTTAAGTATAGCATTTCAGGGATACCGGTACAAGATGCTGTAGTATTGGAGTTTTGTTGCAATTTTGATGGATTCATATTAAAATAAAAATATTGTATGAAATGAAGTATAAAAGATGCAAATAATGAATAACAGAAAGGGAATTACAATGAGTCAGAAAGCAGTTCTTTTTTTGGCAGAAGGGTTTGAAGAAATTGAGGCATTGACTGTTGTGGATCTGTGCAGACGTGCAGGCGTAGAGATAGAGACAGCATCCATTACGGAAAAAAAAGAAGTGGAAAGCTCTCATAAAATTACGGTTATGTCAGATATTTTATTAGAGGATGTTGATTTTTCAAACGTATCGATGATGATTCTTCCGGGAGGAATGCCCGGGACGCGGAATCTGGAGGCTTGTGAACCGTTGATGACACAGCTGGATGCGTTTTTTGAACAGGGACGCTATATCAGTGCGATCTGTGCGGCACCGAGTATCTTTGCACACAGAGGATATTTAAAAGGCAGACCGGCATGCTCTTTTCCTTCTTTTGAGAGTCATTTGGCAGAGGGCGGCGCTGTGGTAAACCGCAATGAGGTTACAGTGACGGATCATATGATCATGTCAAGAGGCATGGGATGTGCGATACCGTTCGGACTTGCGATTGTAGAGCGTCTGGCGGGAGCGCAAAAAGCAGCCGAGGTCAGAGAGAAGATCGTATATGAGCAGCGTTAGGAAGGAAGAAAAGAAACAGATATGTTAGAAATCATAGAAGATGCACTGTTGGATAGTGTCAAGCTGCTTCCGTTTTTATTCTTGACCTATTTGGTTATGGAGTATATTGAGGATCATGCCGGTGAAAAAACGGAAGAGGCAATTCAAAAAAGCGGCAGATTCGGTCCCGTTATCGGAGGTGTTCTTGGAGTAGTGCCGCAGTGCGGATTTTCAGCAGCAGCCGCCAGCTTATATGCGGGGCGGGTTATCACTCTCGGAACATTGATTGCCATTTTCCTGTCCACATCGGATGAGATGCTGCCGATTCTGATCGGAGAGCTGGCAAAAGGGGCAGCTTCAGAGGCTGTTTCCGAGAATACAATTACTGTTTCGGTGATTGTAAAGATTCTCTGTCTGAAGGCGGCAGTCGGCATGATTGCAGGTCTTTTGATAGATTTGATTTTGCGTCGAAAAAAACACGAGAAAGAACATCTGCATATTCATGATCTGTGTGAACATGATCATTGCCATTGTGAGAGAGGAATCCTTTTTTCGGCATTGTCTCATACATTCCAGATTTTTGCTTTTATTCTGGTGATCACACTGGCGTTGAATATGATTATTCATTATGTCGGTGAGGACACGATTACGAATATGATTCTGAACCGTCCGATTCTTGGCGAGCTTCTTGCCGGTCTGGTGGGGTTGATTCCGAACTGTGCGGCATCCGTTGCATTGACCCAGTTATATGTAGAAGGAGCGATGAGCGGCGGTGCGATGATGGCGGGATTGTTTGTATCTGCCGGAGTCGGGGTGCTGGTATTATGCAGGACTAATCATCACCCGAAGGAAAATGTAAAGATCATTGCATTATTGTATGTGATCGGAGTTGTGTCGGGTATGCTGGTCGGTCTGACAGGATTGGTGTAAGCCTACAGAAAAAATTACGGCAGACATGATGCCGTGACAAATAAAAAACATGAAAGAGAAAGGAAGAAACTGCCATGAGTGAATTTGTAATCACGACAGAGAGTAACTGCGATTTGCCCAAAAGCTATGTAGAAGAACATCAGATTGGTGTGATTCCCCATTATTACACGGTTGATGAAGAAATGTATGGGGAAGATAAGGAATTAACCAATAAAGAATTTTATGATGCAATGCGTGCTAAGAAAAAGGCAGCGACGATGGCAAGTAATCCGGCGGTTATTTTGGATCGTTTTACGGAATATGCAAAAGAAGGAAAAGATATCCTGCATATCAGTTTTTCTTCTGCATTAAGCTGCGGATATAATAATATCGTAAACGGTGCGAATGAAGTATTGGAAGAATATCCGGACAGAAAGATCATCGTTATTGATACCTTATCTGCTTCCATGTGTGAAGGAATGATGATCATGAAAGCGGTGGAAATGCGTGCCGAAGGAAAGAGCATAGAGGAAACCGCAGAGTGGATCCGTGCTCATGTTGCAAAGCTGTGTGCGGTATTTACGGTAGATGATCTGGATTATCTGTACCGCGGCGGGCGGCTTTCCAAATCTTCTGCAGTCCTTGGAACCATGATCAATATTAAGCCGATTCTTCATATCAATGAAGAAGGAAAACTGGTTCCCATCAGTAAGGTCAGAGGCAGAAAAAAATCCCTGACAACACTGGTCGATCTGATGGAGAGCAAGGTTGGATCCTATCGGGATCATCAGATCATGGTGACGGTTGTTCACGGAGACTGCGAGGATGAGGCAAATACTCTTGCCGATATGATCAAAGAGCGTCTTGGTTATCAGGAAGTGATGTTAGCCCCCATCGGACCGAGTATCGGTGCACATTCCGGTCCCGGAACGATTGGGATCTTGTTTATGGGCGATGAAAGATAAGAGTGATCCGATCAAAGATCTTGCTGTATAAAAAATAAAAATTCAGTCAAAAATTACCAACATATTTTTATTTGTGAAGCTCATACTAAGACCAAGATAAGCGATGCACAGAAACGAAGCGGCGGCTTAAGGTCTTCCGGATAAGTGCTGCGCGTCACTTATCTGGAAATAGATATCCGAGATGGGTAAACGAAAAAAATCATGGAGGTGAATCAAGATGACTAACAGCAGATCTAAGATGGAAGTTCCTGAAGCTAAGGCAGCTATGGATCGTTTCAAAACTGAGGTTGCTTCTGAATTAGGAGTAAACCTGAAGGAAGGCTATAACGGTGACTTAACTTCCCGTGAGGCTGGTTCTATCGGTGGCGAGATGGTAAGACAGATGATCAGAAAGCAGGAAGAGTCCATGAAATAATAGCCGAGTGGCTTTTGTGGATGTAGAAGCCCGGTCTCACCGGGCATAAAAAGAGCATCAATTTTTAGGCGGGGCTGTTGTGCTTACGATTTTATCGTAAGTGCGGCAGCCCTGTTGATATGGTGGATACGTTTTGGGGTTGAAGGGTGGAAAAGAGTGTGTTATATTTTTAACGGAATAGCACACGGTCATCCGGAAGGGATGGACGAACAGGAGGAGTGTTATGATAAAAAAAAGAACTTTGATCAAATTTATGGCAGTGTTACTGTCGGGGCTGATGTTGGTCGGCTGCGGCAAGCAGGGGACAGCGGACGGGCAGGATACGGTAGAAAACGAATTGGCAGAGGTAGTGCGCATCGGTTCCATGAAGGGTCCGACTTCTATGGGATTAGTACGTCTGATGGAATTGAATGAGCAGAATCAGACAGACAATCATTATGAATTTACAATGGAAGCAACTGCGGACATGCTGCTTCCGTCCGTGATCTCCGGAGATCTGGATATTGTACTGGTTCCGGCAAATGTGGCATCCGTACTGTATCAAAAGACCGAGGGAGGTGTCTGTGTCATCGACATCAATACGCTCGGCGTTTTGTATATTGTATCTGCGGATGACAGTATTACGACCATGGAAGATTTGAAGGGCAGAACAATCTATCTGACCGGAAAAGGAACAACGCCGGATTTTGTATTACAATATCTGCTTGCACAAAACGGTATTGATCTGTCCGAGGTCACATTGGAATACAAGTCAGAATCTGCGGAGGTAGCTGCGGTATTGGCCCAACAGCCGGATGCGGTCGGACTGCTGCCTCAGCCGTATGTCACTGCGTTACAGCTCCAGAATACGGATATTGTGACGGTTCTGGATATGACCGCGCAGTGGAATGCCGTTCAGGGAGAAAGCGGCAGCATGCTGGTAACAGGAGTGACAGTCGTGCGAAAGGAATTTCTGGAAGCATATCCGGAAACGGTTATGACGTTCCTACAGGAGCATGAGCAGTCTGCACAGTATGCCAACGATCATATAGAAGAAGCGGCACAACTCATAGAGAATTATGGTATCGTGGAAAAAGCGGCAGTTGCGCAGAAAGCACTTCCGTATTGTAATATTATCTTTATGGACGGAGAAGAGATGAAAAGCGCACTTTCCGGATATCTGAAAGTGCTTGCCGATCAGGATGCATCTTTTGTGGGCGGCTCACTTCCGGGGGATGATTTCTATTATATTCCGTAAAACTGCGGTGCATATGTTTTCTGATCCGCGTTTTGGATTTGGTGATGAATGAGGCTTTTGTATGAAAGACAAGAGAAAAAGCAGTGTATGGGTCAAGGCTGCCGTGCTGATATTCTGGCTGGCAGTCTGGCAGGGCGTTGCTTATCTGATTCACAATAAAATATTGCTTGCCGGACCGGTGGATGTATTGCTGCGGCTTTTTGAGGAATTGGGAAAACGTTCTTTCTACCTTTCCGTAGCAGGAACGTTGTGCCGGATTCTGGCAGGCTTTTTTTCGGGACTTTTGGCAGGACTTGTATTCGGCAGTCTGGCATACCGTTTTCGGATGGTAAAGCTTTTTCTGGAGCCTGTGGTTGCGGCGATGAAAGCGATACCGGTAGCGGCATTTGTGGTATTGGTATTGATCTGGGCAGGTTCTAAGAATCTGGCGGTTCCGATCGCATTTCTGGTGGTATTTCCTTATATTTACATTAACACATGGACCGGACTTTCGCAGACGCCAAAGGACATGCTGGAGATGGCTGAAAGCTTTTCCATGCGGTGTATGAACAGGATCCTGCATATATATCGCCCTGCGCTGATGCCCTATCTGCTCAGTGCGGTGCGGGTGACGATCGGAATGGCGTTTAAGTCAGGGATCGCAGCGGAAGTTATCGGGATACCGGAATTCTCCATCGGAGAAAAAATGTATCTGTCCAAAATCTATCTGGATACCGAAGGGGTGCTTGCATGGACCGTAGTCGTATTGCTGCTCAGCTTCCTGTGTGAGAAAGGAATCCTGGCACTGCTTGAGTGGCTTGGAAGTGCCAGAATCTGTGTACTTTGCGGCAGCAGGGAAAAGCAGCCGGAGCGGGAGAGTGCATTTGCCTTTGCACCCATGGAAAAAAAGTATGACAGCGGCACACGCATACAAACGCCGGAACTTACCTTATCCCAATGTGACAGAGTCGGCATCATGGGAGAGTCCGGCTGCGGTAAGACCACATGGTTTAGACTGCTGCTTTTACAGGACCATGTAAAGGCATCAAGCGTTTTTCAGGAAGATCGGCTTTGCTCTTCTTACAGTGCGGTCGATAATGTGAAGATGGTCTGCCTGAAAGAAAATGAGGAGCAGATTCGTCAGGCATTGCAGGAACTTTTGCCGGGAGAGGCGCTGGACCGGCCGGTCGATCAGTTAAGCGGAGGCATGAGACGTCGGGTGGCGGTAGTGCGTGCCTGCCTTGCGGGCGGGAATCTGCTCCTGATGGATGAACCTTTTACGGGACTGGATGAGGAGAACAGAGAGAGGACAGCGGCATTTATTTTGGCACATCAGGACGGCAGAAGTCTGTTGTTTACCACACATCAGGAAAATGATATAGCGTTATTTGACGCAAAGTGTGTGCAGTTTGCCAAAAAGAACTAGTTTTTTTTGAAAAGCTATGATATACTGTTACAATGACTGTGAATATGGGATAATGGACATATAATGAGATTCACGGTAGGACGTTAAGGAGGAAAACATAACATGAGTTTACAGGTTGAAAAACTGGAAAAAAACATGGCAAAACTGACCATTGAAACATCCGCAGAGGAACTGGATAAAGCGATTGAAACCGCATATCAGAGAAGTAAAAATAAGATCAGCGTTCCGGGCTTCCGTAAAGGCAAGGTACCCCGCAAGATGATCGAGCAGATGTACGGAAAGGGTGTATTTCTTGAGGATGCAGCCAATATTCTGATTCCGGAAGCTTATGCAAAAGCGCTGGATGAGTGTGAGGAAGAAATCGTATCCCAGCCTTCCATCGAAGTTACACAGATCGAAGAAGGCAAGCCTTTTGTCTTTACTGCAATGGTTGCGTTAAAGCCGGAAGTTTCCCTTGGAAAATACAAAGGTGTAAAGATTGACAAGATCGATACCGAAGTTACCGAAGATGAAGTAAATGCGGCAATTGACAAAGAGCGTGAGAGCAATGCAAGAGAGATCACAGTAGAAGACAGAGCAGTAAAAGACGGTGATATGACCGTGCTTGATTTTGAAGGCTTTGTAGACGGTGTTGCATTTGAAGGCGGCAAGGGTGAGAATTATCCTCTGACCATCGGTTCCGGTGCATTCATTCCGGGCTTTGAGGAGCAGCTTGTCGGTGCCGAGCTGAATAAGGAAGTAGAAGTAAACGTTACTTTCCCTGAGGATTATCAGGCAGAGAACTTAAAGGGCAAGGCAGCTGTATTTAAGTGTACCGTAAAGGAGATCAAGGAGAAGGAGCTTCCGGAGCTGGATGATGAATTTGCAAGCGAAGTTTCCGAATTTGACACTCTTGCAGAGTACAAAGAAGATGTAAAGAAAAAGCTGGCTGAGAAGAAAGAAGCAGAAGCAAAAGATAAAAAGGAAGAAGCTGTTATTGAAGCAATCGTAGCAGATGCAAAGATGGATATTCCGGAAGCAATGATCGAGACACAGCAGAGACAGATGGTAGATGATTTTGCACAGAGACTGTCCATGCAGGGTCTGACGCTTGAGCAGTATTATCAGTTCACAGGTCTGGATCATGACAAGATGTTAGAGCAGGTAAAACCGACAGCAGAAAAGAGAATCAAATCCAGACTGGTACTGGAGGCTGTCGTAGCAGCAGAGAACATTACAACCGATGATGCTGATTACGAAGAAGAAGTAAAGAAGCTGGCTGAGATCTATCAGATGGAAGCAGATAAAGTGAAGGAGCTGCTCGGTGACAAAGAGAAGAAAGAGCTGATGCTTGATGTTGCGATCAGAAAAGCAGTGGAATTCGTAGTGAACAACGCAAAAGAAAAATAATCTAAAAAATATTAAAAGATTCGAAAATAAGCGGATGGTTTCTTGAAGATTTTCAGTAATCGCCGGATAATAGCAGTAAAAGCGATATGCTTAAAATTATCAGGAGATCATAAAGGAGGTCATAAGACATGAGTTTAGTACCTTACGTCATTGAACAGACGAGCCGCGGAGAACGCTCCTATGACATTTTTTCCAGATTACTTAAGGAAAGAATCATTTTTCTCGGAGAAGAGGTAAACGATACAACGGCAAGCCTTGTAGTAGCACAGATGCTGTTTTTGGAGGCAGAGGATCCGGACAAGGATATCCATCTGTATATCAACAGTCCGGGAGGATCCGTTACGGCGGGTATGGCAATCTATGATACGATGCAGTATCTGAAATGTGATGTTTCCACCATGTGTATCGGTATGGCTGCCAGCATGGGTGCATTCCTGCTTGCAGGCGGTGCCAAAGGAAAGAGACTGGCACTTCCCAATGCGGAGATCATGATTCATCAGCCGCTTGGTGGAGCGCAGGGACAGGCTACCGAGATCGAGATTGCAGCAAGACATATTCAGCAGACAAAAGAGCGTCTGAATCGTATCCTTGCCCAGAATACCGGAAGACCTTATGAGGAAATTGCAGCGGATACCGAGCGTGATAACTGGAAGACTGCAGAGGAAGCAATGGCTTACGGACTGATTGACAGAGTTGTGTCCAATCGTACCGAAGTCGAAAAGAAAGAAGACTAAGAAGTAATAAAATAACAGGAAAGACCGGGGAGTAACGCCAAATGGCTTCAAAGAATTCAGACGACAAAGAAATCAGATGTTCCTTTTGCGGTAAAACGCAGGAACAGGTGAAAAAGTTGATAGCAGGGCCGTCCGGTGTCTATATTTGTGATGAGTGTGTCGATATCTGCTCGGATATCATTGATGAAGAAGTCGATGATGAAGTGGTTTCGGAAGATCTGGAGATCAATCTTTTAAAACCGGTAGAGATCAAAGAATTTCTGGATCAGTACGTCATCGGTCAGGAAGCGGCCAAAAAGGTGCTTTCGGTTGCCGTTTACAATCATTATAAGAGAGTGACGGCACCGCAGGATGATGACGGTGTAGAACTCCAGAAGAGCAATATTATTATGATCGGACCGACCGGCTCCGGCAAAACCTATCTGGCACAGACCTTGGCCAAGATCATCAATGTACCGTTTGCGATTGCAGATGCAACGACACTGACTGAAGCCGGTTATGTCGGCGAAGATGTGGAAAACATCCTGTTAAAGCTGATTCAGGCTGCCGATTATGATGTGGAACGTGCACAGTACGGTATCATTTATATTGACGAGATCGATAAGATTACCAAAAAGAGCGAAAACGTCTCCATTACGAGAGATGTATCAGGTGAAGGCGTTCAGCAGGCACTGTTAAAAATTGTAGAGGGAACGGTTGCTTCCGTACCTCCGCAGGGCGGCAGAAAGCATCCTCATCAGGAACTGATCCAAATTGATACGACCAATATTCTCTTTATCTGCGGCGGTGCATTTGACGGACTTGAGAAGATCGTGGAAACCAGACTGGACCGAAAGTCTATCGGTTTCAATGCAGAGATTGCAGATAAAGCAGAGAAAGATCTGGGCAAGCTGCTTTCACAGGTAACGCCTCAGGATCTTGTAAAATTCGGATTGATTCCAGAGTTTGTAGGTCGTGTTCCGATCAATATTTCATTGGAAGGATTGGACAAAAATGCACTGATCAGGATTCTCAAGGAGCCGAAAAGTGCACTGATCAAGCAATATCAGAAGCTGTTCAGTTTCGATCATGTCAAACTGACATTTGAGCCGGATGCCATTGAAGCAATTGCTGAAAAGGCGATGGAAAGAAAAACAGGTGCCAGAGGACTGCGTTCCATTATGGAGTCTGTCATGATGGATCTGATGTATCAGATTCCTTCGGATGAAACAATCGAAGAATGTATCATCACAAAGGATGTCGTGGACGGAGTAAGTGAACCTACGGTAATTCATGCGGAAAGACGATGAAGAGTCCTGCGGAAGCAAGTTGATTGACGAAATGATGACAAAACGTCGCCTGATGGCGGCGTTTTGTGCATTTATGGAATGGAAATGAAAGATGAAAAGACTGTGTCCGTAAGTATACGGACTGGGGAGAAGAAAATGGAAGAATTGGAAATTCAGACGGAGGTCATGCCGGTAGTTGCATTGCGGGGATTAACGGTATTTCCTCATTTGATCATACATTTTGATTTAAACCGAAAAAAATCCGTGGCTGCCGTGGAACGTGCCATGATGCAGGGTCAGCAGATTCTGCTGGTGACTCAGAAGGATGCCCAGATTCTGGATCCGACAGTTGCAGATCTGTATTCTGTCGGAACAATTGCCGTGATCAGGCAGATTACCAAGCTGCCCGGCAAAGTGTTGCGGGTGATGGTAGAAGGAAAATACAGAGCGCGTTTGCGGGAATTGACTGAAAGTGAACTGTATCTGGAAGGCAGCTATGAGATTCTTGAGGATGAAGACGAGCCGGATTCTCCGGAGCAGGAGGCATGCCTTTCTCATATCAAGGAACTGGTCGGACTGTACGGTCAGTATTATCCGAAAGTAGGAAAAGCTTTCGGTCTGCATATGGATGAGATTGATACACTCGGCAGAGGTATTGATCAGGCAGTTATGAATATGCCGGTGGATTATCGCAGAAAGCAGGAGGTTCTTGAGGCTGTCAATGTGACAGAGCGATACCGGATCGCGGCAGATCTGATCTATCATGAGGTGGAGGTTGCCAAGATCAAGGTAGAACTGAGTCAGGGGGTCAAAGAACGGGTAGAAAAGAACCAGAAAGAATACCTGTTGCGGGAACAGCTGGGATATATCCGTGAGGAACTCGGAGACGATCATACTTTTTCGGATGCCGATCAGTTTGCGGAGGCAGTGGAAAAGCTGAAAGCGTCGGGAGAAGTTAAGGAGAAGATACGCAAAGAAATAGCGCGTTTTAAGAGCATTGCAGGCAGCAGCTCAGAGAGTGCCGTGGAGCGTGCCTATATCGAGACACTGCTAGAGCTTCCGTGGGATAAGATGTCAAAGGACAATAAAGATATCGCACATGCAGAGGAGATTCTGGAGCGGGATCATTTCGGAATGGAAAAGGTCAAGGAGCGTATTCTTGAATTTCTTGCGGTACGCAGCCTGACCAAGAAAAGCGACAGTACGATTATCTGTCTGGTAGGACCTCCGGGAACCGGTAAGACTTCGATTGCAAAGTCGGTTGCGGAAGCGCTGAATAAAAAATATATCCGAATCTGCCTTGGCGGTGTGCGGGATGAAGCCGAGATCAGAGGACATCGCAGAACCTATGTGGGAGCCATGCCGGGACACATGATCCAGGGACTGCGTCAGGCGGGAGTCAAAAATCCGCTGATCCTTTTGGATGAAATCGATAAAGTCAGCAGTGATTATAAAGGAGATACCGCATCTGCACTTTTAGAGGTATTGGACGGAGAACAGAACAGTCATTTCCGGGATCATTATGTGGAAATCCCGGTGGATCTGTCCGAGGTGTTCTTTATTGCAACGGCAAACAGTGTGGAAACGATTGCAAGACCGTTATTAGACCGTATGGAGATCATCGAGGTCACAAGTTATACCGCAAATGAAAAGTTCCATATCGCAAAGGAACATCTGATACCGAAGCTCTTTACGAGAAACGGATTAAAGCCGGCGCAGCTGTCCGTCAGCGACACTGCATTAAAGCAGATCATCAGCGGCTATACGAGAGAGGCCGGTGTGCGTGAGCTGGAGCGGAAGATCGGTCAGATCTGCCGAAAGGCGGCACGCGAGATTTTACAGGGTCATAAGAAGACGGTTCGTGTCACATGCAATAATCTGGAACATTATCTCGGGAAGATAAAATATCGTCCGGATCAGAAAAATCAGACCGATGAGGTCGGGATCGTCAGAGGACTTGCATGGACCAGTGTCGGTGGGGAAACACTGCAGATAGAGGTCAATAAGATGCCGGGTAAAGGAGAGATCGAACTGACCGGACAGCTGGGAGATGTGATGAAAGAATCTGCCATGGCGGGGATCAGTTATATCCGTTCCGTCAGCAGTAAGTATCATATTCCGGCAGACTGCTTTAAGAAAAATGATTTCCACATACATATCCCGGAAGGCGCTGTTCCCAAGGACGGTCCCAGTGCCGGAATCACAATGGCAACAGCGATGCTGTCGGCGATCACCGGAATTCCGGTGAAAGCGGATCTTGCCATGACAGGTGAGATTACGCTGCGTGGGCGCGTTCTGCCGATCGGCGGATTAAAAGAAAAGCTGCTTGCGGCGGCGACAGCCGGCATTACGACCGTGCTTGTTCCGAAGGAAAACGAAAGGGATGTGGAGGAAATATCTAAAGAAATCACGGGAGGACTTACCATTCATTTTGTGGAGAATATGGATGAAGTCATCGCGCTGGCATTTGCAGGATAACCGGGAGCGCCCGGTAAAAGCATCATAAGCCGGAAGCGTGTGATCAGTGGCAGACACAGTCAGAAGGGAGCAGAAATTTGGTTATCAAGAGTGTGGAATTGGAAACAGTATGCGGGATTACCAGCAGTATACCGGACAATCAGTTTCCGGAGATTGCATTTGCCGGAAAGAGTAATGTCGGAAAGTCATCTCTGATTAATGCGCTGATGAACCGTAAATCATTTGCCAGAGTGAGCGAGAAGCCGGGGAAAACGCAGACAATCAATTTTTATAATATCAACGGAAATCTGTATCTGGTGGATCTGCCCGGATATGGCTATGCATCAGTATCGCAGGAGGTCAAGGAAAAGTGGGGCAGGATGATCGAGAATTATCTTCATCGCTCCAAGCAGTTAAAGGCGGTATTTTTGCTGATCGATATCCGGCATGAGCCGTCCGCCAACGATAAACTGATGTACCGCTGGATTCTGGATCAGGGATATCATCCGGTCATCATTGCGACCAAGCTGGATAAGATCAACCGGAGTCAGGTTCAGAAACATCTGAAGATGATCCGCACCGGTCTGGAAACCGAAAAAGGAACTTTAATTTTCCCGTTTTCGGCACAGTCCAAACAGGGGCGGGAAGAAATATATGATTATATCGACAGTTTGCTTGCCGGAGAATAACGAAGGGAGGAAAAGGGATGAATAAAGACTTTAAGCAATATCTGAAAGTAACGCTGAATCTACTGATCGCATTGAGCGTTTTGTTACTGACAATCTGTCTGGTGCCTAAGCTGTTTTTATTCTTTATGCCCTTTGTGATCGGTTGGATCATTGCAGCGATCGCAAATCCGCTCGTACACTTTTTTGAAAACAAACTGAAGATCAGGCGTAAGGCAGGTTCTGTGTTTGTTATCGTACTGGTTATTGCAGCAGTCATCGGCATCGGCTATGCGGCTATTGCCAAGCTGGTTACAGAGGCGGTTAATTTTATCTCCGATTTGCCGGCGATCTGGCAGAATCTGGAGGCGGATCTGAATGAGGTCGGAAAAAAATGGGAGGTTTACTACATGCGTCTCCCGGAAGAAGTGCAGAATACCGTTACTTCTGTTGTAAATAACCTGAGTACTTATATTGGAACGTTTGTCGGCAAAATCAGCAGTCCTACGATGAATGCGATCGGGAATTTCGCAAAAGGACTCCCGAGCATTTTGATCGGTGTGATCATGTGTATTTTGTCCGCGTATTTCTTTGTTGCGGAAAGAGACTATCTGACGGAGTTTTTCAGAAAATATATTCCGCTCTCCATTCAGCAGAAATGGCTGATCGGTTACAGGAGCATGAAAAAGGCAGTCGGAGGTTATTTTATTGCCCAGTTTCGGATTGAAATCTGGATGTATATCCTGTTAGTCATCGGTCTGATGATCCTTGGGATCGATTATGCATTTTTGTTCGCGCTTCTGATTGCGATACTGGATCTGCTGCCGGTCTTCGGAACCGGAACCGTGCTGATCCCGTGGGCAGTTATAAAATTCATCAGCGCCGATTACAGGACTGCAATCGGACTATTGATCATCTGGGGGGCGGGGCAGCTGATCAGACAGCTGATCCAACCGAAGTTTATCGGGGATTCGATAGGCGTAAAGCCGATTCCTACGCTGTTTTTATTGTATATCGGCTATAAGCTTGCCGGAGTATTCGGTATGATCATTGCGGTTCCGATCGGCATTATCCTGATCACACTGAATGATGCGGGAGTATTTGATACGCCTAAAAACAGTCTCCGCCTGTTGGTAAAAAAGGTGAATGATTTCAGAAAACTGGATGATGAGGATCTAAAGTGTCTGCATGAAGCCGAGAGTGATAAAGAACAGCTCCAGGAGGAACTGATGACGATGAGCTTCAGTGATGATGCGGATGATGATATCGATTGGCTCAATGACAATAAATATAATGAGATCAAGCGTGAACTGATCGAAAAACTGAAAGATAAGAAAGCAAAAAAAGGAAGCGAAAAAGAATGAAGGTAGCAGTCTATAATTATCGTGATTTTGATGAGAAAAAATGGTTTGACCGATATAGTCAAGAGTTGGGGATCGAATTGGTTATATGTCATGATGCCCCCAATCTGTCCAATATAGAACTGGCAAGGGGATGCGAGTGTGCGGATATCATTACCTCTAAGATACCGCGGGAGCTTGTTGCAAAGTTCCATGAGGTCGGTGTCAGATATCTTGCGACCAGAACCATCGGATATGATCATATTGATCTGGAAGCAGCAAAAGAGTATGGGATCCATGTGGCGAATGCGCCTTACGGACCGGATGGTGTGGCGGATTATGCAGTGATGCTGATCCTGATGAGTCTGCGGAATATGAAGCGTATTCTTGAGAGAACCAATATTCAGGATTATACCCTGCAGGGGTGTCTCGGAAAGGAACTCAAGGATCTGACAGTCGGTGTGATCGGCACGGGCAGAATCGGCAGAACCGTGATCCGCGATCTGACGGGATTCGGATGTAAGATCCTTGCCTATGATCTGTATCCGTCCGAGGAAGTAAAGGAGCATGCGGAATATGTGGAATTGGATACTTTATTCGCTGAGGCAGATGTGATTACTTTACATACACCGCTCACGGAACAGAACTTCCATCTGATCAACCATGCGAACATGGAAAAAATGAAGGACGGCGTTATCATTGTCAATACGGCGCGCGGTTCTCTGATCGATATTCCGGCATTGATCGAAGAGATTGAGAACGGGAAGATCGGTGCGGCGGCACTGGATGTTGTGGAGAATGAGTTTGGACTTTATTATTATGATCATAAATCGGATATTTTGAAAAACAGAGATCTGGCAGTTTTAAGGGGGTTCCCAAATGTCACAGTCAGTCATCATATGGCATTTTATACGGAAAATGCCATTCGCACCATGGTAGCGGATTCGTTGATCGGATGTAAACGTTTTATGGACGGAGAAGAGAATCCTTGGCAGGTGCTGTAAGTCCTTCCGTCGGTCTTGTATGGAAGAACAGATGAAAAATGTTTGATAGGCGATTGCAAAACTCTGTCCGTAAGCAGAACCGGTGCTGCTTACGGACAGAGTTTCGCAATCGCCTAAGATAAGGAGACAAAAAACAATGGCAGGAAAGCGGGTTATAATACTCTCTTGCAGTACGGGCGGAGGCCACCATGCGGCAGCGCGGGCACTGGAGGAAACGCTGAATACGATGGGATATGAAGCAAAGGCGTTGGATATGATGGCCCTTGCAACAAAACGCAGAGCCAAGATTGTAGGTGGTATCTATGTGGGAATTGTTAAATATGTTCCGGTTTTGTTCCGAATCGGATATTTTCTTGCATCAAAGTTGACCTCTCACAGAATCTGGTCACCGGTATATTGGCTCAACAGCAGAATGGCACCGTATGTTGCGCAATATTTGGAAAAACATCCCTGTGATGCCGTTCTTACAACGCATTTGTACTGTGCCGAAACACTTACCCATATGAAAAGAAAACAGATGCTGCAGCAGCCGTTCTTATTTGTGGCAACGGATTATACCTGTATCCCCTTCTTTGAAGAAACAAGAGCGGATTATTATGTCATAGCACAGGAGGAATTGAGGGATGAATGTGTACGCAGAGGAATCCCGAATGAGAAGATCTATTCCTGTGGAATTCCGACCGGACTTGCTTTTTCCAAAGCCGATAGTATGACAGCGGCACGAAAACGTCTGAAGCTGCCGGCTGAGGGAATACAGTATCTGGTCATGGCAGGCAGCATGGGCTTCGGAAAAGTACCGTTGTTTGCACATGAGCTCGTGGAACGTATCGGCACAGAGGATACGGTTGTCATTATCTGTGGAAACAATAAGCGGATGAAGCGGATTCTGGAAAAGGAAATGAAGCGAAAAGACCATGTGTATGTCATTGGATATACCAGACAGGTAGCGGATTATATGATGGCAAGTAATGTGGTCTTTACAAAGCCGGGAGGTCTTACGACTACAGAAGCGGCAGTCAGAAATGTACCGCTTGTACATACGGATCCGATCCCGGGATGTGAGAACTGTAACATGGAATTCTTTCAGGCGAGAGGAATGTCACTTGGCTCATCCCGCATGAGAACACAGATCGCGCAGGGAATCATGCTGGCACATGATGAGGAAATGGCAAACGTTATGAAAAAAGCACAGCGTAACTATATACATCCGGATGCGGCAAAGCAGATTGTGGATCTGATGGAACAGGCAATCCGGGAAACAGCTTGTGAAAAAGTACAGCAGAACGGAGACTAGGATGAGTTATTTGTTTTGGAGTATCATCGGATATTTATCGGGCAGTGTTTTATATGCATACTGGCTTCCACTGTGGCTTCAGAAAAAGGATATTACAAAGTTGAGTGATGATCAGAATCCCGGAGCTGCCAATGCATTTCACTTTGCCGGAATACCGACGGGTATTCTGGTGCTTGTCTGTGAGCTTGCAAAAGGAGCAATACCGGTATGGATCGTTGCACATTCGCTGGATCCGCGGAATTGGATGTTTGCATTGGTATTATGTGCACCTGTGCTTGGGCATGCCTTTCCGGTTCCGTATCCGCGGAAACTTTCGGGAGGAAAAGCAATTGCGGTTTCTTTCGGTTGCCTGATCGGATTATTACCGGAGTGGCGTCCACTCTGTTATCTGATCGTATTCTATTTGTTATTTTCTCTGGTTTTCAGAATTTATCCGCATTTGTACCGTTCCATTGTGACCTTTATCTGCTTTCTGGTAACGGTCTGCCTGAATGTTGCCAATAAGGCAATCTGCCTCGGATGCGTGATCATGGGCAGCGTGGTCGTATTCAAGCATGTGAAGAAATATCAGGGTGAAAAGTTTGAAATGAAAATGAGCTGGAAGAAGGCAAGGTAGTACACCACATGTACACAACAATCGGTGCATATTCATCAACAGGAAGCGTCACACCAAATAAAAAATGATCTCTCCACCGGCATCGGTACATCAATTTGCGACAGCCTTAGGAACGTGAGCCGAGCAAATTAATGTACCGATGCCGGTGGAGAGATCATTTTTTTATTTGGTGTGACGCTTCCTGTTGATTGATATGTACCGATTGTCGTGCACATGTGGTGTGCTACCCTATTATCCGCGCGCCTGCGTTTTTTCTTTTACATGCGACAGCCGGAACTGCTTAGGTGTGGTTCCGGTTATTTTTTTAAAGGTCTTGATCAAATGACTGCAGTCCGAAAAGCCGGTATCCTGACTGATATACGAAAGGTCAAAGCTGGTAAACAGCAAGTAGTCCTTCACTTTGGAAATACGGATAAATTCGATGTAGTCCTTGCAGGATTGCCCGTACAGTTGCCTGAAGCTGGATGCAAAATAGGAATAGCTCATACCGCAGCGGTCTGCCAGATCTTTGACCATCAGCGGTTCGTTGGAATGTTCATCAATATATTCCACAATGGTATAAAGGGAATTGATATCGGGGGACGGTAAAGCTACCTTGTCCGTATCAAAACCGTTTTTGCGCCAGATGCGGAGAATCTCTACGAGCAAAGAGGAGACTATGGACTGAAAGCGGATATCATAACCGTAATCCTTATGGCTAATCTCCTGAATGCAGGAATGAAATTCCTCTGCAACCGGATAGTGATACAACAGGTTGGCAGGAAAGTACACAGGAGCAGTCTCTTCATTGACCGCACTTTTAAAGATGCTGCCAAGATGCGGGGTATAGCTGCTGTTAATATGCAGGTTGTTAATATCAAATTTCAGGACGGAGTAAATCAACTGATCCTGAGAGGAATATATGGAATGCACCGATTGCGGGTGAAAGAGAATCATGTCGCCGGGGCGTACAAGATACTCCGTACCGTCGCAGGAGATCAGACCGGTTCCGGATTCCATATAGATCAGCTCCATGAAATAATGCCAGTGTGCTTTGATCGGAAAGCAGTCATGACTTGTATCATAGAGAAATGCCTCATAAGGAGAATTCAGCGTATCCTGTTGTTCCATCAGTATATTCACGGCACACCTCCAACCGTAGATTGATACAATCTGCCGAAGCTTAAAAATGGGGCATTTTCCATTTGGTCAGCAGATATCTGTACGAAATTTACTATCCCAATTATAGCCGATTTTGTATAAAAAGAACAGAGTAAAATGAGAGAATATGAGCATCAAAATTCCGTCATCAGAATGGAACGGGCACCGATCGACCTGTCAGTGGTGGGTACTGGGAGTCCGTCGGTACTTAGGTGCCGTATTTGGGCACCTTATGTACCGTTACGGACG
>JBJFCE010000017.1:21464-67458 GCA_051888775.1 Lachnospiraceae bacterium | reverse complement strand
GGCACCTAAGTACCGACGGACTCACAGTACCGGTCACCGATAGGTTTATCAGCATTGGTTTCGCCTTACGGTCAGAGTTTCGCAATCGCCTAATCATAGAAGTATAGGAGAGGAGAAAGAACAGCAGGGAATCGTACTGTGTGTAACAGAAAGGAAAATATGGATAATTATAGGAATGGTGATTTAGATAAAAGAACGGATCATAAGTCGGACAGATCTGTAAAAACGACAGAAGAGATTAAAAAACAGGCGCAGGAGCTGGGCGTGGATAAGAGGATCGTCAGAAGTCTTGCAGAAATGGGATTTACACGATTTACACCGATACAGGAACAGACGATTCCTGCGCTGCTTGCAGGGAAGGATGTGATCGGACAGGCTCAGACGGGCACCGGAAAGACGGCGGCGTTTGGAATACCGCTTTTGCAAAATACAGATCCGGAATGCCGGGATGTTCAGGCAATCGTGCTGTGTCCGACCAGAGAGCTTGCGATCCAGGCTGCCGAGGAACTTCGGAAATTTGCTAAATATATGCACGGAATTAAGATTCTGCCGGTTTACGGCGGGCAGGAGATCGGCAGACAGATCAAGGCGCTGAAGGCAGTACAGATCATCGTGGGAACGCCGGGACGTGTGATGGACCATATGCGCAGGCACACCCTCAGACTTCAGACGCTTCGGATGGTTGTGCTGGATGAAGCGGATGAGATGCTCAATATGGGTTTTCGCGAGGATATAGAACAGATTTTGAAAGATGTGCCAAAGGAACGGCAGACGGCACTGTTTTCGGCAACGATGCCGCAGCCGATTCTGGATATTACGCATACTTATCAGAAGACCGATGCTGAATATGTGAAGGTAACACCGAAGGAATTGACGATTCCGCTTGTGAAACAGTACTGCTATGAGGTCAGACATGACACCAAAAAGGAAGTGACAGCGCGGCTGTTGGAGTATTATGCTCCTACAAGGAGTCTGATCTTCTGTAATACCAAAAAGATGGTGGATGAGCTTGCAAAGTACCTGAAAGAGAAAGGGTATCAGGCAGAAGGACTTCACGGAGATCTGTCACAGGCACAGAGAGACCGTGTGATGAACGGTTTTCGCGGCGGTACGGTCAATATCCTGATCGCAACGGATGTGGCGGCAAGAGGGATTGATGTGGATGATGTGGAAGCGGTCTTTAACTATGATGTGCCGCAGGATATTGAATATTATGTTCACAGAATCGGACGAACAGGACGTGCAGGACGGACAGGGAAATCATTTACGCTGGTAACCGGAAGAGAACGTAGCCGGCTCAGGGAGATAGAACGTTTTTGCAATACCAGAATCGAAAAGGGACAGCTGCCGTCTGTCGGTGAAGTCGAGCATGTAAAATCAGAGAAAATTCTGGAACAGATACGGGACATCCGCCGGGAACAGGATCTGACCAAGGCAAAGGAACTTCTCAGAGAATGGATGGAACGGGAACAGATGAGTGCTTTCGATGCCGCGACTGCTCTTTTGAAACTTGCGATGGGAGAAGAAAGCGAGGAGATTCCGGAGGTAGTACATTCTCGCGACAGGCGGACGAACGGAGTGACTCATAGAGCGGGCAAGGATCAGCGCCGGGGAACGGAAGCAAACAACCGAAAGAAGCGAAGTGCGGGAGCGGAACAAAAGAATCAAAAGAAGCGAAGTACGGAAGCGGAACAAAAGAATCAAAAGAAGCGAAGTACGGAAGCGGAACAAAAGAATCGAAAGAAACAAAGTGCAGAAACGGAACAAAGAGTCCGAAGAGAGCGTGGATTTGGGAACGGAGAAAAACCAAAGGATGTTAGAACGGACGGAAACGCAGTATCGGAAAAACGCAGACGTCATGATCATACGGGACAGCGAAAAAAATTGATTACCGGAGAAAATAGGGACTACGGGTATGATACAGATGCTTATGTGTATCACAGACCGGACATTCATCCGGGGCATACGCTGGAGATCAAGACCAAGGAGAATCCGGTACAGAGTGCAGCCACGGGATATCAAGAATCCGGGAAGCAAACCAGCGGACAAAAGACGGTAGCAGGAAAGAAAAATGCAAAGAAGTCCGCTTTCCGGTTTTTTAAGAAAAAATGATAGAGAACCGATTGCAGAATAAAAAGAATACGAGCGAACGAATGGAGAAAAAAATGAAATATTGCGTGATAGGTGCGGGAGGAACCGGAGGCTGTATTGCTGCTTATATGAGCAGAGCCGGTAAAGATGTGACAGTGATTGCACGAGGTGCACATCTTGCAAAAATGCAGGAGAAAGGAATTTGTCTGATATGTCCGAATCGGGAGGATGAGGTGATACCGGTGCATGCTGTGGACATGGAACATTATGAAGAAACACCGGATGTGATATTTGTATGTGTCAAAGGATATTCCCTTGCGGATACAGTGCCTTTTATACGAAGAGTTGCAGGCAGTCATACGATTGTGATCCCGATACTGAACATCTATGGAACAGGCAGCAGGCTTCAGAAAGAATTGCCGGATATTCTGGTGACAGACGGCTGCATTTATGTGGCCTCTCAGATCAGTGAGCCGGGAAAAATCCAAATGAACGGTTCTATTTTCAGAATCGTATATGGAGTGCGTGAACCGGAAAAATTATGCAGAGAACTTTTTGTGGTAAAACAGGATCTGGAAGATTCCGGTATTGAAGCAATTTTATCGGATCAAATACGAAGGGATGCATTGCAGAAATTTTCGTATGTATCTCCGATGGCGGCAGCAGGGCTGTACTATGATGCGGATGCATCACGCTTTCAAAAAACAGGCGATGAAAGGGATCTCTTTGTGGCATTGATCAAGGAGATTGATGCACTGGCTGTAGCGATGGGAATTCCGTTTCAGGTGGATATTGTGAGAAATAACCTTGCCATTCTGGATTCGCTGGCGGGAAGTGCAACAACTTCCATGCAGAGGGATATTGCAGCGGGAAAAGAGTCGGAGATCGACGGATTGCTCTGTGAGGTTGTGCGTCTTGGCAGACAATACCATGTTCCGACACCGATGTATGAAATGGTTGTTCAAAAGGTATGTCCGGGACTATAAGGGGATTAAAAATGACATAGATGTCAATTCCGAGAGGATTAGCATAAAATATTGGTAATGTTTGGTAAAATAGTTCAAATGGAATGAAAAATCTAAAATTTTCTTGGTAAAAAATCATATATTTGATGAAAAAAAAAGTAAATTGTTGTATAATATAAGCACTTTCAGTAATAGTATCACAGAAAGGGAGTGGCGCGTATGAAACTAAAGCAAAAAATACTAATGTTGGTTGCATTGCCGATTATCATTATGGGAGTGATTATTTTCGTTGTGTCGTCTGCACAGATACAGACCGCAATGGAAGAGCAGAATTCCTCGGGAATGGAAGCGACTGCAATTTCCATTTACAATACATATAATCTGCCCAAGGGAAATTACCGTCTGGATGAAAACGGTGATTTCAAAAAGGGAAATACCATGAATATTTCACAGAGTACGGAAATTGTTGACTCTGTAAAGGGCAGTGGTATGGAAGTAACCGTATATTATGGCACGCAGCAGATGATTTCGTCCGTGATGAATGAGGAAGGTGAAAGACTGACCGATATTCCGCTTCCCGAATCTGTTATATCGAAAGTACTGAATGACGGACAGGGCGTTTTTGTGGCAGATGTAAATATCGACGCAAAGTCTTATTCTGCATATTATTATCCGATTATTGAAATAGCGGACCAGCCACCTGTCGGTGTGATCATGGTTTCCAGTCTCCGCTCGGAACTGACCAAGAGTATTCAGAGCGTTCAGTTTTCGATACTGCTTGTTACGGTGGGGATGATCGCGGTTTGCGTTATTATCGGTATTTTTGTAGTCAACTTCCTGATTAAAGCCTTGAATAAGGGCGTTAAGATCGTGGATGAGATCTCGGCAGGAAATCTGACGGTTCATGTGGACAATAAATTGCTGAACAGAAAAGACGAACTTGGAAATATGAGCCGGAGTGTTCATGCATTGCGAGAAGAATTGATCAATATTCTTTCTACGATACAGCAGCACAGCAATACATTGATGGAGGCTGCCGCACATCTGAAAGCATCGGCACAGAACTCGACCGGAATGGTAGAACAGGTCGAGAGAGCAGTGCAGGAGATCGCAACGGGAGCAGGTTCCCAGGCAGAGGAAACACAGCATGCGACAGAAAATGTTGTGATCATGGGCAACATGGTCGAAGAAACAAAAGAAGAAGCCGTTACCCTGAATAAGAATGCGGATGTGATGAAAGAATCCGGTGCGGAAGCAAGCAGAACGCTGGATGAATTGAACCGGATCAATGATAAAGCAAAGGATGCGATAGAGGTCATCTACAGACAGACGAATATGACCAATGACTCTGCAGAAAAGATCAAGGAAGCAACTCAGCTGATCACAAGTATTGCGGATGAAACGGGGCTGCTTTCTCTGAATGCGACAATTGAAGCAGCGCGCGCAGGAGAGTCCGGAAGAGGATTTGCAGTCGTAGCCGCACAGATCCAGAAGCTGTCCGAGCAGACGAACGAGTCAGCAAAACAGATTGAAGATATTGTGGCAGCATTGATCCAGAACTCCAACCATGCGGTAGAGACCATGGATGAAGTGAAAGAGATCATGGACAAACAGAGCGAGCATGTTCAGAAGACGGATGCCATCTTTAGCGAGGTACAGAAAGGAATTGATGATTCCATCCAGGGTGTGAATCAGATCCATGATAAGACACAGCAGTTGGATGAGGTCAGAAGCAGTGTTGTAGATATTGTTCAGAATCTGACAGCGATTGCGGAGGAGAATGCTGCAAGTACACAGGAAACTTCTGCATCTACGACCGAGGTAAACAATATTATGAACGAGATTGCGGAAGACGCCGATAAGCTGAATGTGATCGCGGAAGAACTGAATGATTGTATGAAGATTTTCCAACTGTAATCAGTATCGTGAATGGAATGGAGAAAAGCCATGGAAGATATCAAACAGATCATAGCCGGTATGACACTGGAGGAAAAAGCAGCACTGTGTTCCGGAGCTGACTTTTGGCATACGGAAGCATTTGAAAAGCACGGGGTTCCTGCAATGATGATGTCTGACGGACCTCACGGCCTGCGCAAGCAGGATCTGGAGGGAGACCACATGGGAGTCAATGACAGCATCAAGGCGGTTTGTTTTCCTGCCGGATGCGGAATTGCATCTTCCTTTGACAGAGAACTGGTACAGCAGATGGGAGAAGCGTTGGGAGAAGAATGTCAGGCGGAGCATGTCGGTGTGATCTTGGGACCGGCAGTGAATATTAAGCGTTCCCCTCTTTGCGGACGTAATTTTGAATACTATTCCGAGGATCCGCTTCTGGCAACAGAGATTGCAACGGCACATATTAAGGGTGTTCAGAGCCGGAATGTCGGAACTTCTATTAAACATTTTTGCCTGAATAATCAGGAAACCAGAAGAATGTCCGTATCTTCCGAAGTGGATGAACGGACCATGCATGAAATTTATCTTGCAGCATTTGAGGGCGCAATTAAGAATGCAAAGCCATGGACAGTGATGTGCTGCTACAATAAGATCAACGGTGTGTATGGCTCGGAAAACCGGCAGACGTTAACGGATATTTTGAGAAAACAGTGGGGCTATGAAGGACTGGTAGTCAGTGACTGGAGTGCGGTCAATAACAGAGTGCTGGGATTACAGGCAGGTCTGGATCTGGAGATGCCGAGTTCCTTTGGCGAGAATGATGCGCTGATCGTAGAAGCGGTAAAGAACGGTACACTGGAGGAATCTGTACTGGATCAGACTGTGGAACGGATCCTGAATATGGTATATCGCGCAGAAAATCATCGGGATCAGAGTGCCGTATTTGACAGAGATGCACAGCATGAACTGTCCAGAAAAATTGCGGCACAGACGTTGGTATTGTTAAAAAATGAAGATGGTATTCTTCCTTTGAAGGAGACGCAGAAGGTTGCCGTTATCGGAAAATATGCAAAGAAGCCGAGATTTCAGGGTGGAGGAAGTTCTCATATCAACTGCTGTAAAATAACCTCTATGTTGGATTGTATGCAGGAACGCGGCAATTTTGTCTATGCACAGGGTTATGATGATGCAGAGGATATGGTAGATGAGGCTTTACAGGAAGAAGCAGTAAAAGCAGCCGCAGCCGCAGATGTGGCAGTTGTTTTTGCAGGACTTCCGGATAATTTTGAATCGGAAGGATATGACAGAAAGCATATGCGTATGCCGGAGTGTCAGAATGAGCTGATACGCCGTATTGCGAAGGTGCAGCCCAATCTGGTCGTTGTACTTCATAACGGTTCGCCTGTGGAGATGCCTTGGATCGGACAGGTTAAGGGTGTGTTGGAAGCATATCTTGGCGGTCAGGCAGTCGGTGGAGCCGAATATGATGTGTTATTCGGAAACGTAAATCCGAGTGGTAAGCTGGCGGAGACTTTCCCGCTGAAGCTGGAGGACAATCCTTCTTATCTGAATTTCCCGGGTGATGCGGATGTTGTGGAATACAAAGAAGGTATTTTTGTCGGATATCGTTATTATGACTATAAAAAGATGGATGTGCTGTTTCCGTTTGGCTACGGTTTGAGCTATACGGAGTTCGCATATTCGAATCTGCAACTGGATAAAAAGATGATGCAGGATACGGATACTTTGACGGTAACCGTTGATGTGACCAATACAGGAAGCATGGCTGGAAAGGAAGTTGTACAGCTGTATGTTCGTGATGTGGAAAGCAGTGCAGTGCGCCCGATCAGAGAATTGAAGGAGTTCGCCAAGGTGGCACTGGAGCCGGGTGAGACAAAGACGGTTTCCTTTACTCTTTCCAAACGGGCTTTTGCTTATTATGAGCCGAAGCTTCATGACTGGTATGTGGAGCCGGGTGAGTTTGCGATTGAAATTGCCCGTTCTTCCAGAGATATTGTGTTATCAAAGAGCATTATGGTGGAGGGAGAAAAGCTCTTGCCGGATCATTATGACGAGAACTCTTTGCTCGGTGATATGCTAAGAGATGACAGAGTAAAGCATATTGCTTCCGAGCTGATTAGCCATGGATTTATGGATTTCGGAAATGCAGAAGACGGTTCCGCTTCCGAAGCAATCTCGGAAGATATGATGGCGGCAATGTTTGAATTTACACCGCTACGTGCCGGTCTGTCTTTTAGCAACGGTAAGTTTGGAAGAAAAGAAATGGAAGAAGTATTGAAGCGGGTGAATGCCGCGATTCAAAATTGATTCAAAATTCCTGATACAGTTGGTATTGAATAACGTCAAAACACGCTCCCGGGTGATATGACCTTGTAAAGCAGATAGGTCAAATATCATTCGGGAGCGTGTTTTGTTATTAGTATAAAATTTGTTTCAAAAGGCAAAAAGCAGAGTCTCTGTTGAAAGAACAGAGATGTTAAACAGCTTATTTGTTTTTATGGGCTAAAGCGGCATTCACAAAGCCCTTGAACAATGGGTGCGGTCTGTTCGGTCTTGACTTTAACTCCGGATGTGCCTGTGTTGCAATAAAGAACGGATGATCAGGAATCTCACACATCTCTACGATTCGTCCGTCCGGAGACAGTCCGGATAATTTCATGCCATGCTCTGTCAGAACCGCACGATAGTCGTTGTTGACCTCATAACGGTGTCTGTGACGCTCGTGAATGGTTTCGGTGCCGTACAGTTCATATGCTCTGGAAGTCTTGTCCAGAATACAGGGATAAGAGCCGAGCCGTAAGGTGCCTCCGATATCCTCTACACCATTCTGATCGGGCATCAGAGCAATAACCGGATGCGGAGTATCGGGATTCAGCTCAATGCTGTGCGCATTTGTATATCCGATAACATTTCTTGCATATTCCACGATTGCCAGCTGCATACCGAGACACAGACCTAAGAATGGAATATTATGAGTTCTGGCATAGGTGATGGCTTCAATTTTACCGTCAATACCACGATCTCCGAAACCGCCCGGTACGAGAATGCCGTGTACGTCGTGCAGGATCTCATCCACATTCTCAGGTGTTACCGTTTCGGAATCCACCCACTTGATGTTGACTGTTGCGTGGTTTGTGATACCGCCGTGCTTTAAGGCTTCGACAACGCTGATATAGGCATCATGCAGTGCGGTATATTTTCCGACCAGTGCAACTGTTACTTCATCGGTAGGATTGTGCAGAGCTTCTACCATTGCAGCCCAGTCTTTTAAATCAGGCTCACGTTCCTCTAATTTCAGACATTCACAGGCAACTGTTGCCAGATGCTCTTTTTCCATAGCGAGAGGAATCTCGTATAAATAATCCACATTGAGGTTTTGAAGAACATGATTTGTCGGAACGTTACAGAACAGAGCAATTTTGTCACGCAGGTTCTGATCTACCGGATATTCGCTTCTGCACACGATGATATCCGGCTGGATGCCCATTCCCTGAAGCTCTTTGACACTTGCCTGTGTGGGCTTGGTCTTCATTTCCTGAGAAGCATGCAGATACGGAATCAGTGTGACATGGATCAGGATCGCATTTTCGCGACCGACGTCGTGCTGAAATTGACGAATCGCCTCCAGAAACGGCTGGGACTCGATATCACCGACGGTTCCGCCGACCTCGATAATGGCAATGCGGGTTTCATCATCTGTAAAATTGCGATAGAAACGACTTTTGATCTCGTTTGTAATATGAGGGATAACCTGTACGGTGCCCCCGTGGTAATCGCCGCGGCGCTCTTTCTGTAATACGGACCAGTAGATCTTACCGGTGGTCACATTGGAATTCTTGTCCAGATTTTCATCAATAAAACGTTCATAGTGACCGAGATCCAGATCGGTTTCCGTTCCGTCATCCGTTACGAAAACTTCACCGTGCTGGATCGGATTCATGGTACCGGGATCAATATTGATATAAGGGTCGAATTTCTGCATGGTTACTTTATAACCACGCGCTTTTAACAATCTTCCCAGGGATGCTGCGGTAATTCCTTTTCCGAGTCCGGAAACGACACCGCCTGTGACAAATACATATTTGACTGACATGGTTGTTCCTCCTAACGCACTCTGCTGTACAATGTGGAAACAAAAATATATTTCATTATACAAAAATCAGGTGATATGAATCAAGACAAAATCATTCTGCAGAACTATTTCACGGATATTTGCACCAAATGATATCCATATTCCGTCTCGGTTACCGAATAAATCGGAACAACGGAAGAAGATGAAGAAACGGAAAATGGAGCATAGGTTGTCTGCCCGGAGACGGCAGCATCGTCCCACAGGTCATTTTTTGCAATATAGATCTGTGTGGGAAGTTTATCCGGATGAAGCTCATAGTATCGCCCGAGACGTTCCTGAAGTCTTGCCGCAGAAGCTGCCGGATCTGCGGTGGAAAGGCTGGAAAGCCAAGAAGAATAGGTTCCGTACTCTCTGTCGGCATACAGATAACACCATGGGGTGGATGTAAGGAACAATACCGGACCGCTGCCTTCTTTATAGGATGAAATATCGGAAAGCCGTGCTTCATAGGCATCGGCATGTTCTTTTGTTGTTCGTACACCTTTTAAGGGACCGTCGGAAACGGTTTCTGTCAGAGCGCTGACAGAGGGCTCCCAGAAGGCGTGGACGGACTTTGCATAGCACTGGGATACAAGCTGTGAGCATAGCAGCAAAAGTGCAATGCCGATCGAAAGCATGGCGGAATACTGCGTCATACCGGTAGGATTCTGTGATGCGGAAGCTGCCTGTCTGCCGGAATATGTTTCGTGAAGAAATTCATAGATCAGTATCACACTTGCAATCATAACGACCGGCATACCCATGCAGATGGCATTTAACCCCTGATTGGATGCCCAGCTCAGACAGAAGGTATAGAGCATTCCGATACACCATATCCGGAAGAAAACAGAATGGTTTTTTCTACCTGTCAGAACATATGCAGTGAGACCGCAAAGACTGACCGGAAACATGATGTAATTATAATCGGTCTGGATGGACGGAAGATGTATTACAATCGCAAGCGCAGTCAAAAGCGCTGTCATACAAAAATACATCCATGCATTTTTATGATGCTTGCGGTCAAGCAATGCCAGACACAGTACAACCGCCCATGCGACAAGATAAGTGCCGAATCCGCGGAAAATTTCATGAAAGTAGCTATAGACAACGGCATACAACGATCGGGAAGCGTGGTCCGGATCGTACAAAAGCTCTTTTAAGTTCACAAGGACATCGGAAAAACCGGCACGGCATAGAATAAACAGCAACAACAGTATAGCAGGAATGGCGGCACCGATCGTAAAGAATAATAATCCGTGCAGACGAGCGCGGACGGACTCTTTTCCACGGTGCAACAACATACAGAGCGGATAAGCACAGACACAGACGATCAGATACAGCACATACAGGCATATCAGATACGGATGGCATAAAACGGCGAGTGCATAGAAAAGACCTGACCATAGATAGCCTGAGCGTTTTTTTGCATCATTGCATGCCAGAAAGACAAGGCAGAGCGTCATGCTCATCAGGCTCATCGTATTATAGGATAATGCCATGATATCATACGGTGTGTATAAACAAAAAAGCAGAACGGCAATGGCACCGCCGAAACGGAAACGGCGTAACTTGCCATACAGCAGCAGGCAAACCAAAGTCTGCACCAGAACATACAGATATCGAAAATGCAGAACAATACCGTCGGTCGAAGCGAAAAAGAGTCGGTAAATCCGGTAAAAAGGAAGAAGCAGGAAACCGGAAAGCTGAGAGAGATTCCATTCTTCGGACAACAGGGCATCACCGTCTGACAGACGCTGTGCAAGCGTCAGATAAAAGGGCTCATCTCCGGCACCGTAACCGTAGCGGCATTTCCAGATCAGAAATACGACTGCGGCTGCCAGACTTATGAAAAAGCATATGTCATATGCGGTAAATCTTTTTTTGCAGTGAATCATACGTTACCTCGATGTATAGAATAGATATTATCAGTTTAGACCATTCTTACATGGAATGAAAGAGAAATTTTAGAAATACGCAATTTTGTTTTCATAAAAGAATGGTTGATTTATAGCGCTTAAATCTCTATAATAAATTAGAATACTTAAATTTTAGGGCACGCACATCGTGCAGGGGATATCAATGGATAATCAGAACTATAATCAATACGATAATCGTTCCGGAAACGGACAGAACAACGGGAATGGTCAGAACAACGGAAATAATAGCGGCAATAACGGCGGAAACGGACCGCAGAAGCGCTCCAATATCATGCTGGTGCTGATCGCGAGCCTTTGCGTGATCCTGATGGTGAGCTGGTTTATCAAAAGTATGAACTCCGCTACGAATACGGAGATCACATATAATGAATTCATTCGTATGCTGGAGGCAGGAGAGGTAGAGTCGGTACTGATCAGTGAGGATGAAATCACGATTACACCGAAGGAAAATGAAAAAGGTAAAAATCTGTACGGTTATGGGCAGATCCCGCAGACTTATTATACCGGACTGGCGGAAGAACTGGATGTCTTGAGCGAGAGACTTCTGGAGGCGGGAGTTGACTATAACAAAGAGATTCCGGACAATTCCGGCTGGTTGATGTCGATTCTGTTAAGCTATGGGATTCCGCTTTTGCTTTTGTGGATCGGAATGAGTTTTATTTTTAAAAAGATGTCCGGCGGAGGCGGACCGATGGGAGTCGGGAAATCCAATGCCAAGGTTTATGTCCAGAAAGAGACCGGTATCACATTTCAGGATGTGGCAGGAGAGGATGAAGCCAAAGAATCTTTGGTGGAAGTCGTGGATTTCCTGCACAATCCCGGCAAATACAGCAAGATCGGTGCAAAACTTCCCAAGGGCGCACTGTTGGTAGGACCTCCCGGAACCGGTAAGACGCTGTTGGCAAAAGCGGTGGCAGGAGAAGCAAAAGTGCCGTTTTTCTCATTGGCAGGTTCGGACTTTATTGAATTGTATGTCGGCGTAGGTGCTTCCCGTGTACGTGACCTGTTTAAGGAAGCAGAGAAAAACGCACCGTGTATTATTTTTATTGATGAGATCGATGCGATCGGAAGAAGCCGTGATTCCAAATACGGCGGAGGTAATGAAGAACGCGAACAGACATTGAATCAGTTGTTGTCCGAGATGGACGGCTTTGACGGTAAAAAAGGAATTATCATTCTGGCGGCTACCAACCGTCCGGAGATTCTGGATAAGGCACTGCTTCGTCCGGGTCGATTCGACAGACGGATCATTGTAGACAAACCGGACTTGAAGGGGCGTGTGGACATCTTAAAGGTGCATGCCAAGGATGTGCTGATGGATGACAGTGTGAATCTGGAAGAAATCGCACTGGCGACAAGCGGTGCGGTAGGCTCCGATCTTGCCAATATGATCAATGAGGCTGCCATCAATGCCGTAAAGGAAGGCAGGGAATTCGTCAGCCAGAAGGATCTGTTCAATGCGGTCGAAGTCGTACTGGTCGGCAAGGAAAAGAAAGACCGTATCATGAGCAAGGAGGAGCGCCGGATTGTATCCTATCATGAAGTGGGACATGCGCTGTTAAGTGCATTACAGAAAAATTCCGAGCCGGTACAGAAGATTACGATTGTACCGAGAACCATGGGTGCGCTCGGCTATGTCATGCAGGTGCCGGAGGAGGAGAAATATCTCAATACCGAAGCAGAGCTACATGATATGTTAGTAGGCCTGCTTGGCGGACGGGCAGCGGAGGAAATCGTATTCGATACCGTAACAACGGGAGCTTCCAATGATATTGAAAAAGCGACCAGCATTGCAAGAGCCATGGTAACACAGTACGGTATGAGCAAGCGTTTTGGTCTGATGGGATTGGAAACGGTTGAGAGCAAATATCTGGATGGCAGATCATCGCTGAACTGTTCGGATGTAACGGCAGCAGGAATCGATGAAGAAGTGATGGGCATTCTGAAGGACTGCTATGCGGAAGCAAAGAGAATGCTGGAAGAGAACCGGGTACTGATGGATAAGCTTGCCGAGCATCTGATTGAAAAAGAAACCATTACAGGTAAGGAATTTATGAAGATCTTCCGTGCCGAGAAGGGAATTCCGGAACCGGAGGAGAAAGATGCAAAAGCTCCGACTGAGGAGATGCAGTCCGAACAGGCACAGCAGCAGGATGTTCAACCGGAGGAAAACAGGATGACTTCTTCGGGTATGGATACACCTCATACGCGGACTGACGATCAGCCGAAAGAACCTGAGGATGAATTTGCAAGAGCGCTTCAAAACAGGCTATATTCGGATCATAAAGATGAGCAATAATTTATGAAATAAGTACAAAAAGGAGCTGTCGCATTTTGCCGGCATTACGGCCGGATTTGGATTTTATGTGACAGTTCTTTTTTACACTGAGGGACTTTTTTGACAGAAAATCGTTATGAAATGGGGAAGACCATGTTTGATGTGGCAGAGGAATTAAAAAAACTGCCGGGAAAGCCCGGAGTCTATATCATGCATGATGCGAATGATACCATTATTTATGTCGGTAAGGCAGTGAATCTGCACAATCGCGTACGGTCGTATTTTCGCAAAATCGTGGGCAGAGGACCGCAGATCGACAAGATGGTGCAGCAGATTGCACGGTTTGAATATATCGTGACGGATTCCGAACTGGAGGCACTGGTACTGGAGAACAATCTGATCAAGGAGCATCGTCCGAAATATAATACGATGTTAAAGGATGACAAGACCTATCCCTATATCAAAGTGACGGTGTCCGAGGCATATCCGAGGATCCTGTTTTCCCGTGTCATGAAAAAGGACCGTTCCCGCTATTTCGGACCGTACACCAGCGCGGCAGCGGTCAAGGATACGATAGAGCTGATGAATAAACTGTTTCAACTCAGAACCTGCAATCGGAATTTGCCGAAAGACATCGGTAAGGACAGACCGTGTCTGAATTATCATATTAAGCAGTGTATGGCACCGTGCGCGGGGTATGTGGATCAGGAAACGTACCGGAAAAATCTGGACAAGGCGTTGGATTTTCTGAACGGAAATTATGGCCCGATCCTGAAAGAACTGAAGGAACATATGGAGGAGGCTTCCGAACGGATGGATTATGAAGAAGCAATTCGCTATCGGGAGCTTTGGCAAAGCGTCAAAAGCGTGGCACAAAAGCAGAAGATCACGGACAGTGTCGGAGAGGATAAGGATATCATTGCACTCTGCATGGAACAATCGGATTGTGTGGTACAGGTCTTTTTTGTCAGAGACGGTAAGCTGATCGGCAGAGAACATTATTATATGACACATGTGTCGGAAGAAAGTAAAAGTCAGGTACTGCAGGAGTTTGTCAAGCAGTTTTACGGCGGGACACCGTTTATTCCCAAGGAACTGATGCTTCAGGAAGAGATTGAAGATGCGGAGCTGATCGAAAAATGGCTGTCAAACCGCAAGGGGAGCCGAGTTTATCTGCGTGTTCCCAAAAAAGGAACCAAGGAAAAATTGGTTGAGCTTGCCGCACAAAACGCGAAACTCGTATTGGATAAAGACAAGGAGCGTATCCGCAGGGAAGAAGGCAGAACGATCGGTGCAGTCAAGGAGATTGCATCCCTTCTCGGAATTCCGGATGCATCCCGGATGGAGGCATATGATATTTCCAATATCAGCGGCTTTGCCAATGTCGGCTCCATGGTCGTTTATGAAAAGGGCAAGCCCAAGCGCAGCGATTACCGGAAGTTTAAGATCAAGACTGTAGCCGGACCGGATGATTATGCATGTATGAAGGAAGTACTGACGAGACGCTTTTTGCACGGAATGGCACAGCAGGAGGAATTGGCGCAGAAGGATATGGATCAGGAATTCGGATCCTTCGCCAGATTTCCGGATGTCATTTTGATGGATGGCGGTCGCGGTCAGGTCAATATTGCGCTGGAGGTCTTAAAGGAGTTGCAGCTTTCCATTCCGGTCTGCGGGATGGTAAAGGATGATAATCACCGTACGAGGGGACTATACTATCAGAATGAGGAAATTCCCATAGATAAGGACAGCGAGGGATTTAAGCTGATTACACGCATTCAGGATGAAGCTCACCGCTTTGCGATCGAATATCATCGTTCCCTCAGAAGCAAGAGTCAGGTTCACTCTGTACTGGATGAGATTCCGGGCATCGGTCCGGAGCGCAGAAAAGCGCTCATGCGGCACTTTTCTTCTATTGAGGAGATACGGACCGCAACGAAGGAACAGCTGACGGAGGTGCCGGAAATTCCGGGCAATATTGCGGATCAGATCATTGCTTTTTTTGCCGGGCGGGAGAAAGCGTAGCGGTCTATCTTAGGGGAGGTTTCCGGGCGTGGGAAGGAGGTTCCCTTGGGCGGCACGTTTTCACTCCGTGAAAAACGCAGCGGACACTAGGCTCGAAAATACCTCGCCAAGTGCCGGCGTTTTTCAAGGACCGCCCAAGGGAACCTCCTTCCCGAACCCGGAAACTTCGCTAGAGGGCGAACTACTTTGAAATGAACCGAGAAAAATAGAATGCTCCGGGTATTTTAGAAGAAAGAATAGCCGAAACAAATCAGAAGCCGGGGTGGAAAAAACGTGTGAGATATAGTATACTGAACATGAATATTGCAGGAACAGTTTTTGTGGATATGTTGTACACCATATCCGCCCTAACAGGTGTCCTGCAAATGCATGAGATCATAAAACGAGGCGAGGAGAAGGCATATGGCAAGTTTACGACTGGTACAGATCATTGAAAAAGCAAAGCTGGAAAATCTGACACCGGAAATCGATATTTCCAAGATCAAGATCACACAGCCGGATATTAACCGTCCTGCATTACAGCTGGCAGGGTATTTTGAACATTTCGAGGCGACCAGACTTCAGATTATCGGGTTCGTGGAATATACCTATATGGAAGGCTTAGAGCCTGAGCGCAAGAGAGAGGTGTTTGAAGCACTGCTCAAGCATAATATTCCGGCGATCGTATTCTGCCGTGAATTGCAGCCGGATCCGTTATTTCTGGAGATTGCGAGAGAGCATCAGATCCCGATTCTGATGACCAAAAAATCCACTTCCACTTTTATGGCAGAGATCATCCGCTGGATGAATGTCAAGCTGGCTCCAATGATCTCCGTGCACGGTGTTTTGGTCGATGTATTCGGTGAGGGTGTCCTGATCACGGGCGAAAGCGGTATCGGTAAATCCGAGGCGGCACTTGAACTGATTAAGCGTGGTCACCGTCTTGTAACAGATGACGTGGTTGAGATCAGAAAAGTCAGTGAGGATACGCTGATCGGTACGGCACCGGATATTACCAAGCATTTTATTGAGCTTCGCGGTATCGGTATCATTGATGTGAAAACACTGTTCGGTGTGTCCAGTGTAAAGGATACGCAGAATATTGATCTGGTCATCCGTCTGGAGGACTGGGATAAGGATAAAGAATATGACCGCCTGGGACTGGAAGAGGAATATACGGAATATCTCGGCAATAAAGTCGTATGTCATAATATTCCGATTCGTCCGGGACGAAATCTTGCGGTGATCTGTGAATCCGCAGCGGTTAATCACCGTCAGAAGAAGATGGGCTACAATGCCGCACAGGAGCTGTATCAGAGAGTACAGAATTCTCTTGCAAAAAGACGCGAGGAAGAGGAGGATATGTAAAATGGCAAAGACAGTATTTGGCGTGGATCTTGGCGGTACGACCGTAAAACTGGGATATTTTGATATGGATGGCAATGTGTTGGACAAGTGGGAGATTCCGACCAGAAAGGAAGACAGCGGAAGCCTTATCCTTCCGGACATTGCAAAAACGATTTTAGATAAAATGGCAGAAAAAGGCCTGACAAAAGAAGAAGTGGCAGGTGTCGGCATCGGTGTGCCGGGACCTGTGAATGACGAAGGTGTCATTTTTATGGCAGCAAACCTCGGATGGGGCATTATGAATATCAATGAAGAATTGTCTGCCCTGACCGGTCTTCCCGTAAAAGCGGGAAATGATGCCAATGTAGCGGCACTCGGAGAAATGTGGAAGGGTGGCGGACAGGGTCATAAAAATCTGGTAGCCGTAACACTCGGAACCGGAGTCGGTGGAGGTATCGTCGTAAACGGTCAGCTGCTTGCGGGTGCAACCGGTGCCGGCGGAGAAATCGGGCACATTCATGTGGAGGATGCAGAGACAGAGGTGTGCGGCTGTGGAAATAAAGGCTGTCTGGAGCAATATACTTCGGCAACCGGCGTTGTCAGACTGGCAAACCGCGCGTTAAAAGCAAGTGACAGAGACAGTGTGCTTCGCACGGGTGAAGTTTCCGCAAAGACAGTATTTGATGCAGTCAAAGCAGGAGATGCGCTTGCAATCGAAATCGCCGAGAAATTCGGTGAGTATCTCGGAAAAGGATTGGCTGCTATTGCTGGCGTTGTTAATCCCGAAATTTTTGTTATCGGCGGCGGTGTGTCAAAAGCCGGTCCGGTGCTTTTAGACTATATTAAGAAATATTATACTCCGTATGTTTTCCATGGCAGCCGGAATGCCCTGTTTGCACTGGCAACACTCGGAAATGATGCGGGAATCTATGGAGCAGCAAAGCTTATTTTGGGTTAGGATAAAAAAATAGCGCATATGCTATTAGTAAGGAAAAAGCCGTGAAAGCGGCAAGGTGATCAAAGTGAGCAAAGCAGCAGAACAATTTATCCGGGAGCTGGTAGCACCGGAGCATATATTGATGCAGGAGCCGATGGCAAAACATACTACTTTTCGTGTGGGCGGTCCGGCAGATATGCTGGTACTGATCGAAAGTACGCAGCAGCTGCAAAAGATTGTGGCATATCTGCATCGTCTGGGAGAACCCTATGCAGTGATCGGTAACGGCAGTAATCTGCTTGTCAGCGACAGAGGTTATGCCGGCGTGGTATTGAAAATAGCATCGGGCATGGACCGAATTGAGACAGACGGAGATTTAATTCGTGTCCAGGCGGGAGCATTGTTGTCAAAGACTGCGGCAGAGGCGGCAAAGCACAGCCTGACAGGAATGGAATTTGCAGCAGGGATACCGGGCAGCATCGGTGGAGCTGTTGTGATGAATGCAGGGGCATATGGCGGCGAGATGAGTCAGATCATTGAAAGTGTCACTGTTATAAATGAAGAAGGCGAAGCTATGGTGCTTGACCGGGATACGATGGAGTTCGGATATCGTACCAGCATCATCAAGAACCGTCCTTATATTGTAGCGGAAGCAACACTTCGACTTGCCAAAGGAGAGGAAGCGGCAATCCGCGCCAGAATGGAGGAGCTGAGCATACAGCGACGGGAAAAGCAGCCGCTTGAATATGCCAGCGCCGGAAGTACGTTTAAACGCCCGGAGGGATATTTTGCAGGCAAGCTGATCATGGATGCGGGACTGCGCGGATATCGGATCGGCGGTGCACAGGTTTCCGAAAAGCACTGCGGTTTTCTGATCAATGTCGGAAATGCGACGGCAGAAGATATCAATGAGCTGATTCTGGAAGTACAGGAAAGAGTAAAGGAAAAGTTCCATGTAGAACTGGAGCCGGAAGTGATACGGATAGGTGAATTTTCATGAGGTTTGTGATTGTAACGGGAATGAGCGGCGGCGGTAAAAGAACCGCCCTCAAGATGCTGGAGGATATGGGATTTTACTGTGTGGACAATCTTCCGGTTGCTTTAATTGAAAAATTTGTCGAGCTGATTGTAACCCCGAACAGTGAGATTACCAAAGTGGCGCTCGGACTGGATGTACGTGCGGGACAGTCTTTTGAGGAAGTGGAACACATCCTTGAGAATCTGCGCAAAAACGGATATTCTTTTGATATGCTGTTCATGGAAGCAACGGACAGCGTACTGTTAAAGAGATATAAGGAAAGCAGGCGTATGCATCCGCTTTCTCCAGAGGGCAGGGTTGAGGAAGGTATCAGTAAGGAACGAAAAATTCTGGGACCCATCCGTGAAATTTCGGATTATGTCATTGATACCTCCAAGCTTTTAACAAGAGAACTGAAAGAAGAACTGGACCGGATCTTTTTAAAAAATGAAGAATATAACAGTCTGATGATCACGGTGATGTCCTTTGGATTTAAGTATGGGATACCGGCGGATGCCGATCTGGTATTTGATGTGCGCTTTTTGCCGAATCCGTTTTATATTGATGAGTTAAAGCATAAGACAGGGGAGGACAAAGAAGTGCAGGATTATGTCATGAGCTTTCCGGAGGCTAAGGAATTCTCCGAAAAACTGACGGACATGGTTCGCTTTCTGATCCCGAATTATGTGAAGGAAGGTAAGTATCAGCTGGTGATTGCTGTGGGCTGCACAGGAGGAAAGCACCGCAGTGTTACTCTTGCAAATGAGTTGTACCGCAGGCTGAAAGATCACGGGGAATACGGACTGACAATCAGTCATCGGGATATCAGGCAGGGAGTATAGATACTGCAGATTACGACGGAAATAGAAGAAAGGTGAGATTGCGATGTCTTTTTCCGGAGAAGTAAAGGAAGAACTGGCAAAGCATGTCAGTCCGGCACGGCACTGTCAGCTTGCGGAGCTTGCAATGATCCTTGTATGCTGCGCGAGTGTACAAAAAGATGAAAATGGGATGCCTCAGCTGGAAATTCATGCCGAAAACAGCGCCGTATTAAGAAAATGCTTTACATTATTGAAGAAAACATTTAATATAAATACTGATGTTTTCGAGAAACATATAGAACAACAGGGAAAGACCGGTTATTATCAGTTCTCATTAACAACGGCAGAGGGAGTGGAACGAATCCTGAATGCTGTTAAATGGGAAAAAGATGAAAGCGGTTTTTTAGAGCGTCAGGAGATCTTATCACCGTTGTTGATCAAGAACGGTTGCTGCCGCAGAGCAGCACTCAGAGGCGCTTATCTGACAATCGGCTCCATGAGCAATCCGCAGCGCAGCTATCATTTGGAATTTGTCTGCGTTTCCGAAAAACAGGCGGTTCAGCTTTGTGGTATACTGAGCGGATTTGAATTGGAAGCAAAGATTGTCATACGTAAGAAGTATCATGTCGTATACATGAAAGAGGGAGCCGCGATCGTTGATCTGCTCAATATCATGGAGGCTCATGTGGCATTGATGAATCTGGAGAATCTTCGGATTTTGAAGGATATCAGCAATTCCGTAAACAGAAGAGTCAACTGTGAGGCGGCGAATATCGTGAAGACGGTTAATGCAGCAAACCGTCAGGTTGCAGATATTGAGTTGATCAGGGAGAAAAAGGGGATATCGGCACTTCCGGAGAATCTGCGGGAAGCAGCAGTACTCCGTTTGGAACATCCGGATGCAACACTCAGTGAGTTGTCTCAGATGATGAATCCTCCGATCGGGAAATCAGGGATGAATCACAGACTACGCAAATTATCTGAGATTGCAGAGGAGATCCGTCAGAAAGAACAGTGATTTCAAATTGTGGAATCATCAGAAAAAAGGAGATTGTTATGAAAAGAGAAACAGCGACAGTACAGTTAAAGAATGGTCTTGAGGCAAGACCGATTGCGGTTCTGGTACAACTGGCAAGTCAGTTTGACAGTAAAGTGTATTTGGAATCCGAAGGCAAGAGAGTCAATGCAAAGAGCATTATGGGGATGATGAGTCTCGGGTTGGTTACAGGCGAATCTGTTGTGATTGAGGCTGACGGTGAGGACGAAGATGCTGCTGTAGCTAAACTGGAAGGCTTTTTAAGCGGCAAAGAGGAGAACTAGGTAAAAAGGGGACATCCGCTGGGTGTCCTTTTTCCATACTATATAGAAGAATTTTGGTGATTATGAAACTCTGTCTGCGGAACGGAAGCGGTACATATCGACCTTTCGGTGGCAGGCACTGTGAGTCCGTCGGTACTTAGGTGCCGTATTTTGGCACCTTATGTACCGCTACGGACGAAGTGTAGCGAAAGCGTGCCTGCTACCGAAAGGCCGATATGCACCGGTCCCGTTCCGCAGACAGAACTTTGCAATTACCGATAGAAGATTTCTATGAATTGATAGAATCAGGAGATGAATGGAGACACGAGCTATGGAGAGGAAAAAACTTCTGTTTATTTACAATCCCCATGCCGGAAAAGCACATATCCGGAACTATCTGCTTTCAATCATAGATACATTTACAAAAGCAGGGTATGAAGTGACTGCATATCCGACGCAGAAGCATGGAGATGCAGTGGAAATGGTGATCGGGCGTGCTGCTGAGTTTGATCTGCTTGTATGCTCCGGCGGAGACGGAACTTTAGACGAGGTTGTAACCGGAATGATGCAGTGCGGTGTAAAAATTCCACTGGGGTATATTCCGGCAGGCTCTACCAATGACTTTGCAGGAAGCCTGAAGCTTCCCAAAGATATGGTAAAGGCGGCCCGGATTGCTGTCGGAGATCAGCTTTTTGCATGTGATGTCGGCAGCTTTAATAATGACACGTTTGTCTATATTGCGGCATTTGGCCTGTTTACGGATGTTTCTTATGAGACCAATCAGCAGGTCAAGAATGTGCTGGGATATATGGCGTATATTTTAGAAGGTGTGAAGCGGTTATCTGCGATTAAATCCTATCCTATGAAAGTCATAGCGGACGGACAGGAATATTCCGACAATTTTATGTACGGAATGGTTACAAATTCCAGATCCGTAGGAGGATTCAAGAACATTACGGGGAAAAATGTGGAGCTGGATGACGGATTGTTTGAGGTTACTCTGATCAAACGCCCTAAGAATGCGATTGAACTGAACAATATCATGGCAGCGTTGATAGGAGCTAAGATCGATAACAGCAGTATGCATTGCTTTAAGGCCTCTCATATTGAGTTTGAAACGGAAACAGAGATCCCCTGGACTCTGGACGGAGAATTCGGCGGCAATCATAAAAGTGTTCTGATCCGAAACGAGAAAGGTGCGGTCAGCTTCAAGGTTTCCGAAAAATAATTTTCAATACCGCATATTTATGGTTTTCTTTTACAAAAAAGTAGGGTATAATAGGTACGAATTGGACAGCCTCAGGCGTTCAAATAGAATTTATTAACGGAGGTAATTTAAAATGGCATTAGTATCCGCAACAGAAATGTTGAAAAAAGCAGTAGCTGGCCACTATGCAGTAGGACAGTTCAACATCAACAACCTTGAGTGGACAAAGGCAATTCTTTTAACAGCTCAGGAATGCAACAGCCCGGTTATCTTAGGTGTATCCGAAGGTGCAGGCAAATACATGGGTGGTTATGACGTAGTTATGGGTATGGTAAACGGACTGATCAAGGATCAGAATATTACCGTTCCTGTAGCAGTTCATCTGGACCATGGTTCCTATGATCACTGCTATAAGTGTATGGAAGCTGGTTTCCCTTCCATTATGTTCGACGGTTCCAAATATTCTATCGAAGAGAATATTGCAAAGACCAAAGAGCTGGTTGAAGCAGCTCATGCAAAGGGAATCTCCATCGAGGCAGAAGTTGGTTCCATCGGTGGTGAAGAAGACGGTGTTGTAGGTATGGGTGAATGTGCAGATCCTGCAGAGTGCAAGATGATCGCTGACCTTGGCGTTGACTTCCTTGCAGCAGGTATCGGTAACATCCATGGAAAATATCCTGCAAACTGGAAAGGCTTACAGTTCGACGTATTGGCATCCGTACAGGAGAAGACCGGTGATCTTCCTCTTGTTCTTCACGGTGGTACAGGTATTCCTGATGACATGATCAAGAAAGCAATCTCCCTTGGTGTTGCTAAGATCAATGTTAACACAGAGTGCCAGTTAGTATTTGCTGATGCTACACGTAAATATATCGAAGCAGGTAAGGATCTGGAAGGCAAGGGCTTTGACCCTCGTAAGCTTCTTGCTCCCGGCTTTGAAGCAATCAAGGCAAAAGTAAAAGAGAAAATGGAACTGTTTGGTTCTGTTGACAAAGCTTGAGAATAAGCAGATGAAGACAGCCGTATCGGAGAAATCCCGGTGCGGCTGTTTTTTACATCTTCTTTCGAAACGTCTCAAACGCCCGCATATCCCGTGCAATCTCTCCGTTCAGTGCAAGCAGACAGACCAGATTCGGAATTGCCATCAGCGCATTGGCAATATCCGAGAAGTTCCACACGATATCCAGTGCGGTCGTGGCACCGATATAGGCGGTGAGGGAAAAGAGGATGCGGTAGAGCATGTTGTATCTGGGACTCCCGAATAAATATTCCCATGCCTTTTCACCGTGGTATTCCCATCCGAGAATTGTTGCAAATGCAAAGACTACGATGCTGAAGGTGATAAACCATGCCCCGGGTTTGCCGAGGACACTTTGGAATGCGGCGATCGTAAGATCTGCGCCCTGATACGGCTCATAATAGCCGTATGCACCGGAAACGGTCAGGGAAGCACTGTCCAGTACCCCGCTTGCGGCAATACACAGTCCGGTGATCGTGCATACGACAATGGTATCCCAAAAGGTATCCGTCATACTGATATAACCTTGCCGGACCGGATTGTCGGTTGTGGCGGCTGCGGCGCTGATCGCTGCGGAGCCCATTCCCGCTTCGTTGGAAAAAACACCTCTGGCGATGCCGTAGCGCATGCTGCTTGTCATAGAGGCAACGATGCTACCGAGGAAGCCTCCGGTGACTGATTTTACGGAAAAAGCCATGGAGAACATCTGCGCAAGTCCGGAGGGGAGATTTTTCAGATTCATCAGAATAACGAGAAGCCCTGCAAATATATAGAGAAATGCCATGATCGGAATGACAAAAGAGGACACTTTGGCAATGCTCTTGATGCCGCCGACAATGATCAGAAGAGCAAGCAGCGTTACGAGGATACCCGTGATCCATGTAGGAATGCTGAAGGTAGAGGACAGGGATTCAGAGATGGAGTTTGACTGTGTCATATTGCCGATACCGAAGGAGGCGATCACGGCAAACAGTGCAAACAACCAGCCCAGAGCGGTTCCGGCTTTTTTGCTTTTCAGGGCCTTTTTCATGGTATACATCGGACCGCCGGACATTTCGCCTCTTTCATTGGTCTCCCGATATTTGACGGCGAGCATACATTCTCCGAATTTAGTGGTGATGCCAAAGACAGCAGAGATCCACATCCAGACGAGTGCACCCGGACCACCCAAGATCATGGCAGTAGCAACGCCTACAATATTGCCTGTTCCGATGGTTGCGGCAAGTGCAGTTGCCAGCGATTCATAGGGAGAGACATCACCGGAACCTTTGGAAGCAGTGCGGGCTTCTTTGCCAAAAGAGCTTTTGATCGCATAACCGAGATTGCGCCATGACAGAAACCGGGTGCGTATGGTCAGGAATATCCCGGTACCGACCATCAATACCAGCATAGCGGGCCCCCAGACAAAATCATCGATTGCTTTCAGTGTTTCGGAGAAGGTTTCCACCATTGTGCCTTTCTTTGTGAATGCCTGCAAAGCGGAACATCAGGCGTTTCCTTACTAATACTATATAAACGTAAGGACGGAAAATATGACTATCAGAAATAGTTCGCAAATGAAATCAAGCGGGATAGGCTCCAATTTTTTATAATAGTGGCGAGCAGTTGAAATGAGGGGGAAGATTCATGTACGAATGGCAGAAGCAGGTACAGATCATCATTGATGAAATTGATGCATGTATTAAAGCGCATACGGATGAAGCGGTAACGTTAAAAAGGCTTTCTCATAAGCTGGGGTATTCCGAATACTATGTTTCCAGAAAATTCAAAGAAATCTCGGGCATGCAATTCAGGGACTATCTGCGTTATAGGAGATTGGCATTTGCATTAAAAGAGATACGGGATACGGAAAAGGGTCTTTTGGAGATTGCCTTGAACTATGGGTTTTCTTCCCATGAAGCCTTCACGCGGGCATTTAAAGAGGCCTATGACATAACACCGAGTGAATATCGGAGGCACCCTGTGCCTGTTATGCTTCGTACCATCATTAAACCTTTCGATTGTTACTTATTGGGGATTGGAGAGAATGATATGGAGAGATCAGCTGAGGATGTAAAAATTTATTTTGTAACGATTCCCGCACATAAATTTTTGCATATCAAAAATTACGAAAGTATCGGATATTGGGATTTCTGGCAAAAGCAGAGTCTCATTCCGGGGCAGGACTGTCAGACGATCTGTAGTCTGCTTAATGGCATTCAGGGAAAATTAGATGATAAGGGAGACAGTGAACCAAACAGCGGAAGCGGTCAGATCATGGCGTATATCAATGAGCCGACCGGCAGAATCTGCAGCTGGGGAATCCCGCTTGCGGAATGCTACGGTGTGCGTCTGCCGATGGATTATGATGGCGAAGTGCCTGAGCAAATGCTTCTGATCGATGTACCGGAAGCGGAGTATATTGTTTTTGAACACGGACCGTTTAATTATGAGAGTCAGAACCGTAGTGTGGAAGAAGCGATGGAAGCGGCAATGAAAAATTTCGATTTTTCAAAAACCGGATATTGCCTTGATCTTTCACCGGGAAGAATATTTTATTTTTATCATGATCCGAAACGATTTTGGAAATATATCAGACCGGTGAGGAAAGTGACGTAAAATATATATGCAAATTACCCTTGAAAAGGGAGGATGCCAAGTAACGTCTGTTACTTGGCATATATTATGAAAAAGTTTATTTAAATGTGTTGGAAATGTCTTTTGTCTGTATCTTATGACCTTAGTATAAGCAAGAAGTGTGGATAAAAAATGATGCAGAATTAAAGTTTTTTTGAATTAAAAATGAACAAAATATGAACGACAAAGAAAAAATCTACTGTTTCAGGCAGAAAAAGATCCTTTTTAAGACCGTCTGCGATCGTTGGTACTTAGCGAGGTACTTTCGAGCTTAGTACCACTACGTGATCAGCCGAGCGAGAGCGTGTCTTAAAAAGGATCTTTTTTCTACCTGAAACAGCAGATTTTTTATCGTGCGTTTGTTTCCGGTTCAGGATAATCCACACCGAAGGTTTCTACGGTTACGGTCTTCATCACCTGATCCTCCAACGGTCTGTCGGAGTAGTCGGTCTGGCACTGCGCAATGGCATTGACTGTGTCCATTCCCTCTGTGATCTTACCGAAAGCTGCATAGGAACCGTCCAGATGCGGAGCGTCCTTGTGCATAATGAAAAACTGGGAGCCTGCGGAATTGGGCATCATGGAGCGTGCCATGGAGAGGACGCCTGCGGTATGCTTTAAATCGTTGGCAAAACCGTTCTGGGCAAATTCTCCTTTGATACCGTAACCCGGACCACCCATACCGGTGCCTTCCGGATCGCCGCCCTGAATCATAAAGCCGCTGATGACTCTGTGAAAAATCAGCCCGTCATAAAAACCCTTTTTTACAAGACTGATAAAATTATTGACTGTATTGGGTGCGATTTCGGGATACAACTCTGCCTTCATCACACTGCCGTCTGCCATTTCAAATGTTACGATTGGATTCTGTGCCATGATTATAATCTCCTTTTTGTACTTTCAGGCGGTTCTGCTTGCCTGATATTGAATCTGAATGTGATTGTATCACATCCCGGAAAAGAATACCAGTCGTTACGGGATTTCTTTGCTTTGTGTAAAAGTTCTGCCGGAAGCAGTCTTGCTCCTTGCCGTGTGACAGTCTTGCCTGATCCGGTCCGCCAGCGGTGTTTCCGAGGGGTGACCCTTGAAAAACGCCGGCACTTGGCGAGGTTCTTTTCGAGCCTAGTGTCCGCTGCGCTTTTTCACGGAGTGAGAACGTGTCACCCCTCGGAAACTACCGCTGGCGGACCGGATCAGGCAAGACTGCCAAACGGCAAGGAGCAAGACTGCTTCCGGCACACTGATGGATGCATTTCATACCGCAGTGATTGAAAAGACAGCCCGACTCATGATACACTGTTATCACTAAGGGACAGGAGAAAGAAATTTTATGTGGAAGAAGTTTCGGACAAAATTTATCGGAGACCGGCAGTTTTACGGTAAAGTGCTGTATCTGGCGGTTCCTATGATTATCCAGAATGCGATTACAAGCTTTGTCAGCTTTCTGGATAATATCATGGTGGGTCAGATCGGCACGGAGCAGATGTCCGGTGTCGCTATCGTAAATCAGCTGATGTTTGTATTTACTATCTGCGTTTTCGGCGGAGTGTCCGGTGCAGGTATTTTCGGTACGCAGTTTTTCGGAAAAGGAGATTATGAAGGACAGAAGTATGCGTTCCGGTTCAAAATGTATGCCAGTACAGCCATTGCGGTAATCGCGCTGTGTCTGTTCGGATTTTGCGGTACACGGCTGATCTCACTTTATCTGAGTGATGCCGGAAGCGTCGGGGATATCACGCTGGCGCTGCAATACGGAGAAAAATATCTGCTGATCATGATGGCATCTCTGTTTCCGTTTGCTATCACGCAGGCATATGTAAGTACGATCCGCGAGACGGGGCAGACCTTTGTGCCGATGCTTGCGAGTATTGTGGCGGTCATAACGAATTTGATTTTGGATTATGCATTGATCTTTGGAGTCGGAGCAATACCGGGAATGGGTGTGGAAGGCGCTGCCATTGCAACGGTGATTGCACGTTTTATTGAATGTCTGATCGTTTTGATCTGGACGCATACACACAAGGAACAGAATCGTTATATTGTCGGTGCGTATAAGAGTCCGCGTATTCCGAAACAAATATGCAAGAGTATCCTGATCAAAGGTGTGCCGCTGATGGTAAATGAGATGTTATGGGCATCCGGAATGACCGTGATCGTTCAGTGCTATGCCGCGCGAGGTTTGGAAGTGGTAGCGGCGCAGAATATCTCATCTACGATCACGAATTTATTTAATATTGTGTATCTCCAGCTTGGATCCTGTATCTCGATTGTTGTCGGACAGTATCTGGGAGCGAGAAAGATTCGGGAAGCACGGGATGCGGATAATAAGATGATCTTTTTCAGCGTTGGCTGTTGTACCGTGGTTGCTGCTGTTATGATGCTGGTAGGGCGGTTCTTTCCGTCTATTTATAATACAGAGGAAAGTATCAAGGATCTGGCAAGGACCTTTATTTCGATATCGGCCTTGGTCATGCCGCTTTGTGCATTTTCGCATTGCGCTTACTTTACACTGAGATCGGGCGGAAAGACGATCGTAACATTTTTATTTGACAGTGTTTATACATGGATAGTGGTCATACCGTTTGCTTATATACTGTCGAATCATACGCCTCTTTCAATTGCAATGGTATTCTTTTTGGTACAGTTTAGTGAGATCATCAAAGTGACAATAGGATTTTTTATGGTGCGAAGCGGTGTATGGCTCCAGAATATTGTAGGAGACAGTAAAGAAAAGAAGGGTGCATAACATGGAGCAGCGAGAGACAATCGGAGAAACGCATGGGGAAGAGTTAAAAAAAGTGCTGTTTTATATTGCATATTTGCCGGAGCACGAACTTGCCGGACGTGTGTTCATGGAGCTGTGGATGCATGGAATTGAGGCAGAACGCCTGCCTGCAGAAGAGAATGTCATCCAAGAGGGCGATGGACTTTTGGTCGTAACAGATCTGCCTGAGCTTGCCGAAAGATACACAAAACAGGGCTGTGCGGTGCTTGGATATCTGCATGAGAAAAACAGGGAAGCTTCTTTTGGCGGAGTACGTTATCTGGCAGAAGATTTCTCCGGAATTGATTCGGCGTATTGTAAAATGGTCTATGCAAGAGCGCATGGGGTGCCTTTGACCATTCTTGAAACGAAGCGCTGTATCGTGCGGGAAATGCAGGAGAAAGATCTGGACAGGCTGTATGAAATCTATAAAGAACCGTCGATTACGGCATATATGGAGCCGCTGTTTGAAGACAGGGATGAGGAACGTGCATACATCCGAAACTATATTGAGCGTGTCTACGGTTTCTACGGTTACGGTATGTGGAGTGTGTTCGACAAGGAAAGCGGATTACTGATCGGTAGAGCCGGAATCGAACAAAAGGAGGAACTGCCGGAGATGGGCTATATGATCGCTCCGGAGTTTCAAAGAAAAGGCTATGCCACCGAAGTATGCACAGAGATTTTGTCTTATGCGCAAAACATGCTTGGAATGCAGCAGGTCAGAGCAGTCGTTCATCGCGAAAACACAGCATCAATAAAACTTTGCGAAAAACTTGGATTTGTACCGATCCAAGAAGACAGCAAGTATCAGATCTATTTGTGTGATTTAGCAAAGCGTTATTAAGAATTTTTTGCAGATTTGCATCTAACAGTTCAGCCGCAGAAGCTGCCGGACAGGGCGGTATTATGTGTTCCGCGGCCCTTGAAAAACGCCGGCACTTGGCGAGGTCCTTTCGAGCCTAGTGTCCGTTGCGCTTTTAAACGATATGCACATATAAGTGCATATCGTATGGGAGTGAGAACGTGCCGCGGGACACATAATACCGCCCTGTCCGGCAGCTTCTGCGGCTGAACTGCTCCACATCTATAAAAAAATTATAAATTAGTGGTTGACATTCAAAAAATCCAGTGCTATACTCCCAAATAAGCAAAGGCGCTATGGGTAATCCCCGTAGTGCCTTTTTCTTTTCTCCGGTCAGTTTCAAGCGCGCAACCGGGAAAAGGATATAGATATAAGGTGCGATGCAATGGGGCTTCGATAGGTGGAATCATACCCTGATAGTATCGCACATTTTTAATGTGAGGAGGAATGATTATGACTTATTCATCAGTTGATGTTATCTGGACGCTGCTTGGTGCAGCACTGGTGTATTTCATGCAGGCAGGTTTTGCAATGTGTGAGGCAGGTTTTACCAGAGCAAAAAATACCGGCAACATTATTATGAAAAATATGATGGACTTCTGTATCGGAACCCCTGCTTTCTGGCTGGTCGGCTTCGGTCTGATGTTCGGAGGAAGCGGTGCTCTTATCGGAGGCTTTGATCCGCTGATCCTCGGAAGCTATGATTTCGGTACTCTTCCGAAATGGTGTTATGTAATTTTCCAGACTGTGTTCTGTGCAACTGCAGCAACCATCGTTTCCGGTTCCATGGCAGAGCGTACGAATTTTAAAGCTTATTGTGTATACAGTCTGATGATTTCCTTGTTTGTATATCCGATCTCCGGTCATTGGATCTGGGGCGGCGGCTGGTTAAGCTCCCTTGGATTCCATGATTTCGCAGGTTCCTGCGCAGTACATATGGTCGGCGGTGTTGCTGCCTGTGTCGGTGCAGCAATCCTCGGACCCAGAATCGGTAAATATGATAAGGACGGAAAGCCGAGAGCGATTCCCGGACACAATCTTCCGATCGCAGCACTTGGTGTATTTATTCTCTGGTTCTGCTGGTTCGGTTTCAACGGTGCTTCTACCGTAGCGATGAGCACAGATTCCGATCTGTTAAGTGCATCTCTGGTTTATATGAATACAAACCTTGCAGCTGCATGTGCAACGGTCGTAGTTATGGTCTTCACCTGGATCCGTTATAAGAAACCCGATGTTTCCATGACATTAAACGGTGCGCTTGCCGGTCTTGTAGGTATCACAGCCGGATGTGACCGTGTTACACCTGTCGGTGCGGCAATCATCGGTATCATCGCCGGATTCCTGGTAGTATTAAGCGTAGAGTTCTTTGATAAAGTAGTAAAAATCGATGATCCTGTCGGTGCGATCTCCGTACACGGTGCCTGCGGTATGATGGGTACTTTGATGGTAGGTTTCCTCAGTACAGATGCGGATATGCCGGGTGTATTCTATGCAGGCGATCTGGCAACAGGATTTAAGACATTAGGTATTCAGGCACTGGGTGTTGTATCCGTAGTTGCATGGGTAGTTGTAACAATGTTTATCATCTTCAAGATCATTGACAAGACGATCGGTCTTCGTGTTCCGGCAGATGTTGAGATTGAAGGTCTGGATATTCATGAACATGGTCTTGCAAGTGCTTATTCCGGATTTAATATTACAGATATGACTGCAGATATCATGGATGTCAATGAGAACACGGATCTTGGTCAGGATGTTTATGAGAAAGCTTCCGAGAAGCAGATTGCGGCAGCAGTACCTGTAGTGGAGCAGAAAGCGGTTGTTCCGGCATCTATGTCCACCGGTATGCATAAAGTATCGATTATCGTAAAACTTGCAAAATTCGATGCCTTAAAGAAAGCACTCAATCAGCTTGGCGTCACCGGTATGACGGTAACACAGGTTATGGGCTGTGGTGTTCAGAAGGGTGCCGGTGAATATTACCGAGGCGTCGAATTGGATGCAACACTTCTTCCGAAGGTAAAGGTTGAAGTGATTGTAAGCAAGATTCCTGTAGAGCATGTCATTGAGGCAGCTAAGAAAGCACTTTATACCGGACATATCGGAGATGGTAAGATCTTCGTATACGACGTAACCAAGGTCGTAAAGGTTCGTACCGGTGAAGAAGATTATGCAGCATTACAGGATGTAGAGTAAGCTATGAAGTGCGCGTATATCTAATCCCTTAGTTTAGTATATACATGATGGGAGCCAGGCTTGAATCGCTCCCGCAAGCAGTTTACAGCCGATGTGAACTGCCGGAATCCCCCGGGTGCTTCCACCAACCGGGGGATTTTTGCGTGGGAAAATGCCGCATGAGGCTCACACCGGCATGTCTGTAGGAATATCCTAATAGTAGGAACAACAAACAGGGAGAAACTTATGGATATGATCATACAACGGCTGATCGCAGTTGGGCTCATTATGGCATTGCTGGCAGTAGTGATCGTGATCCTCACATGTATAGAAAAGCGAAGCATGGCAATTGCGAGGGTAAAGAAAATGAGTGCAAAGGATAAAGCAAGTCTGCTTGATTCGCTGCTTTCACCGTTCGGATATTTTTATTATGCGGAACAGGATCTGGTGCTGACACGAATCGATGCATGGCAGAGGACTTTCGGATACGAGGCGCTTTATGACAGGGCAGCAGCTGCAGGAAGTATGATTTTTCAATGCTTCCCGGTATATTTTAATTATGCCGGAAAAACGTGGCTTTTGGAATTTTGGAAGGGACAGTACGGAATTACAAGCGGCTGCGAGATCGGTTTGTATCACGCGGACAGGATTATTGCAAAAGAGGATTATGCACATACGCATTTTGAGAGTGCATCGGATGAAGAGATGCAGAATTTTACAATCATTCTGGAAGGAAAGCAGATGGAAGGCTTTGCTTACCAGAAAAAGCACTGGTGGCTTGCGGCATTTCGCGTGGGGGAATATCAGGAACCGAAGCAGCTGCGGGCGACTTATCAGATTCGTTTTCAAAGCCCGCGTATGCTTCATGCTGTGTGGGAAGGATTGGAGAGAGCAGGTTATCCGGAAGAACAGCGTTTTGTGCTATGCAGTACGCTTGTGATCAGACAGAATGATGAAGATGCCATGCACAGGAATATTTTCGGGAAGGCGTATGCGCGGTGGGTATTGTTTAAGAACCATTGCCTTGTACAACTGTTTCGGACTTATACGTCACCGTTTACTTCTGCTTTGGACCGAATCCTGTTTTTATATTTCAGAATGCCTTCTATGTTCCACAGAGTGTTCCGGCGTTCGATCAAGGGGCGGTGTGCCGGGAAGTATTGCTGAGGAAACGACTATGGGATATCGAAAAAGACTGGATCGGGCATTTGAAGATGCTCCGTGTCTGCCGCTTTGCAGAGGAACGCGATATATTCTGATGAGTGATTGCCACAGAGGAACCGGAATGTCCTATGATAATTTTTTGAAAAACCAACATCTTTATTTCGCGGCACTACGGTATTATTATGCACACGGGTTCCATTATATTGAACTGGGAGATGGGGAAGAACTGTGGGAGAACCGGGAACGTCAGTTGATTCTGGACTGCCACAGCGATGTTTACTGGATGTTTTCAAAATTTGAAGAGGATTGCAGAATCTGTCGTCTGTACGGAAACCATGACATGGAGTTGAAAAAGGATTGTCCCCAAAGTCTGATCCTTGAAAACCGGGAGGAAGGGCTTCGAGTCTGGATGACACACGGTCATCAGGCAGAGTGGCTCAATTCGACAGGATGGAGACTGTCCCGCTTTCTGGTGAGGTATTTGTGGAGACCGCTGGAACAGTTTGGCGTGCTGGATCCGACAAGTGCGGCGAGAAATTATAAAAAAGCGGGACGCACGGAAAAACGATTGATGAATTATGCCGCTGAGACGGGGAAACTGTTGATTACAGGGCATACGCACCGCCCCCGTCTGCCAAAACAAAGTTTTTGCTGTGAAGAGGGTGAGGGCATGTATCTGAATACCGGAAGTTGTGTGCATCCACGCTGTATTACCGGGATAGAGATACTCGGAACGGAATTGTACCTGATCAAATGGGCAATGACAAGCGGACCGGATCTGAATCTGTATGTGAGCAGGGAGGTACTGGACGGACCGTTGACATTGCGGCGAGCTTAAAATAGTAACCGGAATAGAACGGTTCTGCTTGCTTTGTATTTTATACATGATTTTGTTGCCAGAGTGATTTTAGGGTGATAAAATAAGGAACAGAGACAGATACAGATACAGGAAAAACAAAAGAGATAGAATGTTATGAGAGAGGGTACACAGATGAAATTGGCAAAAAAATGTTGTATGTTAGCCATTATGATGGTTTTACTGCTTTCTATGGGAACAACAGCGTATGCTGATAATAAGGGAAATCAGGATGTTCTTGCCGCAAGAAACGGTGTTGTCCGTGTCATTTATGAGGAAAAGAACGGATATTATATGGGATCGGCGTTCGGTATCGGCGAACCGGGAAAGGAAACAGACATTTTTGTGACCTGTTATCATGTGGTTAATCCGTATTATGATGACAATGAGCGCTATGAAAATGTGTATATTACAACCGGCGGATCCTTGTATGATGAGGTCTATTATGTAGATGTACTGTATGCAGATGCAAAGACGGATATTGCGATTCTGAGGACAGAAAGAAAGGTTATGGGAAGAGTGGCACTGCCGTTAGTGGAGAGCAGTCTGATCGAACCGACGATGCAGGTATATGCCATGGGATATCCAGGAATTTCGGATGAATTTTCCGATATTACGTATTATGACGGTGATTTTTCGTCCCTTGTTGAAGATCAGACGATTACCGGAGGAATTATTACAAAGACGAATCTGGTATCCGATGGAGTGAAGTATTTTCAGATCGATGCCGATATCAATCACGGAAATTCCGGTGGGCCGACCGTGACGACACAGGGCTATGTGATCGGTGTCAATGAAGCGATTATGGCAGATTCCGACGGCGGCAATTATATCGGTCTGATCACGCATATTGATTATGTTATGGATGCATTGGACTCTCTTGGCATCTATTATAAAAGTGTAACAGCCGAGGAGTTTGACGGTGAGGAAGCAGTGACTCCGGAACCGACCGAGGCGCCGACACAGGAAGTAACAGCGGAAGTGACTGAAAATTCCGGACCGGATCTGTATATGAAGATTCTGATCTGCATGATTATTGTTGTTCTGGTATTGCTGTTAATCTTTGTCATTTATATGACATATCGTGACAAAAAACGGGAAGCGCAGATCGCGAAGGAACGAGAGGAGTATCTGGCACGCAGGAGTATCGAATCCTATCAAAGTGCACAGGCGGTCAGAGGAGCGCCGAAGGTTGTCGGAATGCAGGGTACCTTTGCAAATAACAGCTTTACAATTACGGGGAACCTGATTATGGGACGCAGCGCTTCCAGATGTCATTTGGTCTATCCTCAGAATACACCGGGAGTCAGCAATGTACATTGTGAGCTGCGTGTGGTGAACGGAGTATTATATCTTATCGACAGGGGCTCCAGTTATGGTACATTTGTGGGAAATCAGATGCGCCTGAATCCGAATCAGCCGTATCAGCTTCATAACGGCGAGGTATTCTATCTGGCAGCGATGCAGAATAGCTTTATGGTAAGATTATAGTTAAGAGAATGGGGTTTCCGTACATACCATGTTCCTGCCGATGTAACAGTATATAGGCAGAACGACGATATGTATGGCAAGCCCCATTATCTTGTCATAATATTAGGAATCATAAAAAGTGAGAATGAAATGAAAAAATTGCTAATTTATCTGAAAGACTATAAAAAAGAGACAGTGCTGGCGCCGCTTTTTAAGATGTTGGAGGCAATGTTTGAATTGTTTGTACCGCTTGTAATGGCGGATATTATCGATATCGGTATTGTTTCCGGGGACAGACACTATATTTATATGAAATGCCTGTTACTCATTGCACTGGGACTGATCGGACTGACATGCTCCCTGACGGCACAGTATTTTGCGGCGAAAGCAGCAGTTGGTTTTTCTGCCGAAATGAAGCACAGTCTCTATGCACATATTCAGAGTCTTTCTTTCTCGGAACTGGATACATTGGGGGCATCTACGATGATCACGCGAATGACATCCGATGCCAATCAGGTGCAGAATGGTGTCAATATGGTACTCCGTCTGTTCCTGCGCTCCCCATTTATTGTATTCGGAGCCATGATCATGGCATTTACGATTGATGTAAAAGCGGCATTGGTGTTTGCGGTAACGATTCCGATTCTGTGCGTTGTGGTATTCGGGATCATGATGATCAGTATTCCGCTTTACCGTAAGGTACAGGGGGGACTGGACAAGGTGCTGGGGATCACCAGAGAAAATTTGACCGGTGCCAGAGTGATCCGTGCTTTTCATAAGGAAGAAGCTGAAATTGCACAGTTTGATGAGGAACATGAAAAACTGACCGGTCTGCAGATGCTTGTGGGAAGAATCTCAGCGTTGATGAATCCGGTCACGTATATTCTGATCAATGTAGCGACTGTTGTACTGATTTATATCGGAGCAATTCAGGTCAATGTTGGCAATCTCAGTCAGGGAAATGTTGTGGCACTGGTCAATTATATGTCGCAGATTCTGGTGGAACTGATCAAGCTTGCCAATCTGATCATTACCGTGACAAAGGCAGTAGCATGTGCCAATCGTATTCAAAGTGTGTTTGAGATGAAGCCATCCATGGAAAAAGTGATGGCAGATCCTGTTTTTGCAGAAACAGTGGACGAGCCCGATGCCTGCGAGGAAAAGATCCGCCGGGCAGATGAGGTATCGGATACGCAGAATCAAAACACAGAGATACCGTGCGTAGTCTTTGAACATGTGGCGCTGAAATATCAGGGCGCAGCGGAGGAAGCGTTGACAGACATCAGCTTTACCGTGCAAAAAGGTCATACAATCGGTATTATCGGTGGAACCGGATCCGGAAAAAGCTCTGTTGTACACATGATTCCGCGTTTTTATGACGCAGCATCGGGAAGTGTATGTGTGGACGGCAGGGATGTCCGCACATATCCGTTAACGGAACTTCGGGATAAAGTGGGAATCGTCATGCAGAAGGCGGTTCTGTTTAAAGGCACGATCCGGGAAAACCTGTGCTGGGGCAAGAAAGATGCAACGGACGAGGAACTCTGGCAGGCGCTGAAAATCGCACAGGCAGAAGAATTTGTCAGAGAAAAAGCGGGGCAGCTGGATGCCGAGATCTCACAGGGCGGTAAGAATCTGTCCGGAGGACAGAGACAGCGTCTGACGATTGCCCGGGCAATCGTCAAAAAGCCCGAGATCCTGATTCTGGATGACAGTGCTTCGGCGCTGGATTATGCGACGGATGCTAAGCTTCGGGGAGCCATTCGCAATATGCCGGGAGATCCGACCGTATTTATCGTATCACAGAGAACTGCTTCCATTATGCATGCGGATCAGATCGTTGTATTGGAAGACGGAGAGGTTGCGGGACTCGGAACACATGAGGAACTTCTTGAAAGCTGCGAAGTATACCGTGAGATTTATGAATCCCAGTTTAAAAAGGAGGTGGCACAATGAGCCGGAAATATCAGGAGCAGATGCCGGTCAGCCAGAAGGCAACCATTCTGCGGGTGCTGCGATATATTAGACATTACTGGTTTTTCATTGTACTTTCTCTACTGTTTGCGGCAGTCAGCGTGGTGTTGACGTTGTATGTGCCCATCCTGACAGGAGATGCGATTGATCATATTGTGGACAAGGGGCTGGTGGATTTTGAAGGTCTGGGTAAAGTCCTTGTGACGATCGTGGTATGTGTGCTGATTACTGCGCTTGCACAGTGGATCATGAATGTATGTAATAACCGGATTACTTATCATGTTGTGCAGGATATCCGTGCAGAGGCTTTTCGCAAGCTTCAGATTCTGCCGATCAAATATATTGACGGACATTCCTACGGAGATGTTGTAAGCCGTGTCATTGCGGATGTGGACCAGTTTTCGGACGGCTTACTGATGGGCTTTACACAGCTGTTTACAGGCGTTTTGACGATTGTCGGAACCTTGTGCTTCATGCTTTCGATCAACTGGAAGATTGCACTGGTAGTTGTGTGCATTACGCCCGTATCTTTATTTGTGGCGAGCTTTATTGCCAAAAAGACTTATTCCATGTTCCGGCTGCAGTCACAGACGAGGGGAGAGCAGACGGCGTTGATTGATGAGATGATCGGAAACCAGAAGGTTGTTCAGGCATATTGCCATGAGGATGAATCACTGGAACGCTTTGATGAGATCAATGAAAGACTCAGAAAGTGTTCCCTGAATGCGATTTTCTTTTCCTCCATTACGAATCCGGCTACAAGATTTGTCAATTCTCTGGTATATACGGCGGTCGGACTGACAGGGGCGCTGGCAGTTGTATCGGGACATTTCAGCGTCGGACGCCTTTCCAGCTTTTTAAGCTATGCGAATCAGTATACAAAACCGTTTAACGAGATTTCGGGTGTCATCACCGAGCTTCAGAATGCGCTTGCATGTGCGGCGAGAATCTTTGAACTGATCGAGGAGGAGCCTCAGGTCCCGGATGCACCGGATGCTCATGTACTGACAGAGCCGGACGGAACAGTAGAACTGTCACACGTGTCATTTTCGTATGTTCCGGAAAAGAAGCTGATCGAGGACTTTAACCTATTTGTGAAGCCGGGACAGCGGGTAGCGATCGTCGGACCGACAGGCTGCGGCAAGACGACGGTAATCAATCTGCTGATGCGCTTTTATGATGTAAATGCGGGAAAGATCCTTGTCAGCGGAACGGATATACGGGATATGACGCGTAACAGTTTAAGAAGCAGCTACGGCATGGTATTGCAGGAAACGTGGCTCAAGACGGGAACGATCCGGGAAAATATTATGATGGGTAAGCCTGAAGCGACTGAGGAAGAAGTGATCGCGGCAGCCAAGGCATCCCATGCACACAGCTTTATCCGCAGACTTCCGGATGGCTATGATACAGTGATCACCGAGGATGGAGGAAATCTGTCGCAGGGTCAGAAGCAGCTTTTGTGCATCGCCAGAGTGATGCTCTGTCTGCCGCCGATGCTGATTCTCGACGAAGCGACATCTTCTATCGATACAAGAACGGAGATCAAGATTCAGAATGCATTTGCAACGATGATGAAGGGCAGAACAAGTTTTATCGTAGCGCATAGACTGTCCACGATCCGCGAGGCGGATGTGATTCTGGTCATGAAGGACGGAGCGATTATCGAGCAGGGCAATCATGAACAGCTGCTTGCACAGGGCGGATTTTACGCTAATCTGTATCAAAGTCAGTTCTCGTTAAGCTGACAAGATACAAAATCAGCTTGGACTAAATCCGGCAGGCTGTAAAAGAACAAAAATATTCCGAATATTTTTCAAGAAAGACTTCTTATTATTGGAAATTTATAGTACAATAGACATAGTTGTGGATCAAGCAATGAACGATACAAGAGAAAAGGAGAAGGGATTATGTTTAGCCAGTTATTTGGGGAATTTCTGACGAAAAAAAAGGTAATCACCAGAGAAGTTCTGGAGGAAGTGTTAAAGCAGCAGAGTTCGACAAGAGTAAAATTGGGAACGATTGCAGTGGCAGCGGGTTATCTGACCGAGGCACAGGCAGAGGAAATCAATTATCTGCAGACACAGCAGGACAAGCGTTTCGGCGATATTGCACTGGATAAGGGCTATCTGACCATGGCGCAGCTGTCCGAACTTTTGGATCAGCAGGGAAATGCATTCATGAAGTTTTTGCAGATCTTGACGGAAAAGAACTGTATTGTGCTGACAGAGCTTGATAACTATCTGACCGAATTCCAGAAAAGCGAGGGCTTTTCCGATGCGGAAATGCAGGCATTAAAGAAGGATGATATCGACGGTATCGTTCCGTTATTTGCATTCTCCGCAAAGCCGTTTGTGACAGAGCTGACCGCACTGGTATTGAGAAATATTACAAGATTTGTATCTTCCGATTTTTATATCGGCAGAATCCACCGCGTAAACGATTATGAGTATCGTTGTCTTGCCGGGCAGAAGATTACCGGAGATCATCAGATTTATGTGGCATTTGCCGGAACAGATGAAATCGAAGGTGTGTTAAAACTGGCATCCGGATATGCAAAGGAGAATTTTACCGAGATCAGCAGTCATGTTTTTGATGCGGTCGGAGAGTTTACAAATATCTGCAGCGGTTTACTTGCAACTAATTTAAGTGACAAAGATATTGATATTGACATGGAAGCACCGTTTGCATATGTGGATCAGAAGGTCAGCGGAAAAGGATATGCAATTCCGATCTATCTGTGCGGACATAAGCTGGAGCTGTTTATCGCCGTTGATGAAGAAGTGGTTCCGGGCGAGAAACCGTATGATATGAAGGTAGAAAAGAAAGCCGGAAGTGCGGTGACTGAGAATAGCAAAGGAACGTTAGTCATTGTTGATGACTCTGCACTGATTCGAAAGACACTTCGTGATCTGGTGGAAGGAGCGGGTTATACAGTTGTTGCAGAAGGCACCAACGGGTCCGAAGGAGTGGAGGCTTATAAAGAGTTTCATCCGGATCTGATCACGCTTGATATTACGATGCCGGTTATGGATGGTGTGGAAGCACTTGAGAAGATCATGGAAGCAGATCCGACGGCGAAGGTTATCATGATTACTGCTGCAGGTCAGCAGCAGAAGGTGATCAAGGCTCTTCGTGTGGGAGCTGCGAAATTCATCATGAAGCCGTTTAACCGGGATGAAGTGTTGGCTGCCTTAGAGGAGATCATTCAGCACTGAAATAAGCGCGGAGATATGCAGGAAATTATGTGAAAAAGAATAATTCCGGCAAAAGCGCGCAGTCTATGTGAAGTGATATATGTCGGTAAGCAGGGGCTGTTACATAAGATGTTTTGTGTGACAGCCCTAAATAACCGGACTGTGAGGAAATACCATGGCAAAAAAGACATTAAGATTCTATCTGGCAATGTTTCTGGGAAAGCTTGCCAGAAGAACGCAGAAATTGCTGGGAATGAATGCTACTTTTTTCCCCGGGAAGCTGGCGCTACAGATCTGTCCCGATTTTATGAGGCAGATAGAGAAGCCGAAGTATCTGATCGGTGTAACGGGGACAAACGGAAAAACGACCGTATCCAACTTACTGGTCGATCTGCTTGAGACACAGGGGATCAAAACGACCAATAACCGTTCCGGATCCAATACCAACGCAGGTGTGGCAGCCGCATTGTTAATCAATTCCACATTTTCGGGAAAATCCAAGAATGAATGGGGAGTCATAGAGATTGATGAACGCAGTTCCATGCATATTTATCCCTACATTAAACCGGGATATGTTGTTTGCACGAATCTGTTTCGGGATTCCCTCCTGCGAAACGCACATGCGGAGTATATTTCGGATATTATTTCTGCAAATATGCAGCCGGAGACCAAGATGATTCTGAATGCGGATGATCTGATCAGCAGTGGCGTTGCACCGGAAAACGAAAGAGTTTATTATAGCATTAAGCGTTTGCCGACAGATACCGAGACCTGTGAGAACATTGTCAACGATTGCCGGATCTGCCCGAAATGTGCGGCAAAGCTGGAGTATGAGTACGTCAGATACCATCAGATCGGAAAAGCACATTGCCCGAACTGCGGATTTGCATCTCCGGTGCCGGATTATGAGGCAGAAATACATTCTGACAAACAGTATATGATATTAAATGAGCGAGGAACCGATGAACGCTATGCACTGATCAGCAACAGCATTTTCAATGCGTATAATCAGGTGACGGTTACAACACTGTTGCGCGAGATGGGACTGACACCCGATCAGATCCGCGACGGCTTTAGCAAGCTTCATATTGTAGATACAAGGTACAATAAGATTACAGTCGGCGGTATTGAGGTAATCAATCATATGGCAAAAGCACATAATCCGGTGGCATGCTCTGTTGTATTTGATTATCTTTCCAAGGAACCGGGGACAAAAGAGGTCCTGTTTCTTCTGGATGAAGAAAAGGTACTGGAAAATATGACGTGGATGTATGACTGTGATTATGAAAAGCTAAATTCGCCACTTGTCAAACATATTATCATTCCGGGAAATCGTGCCAAGGATCAGAAGCTTCGTCTGATGATGGCGGGTGTGCCGGAAGAGAAGATCATTATTGACATGGCAGATGAGGAAGCGCTGGATTATCTGGAGTTTGAAGGAACGGATAAGATCTTTATATTGCATCAAGTTTATAATGCGGTGCTTTCTCAAAAACTGGTTGGAATGATTGTGAAACTGGTTGAAAAGAGAGAGGAGCAGAAAGGATGAGCGCAGAACGATTAGAAAAAAGAATCCGAATTGAAACGCTGTTTCCGGAATTTGCAAATCTCTATGGAGATCATGCCAATATCCGTTATCTGAAGCTGTGTCTGCCGGATGCTGAATATGTTGAGGATGCGTTAAGCGAGGAACCGCATTTTGTAACGGAGACACCCGATATGATCTATATGGGACCAATGACGGAGCATCAGCAGGAACTGGTCATTCATAAGCTTCGACCTTATATTGTAAAGCTTAATGAGATGATCGAGCAAGGAGTGATCTTCCTAATGACCGGAAATGCAATGGAAGTATTCTGGGATAAGATCGAAAATGAAGACGGTTCCCAAATCGAAGGACTCGGTATGTTTCATTACATGGCAAAACGCAGGATGTTCAACCGCTATAACAATACAGTAATGGGAATGCTCGGAAATATCAGACTGGTCGGCTTTAAAAGCCAGTTTACGCACAGCTACGGGGACAACAGCAAGGAATATCTTTATGAGGTAACAAAGGGAGACGGCATCAACCGGGAGACAAAATATGAGGGCGTTCGCAGGAACAACTTTATGGGAACCTATACGTTGGGACCGTTGCTGATCTTAAATCCGGATTTCACGATTTATATACAGAAGCTGCTGGGTGTAGAGGAACCGAAGCTGGTCTATGAAGCAGCTGCAAGGGATGCTTATGAGGAACGCGTCAGACAGTATGAGGCAACAGAGTTTGTGCTGACTTAGAGAAAATAAGGAATAAATGAAAAGCTATTGTAGAAATAAAATATTGCAGTAATGGAGATTAAAAATCTCTATTATATAAAAAGTAACGATTAAGAGGAAATATTGGACAAAACGGGATTGTAGCTAAATAGAAAACATGTTATAGTTTGGTTACATAGGTAGTTTTGTTCCTGTAGAAAGGAAAAACTATGAAGAAAAATAAGACAAATTTAACAGAATGTGAACAGTTGGTAATGAAGGTAATCTGGAATTCTCCGGAAGAATTAACCTTACCTGATATTGTGAAGGCTGTGAATGCCACTTACCAGAAAGAGTGGAAGCCACAGACTGTCTCAACGTTTCTGGCTCGTTTGGTGAAAAAAAATTACCTGAATTCTTACCGTTCCGGACGCACGTTCTATTATCAGAGTCTTGTTGACGAAAAAACCTATGGAAAAAAGATGATTGAAAATTGCGTTGAATTTTGGGGCAATAATAATGCGGGAGATCTGATCTGCGCGTTAAACGAGGAGAGAAAGCTTCGTAAGGACGAAGTGGAGAAGATAAGAAAATTAATCGATGGATTGGATTAATATTTGTAATTATCTGTTCATAGCAATGATTTTGAGCAGCCTGACCGGGACAATCTTTTTCTTGATATGGCTTCTGTTTAATAAAACAGTGCTAAGCGGTGACTGCGTGCTATCAGAAAAACTGCTTCGTGTTACGATGCATACCTATTGGCTACCGGTATTGTTTGTTATACTGATGATACGGTATCAGGATAAATTGTTGCAGAATCCTATGGCAGGGAATAATGAGCATGTAATAATTAAGTATTGCATGTTGGAAATGTCTCCTTCCATTATGCGTGGTATTATGATTGTTATGACAATCTGGATGGTCGGAATAATCGCTATCAGCATCTATTGGATCAAGCAATATGTAAGTCTACGAATGATACTGAGAGGTTCGGTTCCGGAAACAGATCCCCATGTATTGGAGCATTATAAACGGGCGCTTCGCACGGTGGATATCAGTAAAGAAATACCGCTTGTCAGAAATGATTTGATTATGACTCCGTTTGCGGTGGGAATCCGGCATTGTAGCGTCGTGCTTCCGTTTTGCGAGTATACAGATGAGGAACTGGATATCATTCTGGTTCATGAACTGTTTCATTGTAAGCAGAAGGATATGAAGTGGAAAATTCAGTCTCTTTGGATCAATCTGCTCCATATTTGGAATCCGTTTGCTTATTGGATGCGAAAGCGTATGTCAGAAATGGCGGAATGCGTCTGTGATAACCGTGTCTGTACATATTGTAAAGAAAAATTTGATGCAAAAACTTATTTTTCAATCATTCTGAATGAAGCAACAGTAAATTATGCGGCAGAGAATGACTTTCATGCCGGGCTGGGAAAATCAAGATCAGAATTGCGAAGGAGAGTTACAAGTATGAGAAATTATCAGATAAAAGGAAAATTGAAGAAGAGTCTTGCAGCGATAACAGTATGCGTATTTATGCTCGGAAGTTCTTTGACTGCATATGCAGCGGGAGATGGAATTATAGATGTGCATCATGCGTGGTATGAAGAGACACGTGTAATAGAGGATAGAGTTGATGCAACTGTCATATACACAGTATTGCCTGAGGATGTGGTTGAAGTTCCAACAACGATTATGGATACTGTAGTGGTTGCACGAACAACAAACAATATTGATTGGTCGGTGCCTGCAGGTTCAAAATATACGACAGGGAATTTTAGCATGAGTGTAGGAGATACGATTAGCATATCTGCAAAATCTACGCCAAGCGGTAAGACAGTTCGTATCGGAGTCCAATATCAGGATGGAACACAGTATTATATGAATTGTTCGGGTTCTGCAGGTGGTTCTTACACTATTGAACATTCTGGATTATATCGTTTTTATGTGGAAAATGTCAGCGATGTAGAAGTACGAGTAGAGGCTTCTTATATCAGATAATGCATTGTCAAAATGGACATTCTATGGCAATTTTGCCGTAAAGAGTTATAATGCCCTCACGGGAGTTCCATAAACGGAACTCCCTGTTTTATGAAAAATAAACTACAAATGAATCAAAAATTCAAATAAATCGATTTAAAGGATAAAAAGCAGGTGAACCAATGGAAAGCAAAACAAAAAACTCCGAGGCAGAGGATAAACTCCATCAACTGATCGCAAGCTATTGTGAAGAAGCGGGAGAAGCACAGCTTCCGATCGAATTTCGGCTGGTAACGAACGCCACGATCAGAAAAAGAGGAGCCGAGGACGTTTTGGGGTTACGACTTCCGAAAGGAAAGAAGCGGCATACCAGACTGGTATTTCCCAAAACTCCGGAAGATCGTTTTCTGTGCTATATGGATGAGGACTATGTCCTGCGGTGTATAGAGGAGGCGGATCTTGAATATGTGGGTGCACTTGGCTATGAACTGACACGCACAAGACTGCTGATATTATATGCCCGAAAAACGAATAGAAATTGCACACCGGAATTGCTTATATCAGATGAGCGGGATCAATTGATGCACGATTGGATCGAACATAAAGCGGAATATTCGGGTCTTTATTTTATGTGGAAACAAATCGGAGTAGAAGATGTACAGCAGGAGACAATTCACGAAGTAGTGGAAAAGGTGATTCCGAAGGTGCTGAAACGTGTACGGATAGAAGTGAAAAAACAAACGACAGAGGCGGTGCCGGAAGCGATGCATTTGATTGCACTTCTTCGTGCCTGCAGAGAAGTGTATCCGTATGAGCTGGGATATGAAGTTGTCGGCCCGATGCTACGACACTATGGATGGGTAAAGAGTCTGTATCTTATGTTTTCCAAGCATACACGTATGGAGGAAATGCTGGCGCATTTTGATGAACTGAAACAGATGCTGGATACGGAATATCCGGCATATTGGATTAACGGTTCTGATTGATATCTTTCATGATCCGGATCAGGCGGTCACGCTGTTCCGGATTCATCTTATTCATTTCCTCTATCGCAATGTGGATTTCCAGAGGAGAAGCTTCCTGATAATCAAAAAATTCTTGTGGTGTAATGTCCAGATAATCACAAATTTCAAAGAAAGTGCTCATGGTAGGAAGCATCTTTCCGTTTTCAACCTTGTTGATATAGCCTTCGCTCAGACCGAGAGACAGGCTCATATCCCTTGCGGATATACCTTGATGGATGCGTAATTCACTTAGACGTTGCCGGAATTCCTGACGGTAACAATAATCACTCATGGGGCACCTCTGTTTGCAAATACATAACTTTCTTCTTATTATAGTAGAGATAAAACAAAATAAAGAGATTCACAATCTTAGATTCAACCAATATAGAGATTTTAAATCTTTAAAAAGTGAAAAAAGTTTTGAAATAGGGAGTTTGTATCTTTATATAGAGAAATAACTGCGATACAGAGGGAAGTTGTGCAATAAAGAGCAGAGTATGAAAGTAAGATTACAGCCGGAAACTGTATTATCGGAAAGGCATTCAGAATAAATTTGGAGACGGTAAAAATGCACAAAAACAAAGACGCAATATTGTGCATTTGTGAGTGCAAAAAGCGTGCAAAATAAATTGACATTTTGCATGCTTTTTTTTACTATAAAAGCAATGGGGAAGGTAAAAAATCATGGGGAAGGAGCGGAAAATGAAAAAGGTTACAATACAGGATATTGCA
>JBJFCE010000017.1:0-21364 GCA_051888775.1 Lachnospiraceae bacterium | reverse complement strand
AAAAATCATGGGGAAGGAGCGGAAAATGAAAAAGGTTACAATACAGGATATTGCACAGAAGATGCAACTGTCCAGAAACACCGTTGCAAAGGCTCTGAATGACGGAGCAGTTTCTTATGAGACGAAAATGTCTGTGCTTCAGACTGCACAGAAGATGGGCTATGCAAAGTTGACCAGGGAGCATTTGGAGCAGTTACGCGGTATACGGATCGAAAAAGACGGAAGAGCGGTTCTGGTACTGTCCGGTCGAAGTCAGGAACAGTTCTGGAATCTGATTCTGGCAGGAATCAGTGATGAGCTGAATGCCAAGGGTTATCGAATGCTGTTACATATTGTGGATGAGCAAAAGCCGGATGCGGGTGAGATGAAAGCCATGCTGGCACCGGATGTGGCAGGGATGATTTTTTTGAGTGTTTTCCCAATCGCGTTTGTAAAGGAAATGTCACAGGCAGGGCTGCCGATTGCGTTTTTTGACGCACCGCCGTATCTTGATCCTTATCTGGAATACGGGGATGTCGTGTATTCTGAAGGGTGGTCGGCAATGGAGCATATGGTGCAGGAGCTGATCGACCGGGGTTACCGGAGATTTGGCTATATCGGTTATCCGGATGGGACAAAGTCGATCCATGACCGTTATGACGGATATGTACATACGCTTTGGAAAAACGGGATTGAGCCGGAGGAGCGGTATTGTTATACAGACAAGGTGGAAGGTGATTATTATGATTATGCCGTAGTGGAACGCCTTGTCAATGAGATGGAAAGCTTTCCGGAGGTCTATGTCTGCGCCAATGATGCAATTGCCAAGAGTGTTGCTTCGGCGTTGTATAAAAGAAGCCCGGAACTGGAAGCAAGACTGGTTCTGACAGGCTTTGACCATACGATAGAGCCGGGATTTTTCAGACAGGATATCTACAGTGTGGATGTGAATAAAGAGGATCTGGGCAGGCGGCTGGCCAAGTCCGTACTGGATCGGATTCATGAGCCGATGGAGCATGCGCTTATTACGGTGCGAAGTTATCCGGATCTATAGAATAAAGCAAGAAAAGAGAAAGAGGCGGAGATGCATACCGCTTTTGGGATGGAGGAGACATGGAAACATTGACTTTAAACGGTGAATGGAAGGTAGGAGAAGTCGGAAGCGGGCAGACGTATCCGGTGACGGTGCCGGGTTCCGTGCTTTCTGCGCTGACGGATGCAAAAGCAATTCCGGATCCGTATTACCGCGACAACGAATATGAGATCAGAGAATTGTTCTGGAAAGACTATGAGTTTGAAAGAAGCTTTGAGGTGACATCAGAGCAACTGTCACATCAGCATGTGGATTTGGTCTGCTTCGGCCTGGATACCTTAGCAACGATCTATATCAATGAACAGGAAGTAGCAAAGACCGAAAATATGCACAGGACCTATCGTTTCTGTGTGAAGGATTATCTGAAAGAAGGCAGCAATACAATCCGTATCGTATTTGCTTCTGCCTTACAATATATCGAGGATTATCAGCCGGCACCCGGCAAGGAGATCACGGTCATTCCGTGCGGCTGCATGAAGGGCAATCAGTATCTTCGTAAAGCACATTCCATGTTTGGCTGGGATTGGGGTGCACAGCTCCCGGATGCGGGAATCTGGAGAGACATTCAGTTAGAGTGCTATTCGGATGCCAGAATTGCGGATGTGCGTATTCATCAGATCCATGAAAACGGGACGGTGGTTGTCAAGACAGACATCCGGTTACAGATTGATACGGAGTCGATGTATAAAGTTTCTTTAACACTCGTACCTTCATGGTTTAACGGACAGAAGCTTCCGCCGGTAGAACTGCAGGCAAAGACCGCGATCGTGATGGCGGGGCAGGATCATATCACGGTAGAGATTCCCGTGGAGAAGCCGAAGCTCTGGTGGCCCAACGGTATCGGCGATCAGAATCTGTATGATCTGACTGTGAACCTGAAACCGGCAGGGGTACTGGCGGGAGGAAAAGCGGCAGCGGAGATTGCAAAGCTTGCACCGATCGACAGCCGTGTCTACACGATCGGTCTGAGAACTCTGACCGTGAGTCAGGATGCGGATGAATGGGGCAGTGAATTCTGCTTTCAGGTAAACGGCGTGAAGATCTTTTCCAAGGGGGCCAATTATATCCCGGAGGACTGCATCTATTCCAGAATCACACCGGAGCGTATTGAATATCTGATTTCCAGTGCGGCAAGGGCGAATTATAATACAATGCGTGTCTGGGGCGGCGGCTACTATCCTTCCGATACGTTTTATGATCTGTGCGACCGTTACGGTCTGATGGTATGGCAGGATTTGATGTATGCCTGCAATGCTTATGATGTTACCGAAGCATTTGAGCAGAATATCGTAGCCGAAACGAAGGATAATGTGGTAAGATTAAGACATCACGCAAGCCTTGCGCTGTGGTGCGGAAATAATGAGATTGAATCGGCATGGTATCATTGGCCGGATTTTGAGCATGAGACGCCGTATATCCGTGCGGATTATATCAAACAGTTTGAATATTTGCTGCCGAAAGCAGTACGTGAAGCGGATGATACAACATTTTACTGGCATTCCTCTCCGTCTTCGGGCGGTTCACTGGACAATCCGGATGATGCGAACAGAGGGGATACCCACTATTGGTCGGTATGGCACGGACAGCTGCCGTTCTCGGATTATCAGAACCATTTCTTCCGGTTCTGTTCCGAATTCGGTTTCCAGTCTTTTCCGTGCATGAAGACGGTTGCAACGTATACGGAACCGGCAGACCGCAATATTTTCTCCAGAGTGATGGAAAGCCATCAGAAGAATGATGCGGCAAACGGAAAGATGCTGTATTATGTGTCCGAGAATTTCAGGTATCCGAAGGACTTTGAAAGCCTGTTATATGTGACACAGGTATTGCAGGCAGTGGCGGTAAAGAGCGGTGTGGAGCACTGGCGCAGGAACAGAGGACGCTGTATGGGTACCCTGTACTGGCAGATCAATGACAACTGGCCCGTGGCATCCTGGGCAAGCATCGATTATTACGGACGCTGGAAGCCGTTACAGTACATGGCAAAGAATTTCTATGCGCCCTGTGCGGGCAGCCTTGTCCGTGTGGCAGATGCGGAAGGATACTTTACAAAAGCAGCGGCACATTATCAGAATGAAACGCAGGAGGCAGTGAAGGTAAAGCTGACGATCTCGCTTAAGACGATGGCATTTGCATGTATAAAATCTGTCAGTGTGGAAGCGGAGGTTGCTCCGTTTACGGCTGTGAAACTGGCAGAGGATGATTATGCGGCTCTGTTATCTCAGGAGCAGAAGACGAGCCGCATTCCTGCACATAAGGTGAGTGCTGACGGAAGATATGCAAGGGATGAAGTGTTTGTGGAAGCGGTCTTTGAGGTGACCGACAGCCATGGTGAGGTGCAGGTACAGTATGAGAGCGAAGCGCTGCTTCCTTATAAATATATGAAACTGCAAAAACCGACCATCCGGACACAGGTGACAGAACAGGAGAAATACTTTGAGATCCTGTTACAGAGCGATGTGTATGCACCGTTTGTGAATCTGGATTTTGCGGATGCGGATGTGATCTTCAGCGATAACTGCATCAATCTGACGAGCGCAGATGAGCGGATACTTCGTGTAGAGAAAAAAGATATCTGGAGTGGGGCGTTTGCGGATGCGGCAGATATGCAGAAGCGTCTGGTTGTCTGCTCGTTGTATGATACCTATGTGGAATAAATAATCGTGTACAATCACGACAAGAATAAAAGAACGATAAGCAGGAGGTAAGTATGGGAGTTCAGTTTTTTGAAAAGGAGCGGATCTTTAAGCTGGATACAAAGGCATCCAGTTATCTGATCGGCATCGTGGATGAGGAGGGGTTCCTCGGACATATTTATTACGGGAAAAAGATGCAGGATCATGATGTGGCATATCTGATGAGAACACAGGAGGCACCGTTCGTACCCAGTACGAATGCAAGGGACAGACTCTCTTTTCTGGATTCTTTCCCGATGGAGTATCCGACACATGGACTCGGGGATTTCAGAGAGGACGCCATCAGTGTTAAAACAGTGGGCGGTCATGTAGCATTGCAGCTTGCTTATGTGTCCCACGAGATCTACAGCGGAAAGAAGGCACTGAAGGATCTTCCGGCGACATTCGGTAAGGAAGAGGAATGCACCACGCTGGATATCCTGTGTGAAGACCGGATACTTGGCCTGAAGGTCGTTTTATCCTATACCGCATTTGAAGATGTGGATGCGATTACGAGAAGTGTCAGAGTCATCAATGAAGGAAAGGATCCGATCTATCTGACCAAGGTAATGAGTACCTGTCTGGATATGGATAATCAGAATTTTGATCTGATCACGCTGCATGGTTCATGGGCAAGAGAACGTCATATCAACAGACGTCCGCTGTCACTCGGTTTTCAGGGAGTATCCTCTCTGCGCGGAGAGTCCAGTCATCAGGAGCATCCGTTCATGGCGCTGGTTTCTCATAATGCGGATCAGGATATGGGAGAAGTATACGGCTTCAGCTTTGTTTATTCCGGAAACTTCCTTGCAGAAACGAGCATGAGCCAGTTCGATACGGTACGTGCGATGGTGGGTATCAATCCGGAGGATTTCTGCTGGAAGCTGGAGCAGGGTGAGGAATTTCAGGTGCCTGAGGTAGTTATGGTACATTCGTGTGAAGGTATCGGTACGATGAGCCGGAATTTCCATGATCTGTTCAGAAATCATCTGATCCGCGGCGAATATAAAGATAAGAAGCGCCCGATCCTGATCAACAACTGGGAAGCAACCTATTTTGATTTTAACACGGAAAAACTGATTGCCATTGCAAAACAGGCGTCCGAGCTCGGCATCGAGATGCTCGTTATGGATGACGGCTGGTTTGGACACAGAAATGATGATAACAGCTCTCTCGGCGACTGGTTTGTCAATGAAGCAAAATTGCCGGGCGGCTTAAAATATCTGGTGGATGAAGTCAATAAGCTTGGCATGAAATTCGGTATCTGGTTTGAACCGGAAATGATCTCTCCGGATTCCGAGCTATACAAAGAACATCCGGATTGGGCGATCGCTATTCCGGGACGTACAGCAGGACTTTGCAGAAATCAGTATGTTCTCGATCTGTCCAGACAGGAGATCGTGGATTATGTATACGGCAGACTGTCAGAGATTCTGCACAGTGCCAATATCGAATATGTAAAATGGGATATGAACAGACAGCTCGCAGATATGGGAAGTATCGGACTTCCTGCGGACAGACAGGGCGAACTGTTCCACCGCTATGTGCTCGGTGTTTATCAGTTACAGGAGCGTCTGATTACCGAGTTCCCGCATCTGCTTCTGGAAAACTGTTCCGGTGGCGGTGCAAGATTTGATCCGGGTATGCTTTATTACAGCCCGCAGATCTGGTGCTCCGACGATACGGATGCTATTGAGCGTCTGGAGATTCAGGAAGGTACGGCACTCGTATACCCGCTTTCCACCATGGGTGCACATGTCAGTGACTGCCCGAACCACACGGTCGGCAGAGTGACCCCGTTTGAGACCAGAGGTTACGTGGCACTTGCAGGAACCTTCGGCTATGAGCTGGATGTGACCAAGATCCCGGAGGAAGACCGCAAGATGATCCCGGATCAGGTTGCCATGTACCACAAATATAACGATCTGGTCAGAAGCGGCGATTATTACCGCATTGCTTCCTACAGCGAAAATCATAAATATGACTGCTATATGGTCGTATCCAAGGATCAGTCCGAGGCTCTTGTCACCTTTATTCAGGTGATGATGCGCCCGAACTATCATTCCAGAAACATTCGCCTGAAAGGGCTCGATCCGCAGAAGCAATACCGCATCGAGGGAGAGGACAGACTCTACAGCGGCGAAGCCCTGATGTATGCCGGTATTCAGGTGCAGAATCCGTGGGGCGATTTCCGCGGTAAGCTGATCCATATCGTGGAGGCATAAGGACAGGACGCAGGGTGCGCAGGGGCAGCAAGTGTCGTCGCGGAATCGAAATTCGAGTCGTGGCACGCTCTCGCTCCGTGAAATACGCAGGGGTGCGCAGGGTCGGCAAGTGTCGTCGCGGAATCGGAATCCGAGTCGTGGCACGCTCTCGCTCCGTGAAATACGTAGCGGTACTAAGCTCGAAAGTACCTCGCTAAGTACCGACGTATTTCAAGGACCACGCCACGGATTCCGATTCCGCGACTCCGAATTGCTTTTCCCCTGCGGTTACTGACGTAAAAGTTGCTTCAGAAGCATAGCCTGAGCCGGAATACACTGGCGATACCGATAAGACTATGCAAGCATCGTAAACTCTGTTCGAACCCCAACTATTCCGCTGGCAAACCAGGACTCCGGTCAAGACTCGTGCTGCCCGGCCCTTTGAAAACGCCGGTACTTAGCGAGGTATTTTCGAGCTTAGTACCGCTGCGTTTGAAACGGAGCGAGAGCGTGCCGGTCAGCACGAGTCTTGACCGGAGTCCGGAGTGGCGCGGAGCAATACAAACAGGAAAGGAGCACAACCTTGGAATATATCAGAATCGACGAAAACCGGCTTCACATCGTATTTGGCGTAACAAAGGAACATCAGCTGAAGCTGCTGCACTTTTCAAACGCTGTATTTGATGAAGCCAATCTGTGCAAAGAGGAATACATGATCAAAGAAGCATTCCAGCCGGTCCAGGTGAGCTTTTCCGGATATAACAGACCTTATGAAAAGCACGGAAACAAACATATCGTAACTGCACCGGGATATATGTTACAGTACGTCGGCATGGAGGATACCCGCAATGAGATCGGGCGTCATCTGGTGTTTACACAGGAGGATGATGTAACGGGCGCACGTGTGATCTCGGACTGGCAGTTTTACGGTGACACGGATATCGTGCGGATGCAGAACACGGTCATCAATACAGGAAAAGAAACGCAGACACTGGAATATCTTTCTTCTTTTGCCTATACAGGTATTGAAAAAGAAGGAGAGCAGTCCAGCGATGATAAGATGGAACTGAGGATCTGTCATAACGGATGGCAGAAGGAAATGAACTGGAAGACCTATTCTTTCCCGGATCTTGGGCTGGGGCAGACGCAGCCTGTTGTGTACCAGAGAACGAGTAAGACGATCGAGGTGACCAATACCGGGAATTGGTCTACAAAAGAATATCTGCCGATGGGATATCTTGCCAATACAGAGACGGACAGTGCACTGTTCTGGCAGATCGAGCATAACGGCTCATGGCATTGGGAAATCGGTGACCAGAACAGGCATTTTTATCTGAATGTCGGCGGGCCGAACGAGGTACAGTCTCATTGGTTCCTTCAGTTAAAACAGGGAGAAGCGTTTACGAGTGTTCCTGTTGCCGTAGGCGTAGCGCATGCGGATTTTAACGAGGCGATGGGAAAACTGACAAGATACCGCCGCATGATCCGCAGACCGAATGCGGACAATGAAAAGCTGCCGGTTATTTTTAACGATTATATGAATTGTCTGTTCGGAGATCCGACCAGTGAAAAAGAATTTCCGCTGATCGATGCTGCAGCCGAGGCGGGCTGTGAGTATTTTGTCATTGATGCCGGCTGGTATGCACCGGGCGAATGGTGGGACAGCGTCGGTGAATGGCAGGAATGCAGGGAACGATTTCCGAACGGTATCAAGGAAGTGACCGATTACATCAGGAAAAAAGGCATGATTCCCGGTGTATGGCTGGAGCTGGAGGTCATGGGAATCAACTGTGAGAAAGCAAAAAAAGCACCGGATGACTGGTTCTTTGTAAGACACGGAAAACGCGTATTTGACAGAAGCCGTTATCAGCTTGATTTCCGTAATCCGGAGGTACTTGCCCATGTCAATGAAGTGGTTGACAGAGCGGTCAATGAGTACGGAGTCGGATATATCAAGATGGATTATAATATCGAGCCGGGAATCGGTACGGAGCTGTATGCGGACAGTGTGGGCGACGGTATGCTGCAGCATGAGAGGGCTTATCTGGCATGGCTGGATGATGTGTTTGCCAGATATCCGGATCTTGTGATCGAAAACTGCGGCAGCGGCGGATTGAGGATCGATTACGCGCTCCTGTCACGTTACAGTATTCAGTCCACCTCCGATCAGGAGGATTACATCAACTACGCTACGATCGCTGCAAATGCTCCGGCAGGTGTGACACCGGAACAGGCGGCAGTCTGGTCCTATCCGCAGAGAGAGGGCATGGAAGAAAAGCCGGGTTCCTTACGGGCGCAGGCAGATCTTTTGGAAGAAACCGCTTATAATATGATCAATGCGATGTTATTGCGGATCCACCAGAGCGGCCATCTGGCAGAGCTTTCTCCGGAACGTTACGAATTGGTCAAAGAGGGGATTGCGTATTATAAAAAGATCCGCGGAGATATCAAAAAAGCACTTCCGTACTGGCCGATCGGAACGGCGGACAGCCGCGACAACTTTGTATCAAGCGCACTGGTAACAGATGAAGTGATGTATCTGGCTGTCTGGAGAAGGGGCGGAAAGGAAGGACGTATCGTACTTCCTTTACAGGAAGGCTTCTGCGGGAAGCGACCGGCTGAGATCAACTGCGTATATCCGTCCAAGATGCCATGCAATTTTGATTTTAATCCGATCAGTGGAGAATTGACCGTGGATCTGCCGAAGGTGGTTATGGCGAGACTGTTTGAGGTACGGTTTAGGTAGACGCGAGAACGTGGATAGGGTGCCCTTGCGGGAATCGTCCTGTTGTCGGATGGGACACTCTCGTTCCGCTTCAAACGTAGCGGTACTAAACTCGAAAATACCTCGCTAAGTACCGACGTTTTCAGAGGCCCATCCGCCAACAGGACGATTCCGGAAGGGCACCTCTCCACTTGATATAGGGCGGCAATATGGTCACATGAAATAAAATATGTGACAGCAATACAAAACAATATATAATAAAGATATAGCAAAGACAAAACAAAAAGCAATCCGGGCAACGGACGTTTACGCAGGGTGAGGGTGTCGGAGTGAGAACGTGTCCTTCAGGCATATGCAACCATTCCGACACCCCTCACCCCCACCCAAAAGCGTAACTCCCGTCCCGGTCCACACAAGGAGGAAAAAGAAATGGCAATGGTTCAAGAAGTAAAGGAGCATCTGACAGGCTGTATTATCCCGTTCTGGAAAAAGTTACGGGATAATGAGAACGGCGGCTACTACGGGTACATGGATTTTGACATGAACCTCGACAAGAAGGCAGTAAAGGGCTGCATCTTAAACAGCAGAATTACGTGGTTTTTTTCCAATGCGTATACGCTGTTAAAGGATGAGAGTCTGTTAGATGAGGCAAAACATGGATTTGAGTTCATGAAGAAGTACTGCATGGATAAGGAAAACGGCGGTATTTTCTGGTCCATGAAGTATGACGGTACACCGGAGGACACAACAAAGCATACCTACAATCAGGCTTTTGCAATTTATGCGCTTTCTTCTTATTATGAGGCAAGTGGTGATAAGGAAGCACTTGAGATGGCATATGATCTGTTTCATATCATCGAAGAGAAGTGTACGGATGAGCTTGGTTACAAAGAGGCATTTGACTTAAAGTTTCAGGAGATCGAAAACGACAAGTTGTCCGAAAACGGTGTCATTGCACAAAAGACGATGAACACGCTGCTTCATGTATTTGAAGGTTATACCGAGCTGTACCGTGTGGATCACAATCCGGAAGTGAAGGCAAAACTGGAATGGATCATGGATACTTTTGCGGATAAGATGTACAACCCTGAACTTCATCGTCAGGAGGTATTCTTTGACAAATACTATAATACGCTGATCGATCTGCATTCCTATGGTCATGATATCGAAACGGCATGGCTGATCGACCGCGGTGTGGAAGTTCTCGGCGAGCAGAAGTATGCGGATAAACTGACACCGATTACAAAAGATCTGACAGCGCAGATCTATAAAGTCGCTTTTGACGGACATTCTCTGAACAACGAATGTGAAAAGGGCGTTGTCAACACTTCCAGAATCTGGTGGGTTCAGGCAGAGACGGTTGTCGGATTCTTAAACGGATATCAGATGGATCCTTCTCATAAGGAATATCTGGAAGCTGCAAAGAGTGAGTGGGAGTACATCAAGGCACATGTGATCGACAAGAGAACCGGTTCTGAGTGGTTTTGGGAAGTGGATATTAACGGAGAACCGACCAGCAGAAAGCCGATCGTAGAGCCTTGGAAATGCCCGTACCATAACGGACGTATGTGCTTTGAAGTGATCAAACGCGCACAGAAGATCGGGATTGATTAAGCGTCTAAAGAAGATGCGGATGTAAAATGAGTATGCACAAGTACGGGGGATTGTGGAGTGTAAAGGGCACACGGACGTACTTTGGTATAAAACAAGATATGAAGGAGGAATAATATGTTACACAGCCAGTATTATGTAGAGCTTGCAAAATACAATAAGCTCATCGAAAGAAAAAATGTAAAGAAGAGTACTTATAACGGCATCTATGACCGTTATGAGTATCCGGTCCTGACCAGAGAGCATATTCCGCTTACATGGAAGTATGACTTAAACCCGGAAACAAATCCGTATTTTATGGAACGTCTCGGCGTGAATGCGGTCATGAACTCCGGCGCCATCGAATTAAACGGAAAGTTTTACCTTGTTGCACGTATCGAAGGAAATGACAGAAAGTCTTTCTTTGGCGTTGCGGAAAGCGATAACGGAATCGATGGCTTTAAGTTCTGGGATTATCCGATTCTTTTGGATGATACCTGCCCGGAAGAGACGAACGTATATGATATGCGTCTGACCAAGCACGAAGACGGATATATCTACGGTGTGTTCTGCTCCGAAAGCAAGGACAAGACCAATCCGGATCTGTCTGCAGCAGTTGCGGCAGCAGGTATTGTCAGAACCAAGGATTTAAAGACCTGGGAGAGACTGGACAACTTAAAGACGTTAAATTCTCCTCAGCAGAGAAATGTTGTACTTCATCCTGAATTTGTCAACGGAAAGTATGCATTCTATACAAGACCGATGGATGATTTTATCGATACCGGTTCAGGCGGCGGTGTAGGATTTGGTCTGTGCGATGATATTGAGCATGCAGTAATTGATGAAGAGATCATTACCAGCAAGAGAAAATATCATACGATCACTGAGGCTAAGAACGGTGCGGGTGCGGTTCCGATCAAGACCCCGAAGGGCTGGATCCATATTGCACACGGTGTTCGTAATACGGCAGCGGGTCTGCGTTATGTTATTTATGCATTTGCAACGGATTTAAATGATCCTTCCAAGGTGATCGCAGAGCCGTCCGGCATGCTGATCGGACCTAAGGGATGGGAGCGTGTCGGCGATGTCAGCAATGTAGTATTTACCAATGGCGCGATTGCAAGAGAAAACGGGGATGTATACATTTACTATGCTTCCAGTGACACAAGAATGCATGTAGCTACCACAACTATTGATAAGCTGATGGATTATGTGTTTAATACACCTTCCGATCCGGGCCGTTCCGTAGAGTGCGTGGCACAGAGATGCGATCTGATTAAGAAAAATCTGGAATTTTTAAAAAATGAATAAGATCTTATGCTTCAAGTATTATAATAAGGTCTGAACAGGAAACAAAAAGCGCTTCGTCAAATGTGACATGTACCCTTTTTACCGGTTTGCCCGGTAGAGAGGTACATATCAATGGCGGGCGCTTTTTTCGGGATTTTTATGAGATCATATATCGGCATGCGTGGATCGGATAAAATCAGATGCTCTTTTTGTTACTTAAAAGTTAAGTAACTTAATGTCAATGGTTATTTAAGCAAAAAATGAAAGCCTGAAATTGTTGAAATTGTACAAATCGTTAAAAAAATCGTATAGATACTTGTAAAATTGCCTATTAAATAGTACTATGGTGTTATCAGAATTTTAATTTTGTATAAAATTTTTTTGAACATTTTCCAAAAACAAAAATAAAAGGGAAATCGGATTTAAGTAAAAATAACTTAAATTACTTAAAATAAAGAGAAAAATTAAGTAAATACACAGAAGAAAGTTAAGTAAAAAACGAACCAAAGTAATTTAAACAACAAGATTTAGTTTAAAAACAGGGACAGACACAAAATAAGCAATCATAAAGTTGGCAAGAACAGCCGATACGGAGAGCATATGAGTAAAAAGAGAATAGCATTATTAGTCGGCTGTATGCTTGGATGTTCCATACTGAGCGGCTGCGGAAATACAGAGAATGTGCAGAAAGAGGAGGAGCCTGTTACAGTGGGAACCTATGAGGCAGAGGATGGTGTACTGACCGGAAATGCACGTGTGGGTAGCAGCATCGGAGGATTTTCCGGAAACGGTTATGTGGAAGGATTTGAGGCTGACGGAGATACCTGTACTTTTTCAATTACAATAGAGGAAGCGGGATTTTACAATCTGCAGTTTACGGCTGCGGCAATCGGCGGTTATAAAGAAAATTATGTGCTTGTGGATGGTACATCCGTAGGAAATCTGGTAAATGAGGAGACGACCTTTACGGATGGTACAATTGAAAGAGTTTATCTGGAAGCGGGAGAACATAAAATTACGATTTCCAAATATTGGGGGTATATTGCAGTTGACAAATTGACTGTTTTGACAAGCCCGTCTCTCCCGAAAGATTATTATGAAGTATCGGCGAAACTTTGCAATTCGAATGCGGATGATTGTGCAAAGCGCCTGATGAGTTATCTTTGTGATAATTACGGAACGAATATTATTTCCGGGCAGTATTGTGATCAGGGTTTGTACGGTCAGGAAAATGCAGTCATCTGGAAGACGACCGGAAAGTTCCCGGCAATGGTAGGATTGGACATGATGGGATATTCTCCTTCGTTTGTGGCAAATGGCAGTACAGGAAACAGCATCAAGTATGCGCAGGAAGCATGGGAAGCAGGCGCGATCGTTACGATGTGCTGGCATTGGAATGCACCGGAAAAGTATCTTACGGGTACATGGTACAGCGGATTTTATAAAGAACATACAAACATTAATTTAGACAAGATCATGAGCGGAGAAGATCCAGAAGGATACGAACTGCTGTTAAGCGATATGGATGCCATTGCAAAAGAACTTCAGAAGCTGCAGGAGGCAGGAGTTCCAATCCTGTGGAGACCGCTTCATGAGGCAAGCGGCGGCTGGTTCTGGTGGGGCGACTGCAAGCCGGAATCCTACATAGCATTATATCGTCTGATGTATGACAGATTCACAAACGAATACGGATTGAACAACCTGATCTGGGTATGGAACGGACAGGACAAGGAATGGTATCCGGGTGATGATGTTGTGGATATCGTTGGTGAAGATATTTATCCCGGTGAGCGTGTATACAGCTCTCAGATCGATAAATATATGGAAGTACATGATTATCCGGATTCTAATAAGATGGTAGTGCTGTCGGAAAACGGATGCATGTTTGATCCGGATCTGGCAATTCGTGACGGCGCAATGTGGGGCTATTTCGGAACCTGGGGCGGAAGTTTTATTACCGATTCGGGTGCGTTGAATGTATATTCCGAGCAGTATACGGAAGAGGCAATGTTACTCAAGATATATAATCATGAGAATGTAATTACCTTAGATGAACTTCCGGATCTGACAACCTACCCGATCAGGGAGGATGCACAGTAAATGGAATGGTCTGAGAAAGAAAGACGGGAAAAACAAAAGCAGAAAAAACGGGAAAAGGTCTTTGGACCGGATAGCACATTATTTAATATTATGACGAAAGCCGGACAGGTCATTATGCTGAATATAGTCTGGCTGCTATCGTGCTTACCTGTTTTTACGATCGGTACGGCAACGACATCTTTATATTATGCAATGATGAAGAATATCCGCAGAAACCGGAGTTATCCGATCAAGGAATACTGGGCTTCTTTTAAACGAACCTTTGCATCGGGAAGTATCCTGACGGTGGCACTCGGGATCTGGCTGTTGCTTCTGTACTATCTGAGGACGATCGCACTTGGACAGGAAACACAGTCCGGAGAGATGATGAGCAGAATGTACCTTACCTTAATGGTAATAACGGCAGCATTGATGATCTATCTGTTTCCGGTTCTGTCACGCTTTACGATGAAGCTGAGCGGTATCGTGAAGCTGGCGTTTGTCATGATGATCCGGTATGCGGGATATACCATATTGATACTTGCGGGAACGGCACTGCTTGTATGGCTTTGGATATTTTATCTTCCGATACCGACGATCTTGTTTCTGCCCGGATTGTGGTGTTATATTTGTACATTTATGATAGAAAAAGCACTTCGGAAATACATGCCGGCACCGGATGAAAATGCGGATGCATGGTATTACGAATAAAGATTGCAGGAATCCCGAATAGACAGTAATGCGTGGAGGTAAAACATGAAACTGGGGAAAGTAAACAAAAAATTGATGGCGATGGTCCTTGTGGCGGCGGAGATTATGACTGTTTTTCATGTGGGAACGGTCGATGCCGATGCACAGTCTTCTATGACACAGGCAGATTGCAAGGAAATCGTCGGCACCTATTCCGTCAATGATACGGTTCCGGGTTACAAGGAATATGTGGAGCAGCACGCAGGAGCAGCATATCCTGACAAGACGATAGAGGTGGCTGCTGCGGATTATGTGTCGTATATGGAAGGTGACGTTGAGGTTACGCCTGAGATTTATTCCGATTACGAAGGTATGGAAGGCGACAGCATTCTGACAACCGAGTCTGCTTATGTGGAATTTGAAGTGGATGTGCCTGAAACCGGATTTTATAAGCTGGAAGTACAGTATTATCCGATTGAAGGTAAGAACTCTGAGATCCAGAGAAGCTTCTTCCTTGACGGAGAACTTCCTTATGGAGAACTTTCGCTGATCGAATTCCCCCGTATTTGGTCCACGGATGTGGCACAGGAGAATTTTTCGGAAGGACTTTCCGAGGTGATCTGGAATAAAGATAATCAGGGCAATGATATGAAGCCGACTGCTATCGAAATCCCGGAGTGGATCACGGCAGAATTATATGATAACAACGGTTACATCACAGAACCGTTATGCCTCTATATGACGGCAGGAAAGCATACGATCTCTATTAATTCCAGAAGAGAGCCGATGCTGTTACATAAACTGATTTTATCAAATGATGAACCGGTAGGAAGTTATGTCGATGTTAAGGCGCAGTGGGATGCCGAGGGTGTTGCTGCAACGACCGGACACAATATTGTGATTCAGGCAGAAAATGCAACAAAAACATCTTCCCAGATGTTATATCCGAAGCAGGATCAATCCTCACCGGCAGTTTATCCGGCAAGCGCAAAAGCGCTTCTGAACAATACAATCGGCGGTGAGAGCTGGAGCGATGCCGGTCAATGGATTGAATGGAACTTTGAAGTTCCGGAATCCGGCTATTATAATATTTCCCTGTTTGACAAGCAGAGCTTCATGCGAGGCATTTATGTATCCCGTAAGATCATGATCGACGGAGAAGTTCCTTTTGAGGAAATGGAAGATTACGGATTCAATTATGATTCCAGTTGGAGAACCGATGTGTTTGAGGACGAAGAAGGAAATCCGTATATGTTCTATCTGGAGGCAGGAGAACATACGCTTCGTATGGAAGTTGTCCTTGGCGAATTTTCGGATGTTATTGCCGAGGTACAGGATTGCGTATCTCAGTTGAATGCCATTTATCGTAAAGTAATCCGTATCACGGGTGTCAGCCCGGACACCTACCGTGACTATCAGATTGAAGCTTCCCTTCCGGGACTGAATGCAGAAATGGTTGCGGTAAGAGATCAGCTGGATGATGCGATCGTTTCCTTGAGAGCGGCAGCAGGACGCACCTCTGATAAGGAAACCGTATTGATCACCATGCGTGACCAGCTTGACTATCTGATCAAGGATGAGGAACGTTTTGTTAAGGTTATCTCTACATATAAGCAGAATGTCAGAGCGTGCGGTAACTGGATTACTCAGGTTATCGGTCAGCCCCTGCAGATTGACAGAATCAATATTTATTCTCCCGGAGAGAAAACGAAAGTAAATTCCAACTCTTTCTGGGATAAGCTGGTATATGAAATCAAGAGATTGTTCTATTCCTTTGTGATTGACTATAACTCACTTGGCGCAACGGGAGAGGAAGGAAGCGATAATCCGACAATTACGCTCTGGGTCGGAACCGGACGAGATCAGGCAAATGTTATCCGTTCCCTGATCGATGAATCCTTTACCAGTGTTTACGGTATTAATGTTAACGTACAGCTGGTAGATATGAATACACTGTTGCGGGCAGAGCTTGCAGGCGAGGGACCGGATGTGGCGATTCAGGTAGCAAATACAAACGGTATTGCCGGAGCGGTTCTGACCACCGGTAATGATACGCCGGTTAACTATGGTTTAAGAAATGCCGTATTGGATTTAAGCCAGTTTGATGATATTGACGAAGTGTTAGACAGATTTTACAGCAGTGCATGGGAAGCGTTCTCCTTTGACGGAGCTGTATATGCATTGCCTGAAACGCAGACCTTCCCGGTTATGTTCTACAGAAAGGATATCCTGAACGAACTTGGCATGGAGATTCCTGAAACATGGGATGATGTAAAGGTTGCGATGTCTGTACTGGCAAAGAACCAAATGGAATTCGGTATGTTGCCGAGTGAGCAGATTTATGCGATGCTGTTATATCAGAATGGCGGTCAGTATTATAACGAAGGCGGTATTTCTTCCGCACTGGATTCCGATATCGCAGTCAACACCTTTAAGGAATATTGTGAATATTATACCGATTATGGTCTGGATAAGACGACCAGCGTGGAAGAACGTTTCCGTACCGGTGAATGTCCGCTGATCATTGCTGATTATACCGTATACAATAACCTCGAAGTATCCGCACCGGATATTGCAGGTCTCTGGGACTTTACCATGGTTCCGGGAACTGTACAGGAGGACGGAACGGTAAATCATTCCGTAGGCTGTACCGGACTTGCCAGCATGATCATGGCAGATACCGAATATCCGGAAGAGTGCTGGGAGTTCATAAAGTGGTGGACCTCTGCAGATGTACAGACGCTGTACGACAGAGAAATGGAATCCCTGATGGGATCTGCGGCACGAGTTGCAACCGCAAATCAGGAAGCATTTGGAAATATGCCCTGGCCGGTAGAAACTTATGAAGCATTGGCGGAAGCTTTTACATGGGTAAAGAGCATCCCGCAGGTACCTGGTGGTTATTATTCATGGCGTAATGTGAATAATGCATTCTATACCGTCACAACAGAGACGGATACCGCATCACCTCGAGAAGAGCTGATGGATAAAGTACTTTATATCAATGACGAGATCACGTACAAGCGAAAGGAATTCGGTCTTACGACATTGGAAGATTTAGAAAGGGAGGGTAACTAAATGGCATCGAAAGAAGCATTGGCTGTAGCAAAAAAGCAAGGCACACTTGGATACCGGATAAAACAGAACAGAGCCTGCTATATTATGATGGCACCCTACTTTATCCTGTTCTTCCTGTTTACTGTATTACCTGTGTTGATCTCTATCGCATTGAGCTTTACTTACTTTAACATGCTGGAGTGGCCGACCTTTAACGGCTGGAATAACTATATTAAACTGTTTCTGGAAGATGATATCTTCCTGATCTCATTGAAAAACACTTTGATCTTCGCAGTTGTAACAGGACCGGTCAGCTATATGCTGTGTCTGTTGTTTGCATGGATCATCAATGAGTTCTCCAGTAAGATAAGAACACTGTTGACCTTGATCTTTTATGCACCGTCCATATGCGGTAACGCATATATGGTATGGAGCCTGATCCTTTCCAGCGACCGTTACGGATATTTAAACGGTATCCTGATCAAGCTGGGTATTATCAATGAGCAGAAGCTGTGGATGCAGGATGCAAAGTTGATTCTTCCCTGTCTGATCGTGGTTCAGCTGTGGCTCTCACTCGGAACCGGTTTCCTTTCCTTTATTGCCGGTCTTCAGACGGTAGATAAGAGCATGTATGAAGCTGCAGCATTGGATGGTGTCAAAAACCGCTGGCAGGAACTTTGGTATGTTACACTTCCTGCTATGAAACCTCAGCTGATGTTCGGTGCGGTCATGCAGATCACACAGTCCTTTGCAGTAGCCGACATTTCCATTCAGCTGGCGGGTAATCCGTCCGTAAACTACGCCGGAGCAACCGTCGTAACACATTTGATGGATTATGGCTCCACCCGATTCGATATGGGTTATGCATCAGCAATTGCAACAGTATTGTTCCTGTTGATGGTAGGTACCAATAAACTGGTTCAGAAAATATTAGGAAGGGTGGGAGAATAAGTGGCAAAAGCAGCAGTTGTAAAAACGAAAAAAAGATATCGCTTTTTCAAACCCAGAGAAAAAAAGCTGAACCGTTCCATGGCAGGAAACGGACTGCTGTTCTTCATCATGGCGATCTGCGGTTTCTTCATGGCATTACCGCTTGTTATGATCATCAATAACTGTTTGAAGCCTCTGGACGAAATTTTCCAGTATCCGCCTAAGATACTGGTCAGAAACCCAACCCTGGAAAACTTTACGGATCTGTTCATGGTCATGAATGATTCGTGGGTTCCTTTCTCCAGATACATATTAAATACGATTATTATTACAGGTTTCGGAACCGTAGGCCATGTTATTCTGGCATCCCTTGCAGCATATCCGCTTGCCAAACATGATTTCCCGGGAAAGAAGCTCCTGTTCAACATGGTTGTACTTTCCATGATGTTCTCATGGCAGGTAACACAGACACCGAACTATATGATCATCAGCTGGCTCGGCATCAACAATAATTATCTGGCATTGATCCTTCCGGCGTGTCAGTATGGTATGGGCCTTTACCTGATGAAGCAGTTCATGGAGCAGTTACCCTCTTCGTTGATGGAATCGGCAAGACTGGACGGCGCATCGGAATTTCAGATCTTCTGGAAGATCGTTATGCCGAACGTAAAGCCTGCATGGCTGACACTGGCAATTTTCCAGTTCCAGCAGATGTGGGGAAATACGGGTGCTATGTTCCTTCGCGATGAGCAGTTAAAACCGTTACAGTTCGCATTGCAGCAGATCTCCGCCGGAGGTACTGCAAGAGCCGGTGCGGCAGCGGCCGTAACCTTTGTTATTGCGGCAGTTCCGATTCTTTTCTTCCTGATCTGCCAGAGTAATGTCCTTGAAACCATGACCACATCCGGTATGAAAGAATAAGAGGAGGCACAGAATGAAAAAACATAATCTGTTTAAAAAAATAGCTGCCTCTGTACTGATGACCGCTGTGTTATGCGTATCAATGGGAGAGACAGCATTTGCGGAAGAAATTCCGTATGATACATACAATTATAATTACCGTGAGGATATCGTTTATACCCCGGCAGCTTATGTACCGGACGGATCCGTAACGGGCTTAAGTGTAGGAACAACAGATTTCAAGGAACCGAGAGATCTTTGTGTTGCGCCGGATGGGCTGATCTATGTGGCTGATACCGGAAACAATCGAATCGTTGTCCTGAACGAAGCAATGACGGAAACGGTCAGAGTCATTGACGGTTTCGACCGTAACGGAACGGCGGATACTTTTAATCAGCCTTATGGTGTATGTGTATCCGAGAACATGGAGCTGTACGTTGCGGATTCCATGAACAAGCGTGTCGTTGTACTGACACCGGAAGGCGAGTTCATCAAGATTATTGATAATCCGCAGTCTGAGATTCTGGAAGAAGGCTTTGACTTTACTCCGCTTAAAGTAACTGTCGACTATGCAGATCGTGTGTATGTCATTGCCAAGAATACATTTGAAGGAATTATGGTTTTTGAAAGTACCGGTGATTTTACCGGATATTTCGGAACCATTGAAGTTAAGATCACACTCTGGGAGAAATTCTGGAGAAAGATCGCAAGTAAGGAGGAACGTTCCAACCAGCTGCTCTATATCCCGACCGAGTTTACCGGAATCGATGTAGACAGCGGCGGATTCATCTATGCTTCCAATATCGATGCCGATGGTGTTCAGGCAGTCAGACGTCTGAATCCGCAGGGAAAGGATGTTATCCAAAAGGGTGAAAACGGAAATGTCGGCGGCGATATCCGAATCGGTTTGTATGGTAAATATAGCGGTCCTTCCGAAATTATCGATGTTGTTTATCGTGAAAAAGGAATTTATTCCCTGCTTGACAGAAAACGTGGACGAATCTTTACATACGATAAAGAAGGAAATCTCTTGTACATCTTCGGAGGACTCGGATCACAGGAAGGAACTTTCACTACTCCGGTTGCGATTGAGTATATCGGTGATCAGATTATCGTGTTGGATGCGTATTATGGGGCTATCTTAAAGTTCACCGCAACCGATTACGGAAAACTGATCAATGAAGCGGTAGGACTTCGATATGATGGTGATGAGACCGAAGCGATCGAAAAGTGGCAGGAAGTTCTGCGATTGGATGAGAATAATGAGCTTGCCAATACCGGTATCGGTAAGGCGTACCTGACAGCCGGGGAGAACCGTCTGGCAATGAAGTACTTAAAGCTCGGCATGAACCGGAAATATTATTCCATTGCATGGAAACGTTATCGAAACGAGGTTCTTGCGGATAATCTGAGCTATATTCTGACCGGTATCATCGTATTGATCGTGGCATGGAATGTTTATAAGAGATGGAAACGTAAGAAAAAGGGAATAAAGAAAGAAGCGGAAGGAGGGCTTATCTGATGAAAGAATTGTTTTCCAAGGAAAAATGGAAGTTCGCATTTTATACAGTAAGCCATCCCGCAGACGGCTATTATGAGATCCGGCATCGTGAAAGAGGAAGTGTTCCTATTGCGATCCTTCTGGTTGTGCTTTTTTCGCTTTCCTTTTCCATTAACCGTATGTCGGCAAGCTTTATCGTAAATGATGTTGATCCGAGAAGCGTCAATGCTTTGACGGAGTTGATGTCGGTACTTGTGCTCTATCTGCTGATTTGTGTCGGTAACTGGTCCATTACATGTTTGATGGAGGGCGAGGGAAGGCTCAAGGATATTGCGATAGCGGTGGGCTATGCAATGATTCCGATTATCGTATGTTTTACGATCGGAACAATCTTCAGTCATTTTGTAGCACAGAACGAGGGCGCATTTTACTGGATGATCATCGGTGTCGGTATTGCATACGGACTGATGATGATGCTGATCGGTATCATGCAGGTTCACAATTATACACTGGGTAAGACACTGGTTACGATTTTCCTTACCTTTGTGGCGATGTTTATCATCATTTTCATTGTGCTGTTGCTCAGTGATTTGATCAATCAGGTATATAATTTCTTTTACAGTATTTATCAGGAACTGATATTCAGAGCAT
>JBJFCE010000016.1:0-3622 GCA_051888775.1 Lachnospiraceae bacterium | reverse complement strand
TGAAAAACATGGCTGGAACTTTTATTCTAAGGCTGTTTTTTTACAGCCCCTTTTTATTGTACACAATAATTATATAGTAATATTACCGCATATCCACCGGCAGATAGTCGCGATCTACACAGATGGATTTGTATGCAGGACGGATGATCTTTCCGTTATTGGCAAGCTCCTCCATACGGTGTGCGCTCCAGCCGGAAATACGGGCGATTGCGAACATCGGGGTAAAAAGCTCTTTCGGAAGATTTAACATATTGTATACGAAGCCGGAATAGAAGTCTACATTGATGCTGACGCCCTTATACATCTGGCGTTCGCCTTCAATTACCTTTGGAGCAAGACGTTCCACAAGAGAGTAGAGAGCAAATTCTTTTTCCAGCCTTTTTTCAACGGAAAGCTTTTCTACGAAGCCCTTGAGAATCTGAGCACGAGGATCGGACTTGGAATAAATGGCATGTCCGACACCGTAGATCAGACCGGAATGATCAAAAGCTTCCTTATGGAGAAGCCTTCTTAAATAGAAGGAAACCTCATCCTCGTCGGTCCAGTCGTGTACATTTTCTTTCATATCTTCAAACATCTGGACAACCTTCATATTGGCACCGCCGTGACGGGGACCTTTTAAGGAACCGATCGCAGCCGCCATAACGGAATAGGTATCCGTCAGGGAAGAGGATACGACGTGGGTCGTGAAAGTAGAGTTATTACCGCCGCCGTGTTCCATATGAAGTACAAGAGCAATATCCAAAAGCTTTGCTTCGAGCGGTGTATAGGAACTGTCCGGACGAAGGATACGCAGGATATTCTCTGCGGTAGAAAGATTCGGATCCGGACGGTGGATATACAGGCTGTTGCCGTCGTGATAATGGCTGTATGCCTGATAACCATAAATGGAAAGCAGAGGAAACAGACTGATCAGCTGCAGACACTGACGCAGCACATTCGGAAGAGAAGTATCGTCTGCGCGGTCGTCATAGGAATACAATGTCAGTACGCTTCTTGCCAGTGTGTTCATCATATCGCGGCTGGGTGCCTTCATAATAATATCGCGTACAAAGCTGGTCGGAAGATTACGGTATTCGGACAAGAGATTAGAAAAATCCGTAAGCTCCTGCATATCCGGCAGCTCATTAAAGAGCAGAAGATAAGTGATCTCTTCAAAGCCGAAACGGTTTTCGTTATAGAAGCCCTGCACAAGGTCGCGTACATTGTAACCGCGGTAAAATAAGTTCCCTTCCGTCGGGACGGAAACACCGTTTTCTATTTTGACAGCGCGTACATCGGAGATGTTGGTAAGGCCTGCAAGGACACCTTTGCCGTTTAAATCCCTTAAACCGCGCTTTACGTCATATTTGGTAAAAAGCTCCGTGTCGATCTGTCCTGCAATGCGGCTTTTCTCTGCAAGGCGCAGGATATCGGGAGTGATTTCGGAAAAATTCTGGTCTGCCATAGTCATCCGCCTTTCTGTTTGATTTATAATGAGTAAGTTGTCAACGAATATGTTATCTGTCGAAGTATATTGTTAACGAAATGTAGGAAACCGGGAGAATCTCTGCGATGAACAATAGATCCGGTTATGATAAGGAAAAAGAATAAATTTATTTTAACATGCAAGTAATAGCGGTGGCAATCCAAAATTGAGATTTTAAGAAAGTTTTTATTTTCTGCGTTTCGGACAGCGGAATTTTACAAAAAATGCAGGAATGTTTTTTTAAAAATGATTGATTTTAAAAAGGGTTTATGAGATAATACACATGGTCAAATCCCAGTGATTTTGTCAGAAAAAGATAAAATGTATCTTTCAGTGTTGATTTTTGGAAAAAAGATTGACAAAAAATCAACATTGTATATGATAAATAGTAGCAAAATGAAAGGAAAGAGGTTAATCTAAGATGGCTGAAATCAATTTAAGCAAGTACGGCATTACCGGAACCACAGAAATCGTATACAACCCTTCTTATGAGTTGTTATTCGATGAAGAAACCAAGACAGATCTTGAGGGATATGAAAAAGGACAGGTAACTGAGCTTGGCGCAGTGAATGTCATGACTGGTGTATATACAGGTCGTTCTCCGAAAGATAAATTCATCGTATTAGATGAGAATTCAAAGGATACCGTTTGGTGGACATCCGATGAATATAAGAATGATAACCATCCTGCTTCTGAGGAAGCATGGAAGGCAGTTAAGGACATCGCAATCAAAGAGCTCTCTAATAAGAAGCTTTATGTTGTAGATGCATTCTGCGGAGCAAATAAGGATACCCGCATGGCTATCCGTTTTATCGTTGAAGTAGCATGGCAGGCTCATTTCGTAAAGAATATGTTCATCCAGCCTACAGAAGAAGAGCTGAAAGACTTCGAGCCGGATTTCGTTGTATACAACGCATCCAAGGCAAAAGTTGAGAACTACAAGGAATTAGGACTGAATTCCGAAACTGCTGTAGTATTCAACATCACCAGCCGCGAGCAGGTTATCATCAATACATGGTACGGCGGAGAAATGAAGAAGGGTATGTTCTCCATGATGAACTATTACCTTCCGTTAAAGGGTATGGCTTCCATGCACTGCTCCGCAAATACAGATATGAACGGCGAGAATACCGCAATCTTCTTCGGACTTTCCGGAACAGGTAAGACAACCCTTTCTACAGATCCGAAGCGTCTCCTGATCGGTGATGATGAGCACGGATGGGATGATAACGGTGTATTTAACTTCGAAGGCGGATGCTATGCGAAGGTTATTAATCTGGATAAGGATTCTGAGCCGGATATTTATAATGCAATCAAGCGTAACGCACTTCTTGAGAACGTTACCGTAGATGCTGACGGCAAGATTGATTTTGATGATAAGAGTGTAACAGAGAATACACGTGTATCTTATCCGATCAATCATATTCAGAATATTGTACGCCCGATTTCTTCCGCACCGGCTGCTAAGAATGTAATCTTCCTTTCTGCTGATGCATTTGGTGTTCTTCCTCCTGTATCCATTCTGACTCCGGAGCAGACACAGTACTACTTCCTGTCCGGATTTACTGCAAAGCTTGCAGGTACAGAGCGTGGAATCACAGAGCCTACACCTACCTTCTCAGCTTGCTTCGGACAGGCATTCCTGGAACTGCATCCTACAAAGTATGCAGAGGAACTTGTTAAGAAGATGGAAAAGAGCGGCGCTAAGGCTTATCTTGTAAATACCGGATGGAACGGAACCGGAAAGCGTATCTCCATTAAGGATACCCGTGGTATCATCGATGCTATCTTAAATGGTGATATCGTAAATGCACCGACCAAGAAGATTCCGTTCTTCAACTTTGAAGTTCCTACAGAGCTTCCGGGTGTAGATCCTGCAATCCTTGATCCTCGTGATACATACGCAAATGCTTCCGAATGGGAAGAAAAGGCAAAAGATCTGGCAGGCAGATTTATTAAGAACTTTGCTAAGTATGAGGGTAACGAGGCTGGTAAGGCTTTAGTTTCAGCAGGTCCTCAGTTATAAGATGAATTGAATTATGAAGTTTAAAAAGGTTTGGTTTCCGAAAGGAAATCAAACCTTTTTTTATTAAAGTCTTTTTCCATAAATTGTCATGCTTTCCTTACGGAATCTGTTGATTTTATCATATGTTT
>JBJFCE010000015.1:0-18682 GCA_051888775.1 Lachnospiraceae bacterium | reverse complement strand
ATGGTATCAACAAAGCTTGCCTTGGCAATCTTGTCTGCTATCTTCTTTACCAACAAGTCTCTCTCATCCAGAGCCTGTGTTACTAACATCTTCTCACTCATAAAAAAATCCTCCCTTAGAATATTGTCTCTACCGACTATTCTAAAGGAGGATTTTCCATTTGTCATTGAACCTGTAGTTCAAAAGATTGCGGGAGTGCTATGCACGCAGCAATCGTCTTTTGAATATTTTTTACGCTGCACGCATCTCATTCAATTTCTCATAATATGCACACAGTCTTCTTTCTCGAGAATCAAGTGTCTTAACATTGATATCCGGTGCAATCGGCGTCCTATTTCCGCGCACGATTGCATCAATAGGAACTTGGAGCAACTCGCTAAGTGCATACAAATTGTCAATGGTCGGCATATTAACTCCATCGGTCCAACGATACACACTCTTCATGCACCCAAGTCCAAGGTATTCCTGCACATCCTTCGGTGTAATTCCACGCATATCCATGATTCTGCGTAGGTTAACTCCGGTTTCTCGTTTGTTGATTAATGGGAACATACGGCGCCTTCCTCGATTCTATTTTATAATTCAATTATCATTCTGTTATTCAAGTTATGCTTTAAATTTATTCCCCTAATAATTCTAACAACTCTGGAATATCATACTTCAAGGTTTCATATACAACTTTGAAGTCTACATTTCCATAATCATGCACAATACGATTTCTAAGACCAAACATAGCTCCCCATGGAATCTCGCCATGAGTAATTCTATATTCATCTGTCAGTTTCTTTGCGTTTGCTGAAAGCTGAATCATTCGAAACATCATAGAATCCAGCAATACCTCATTAGCATTTAATTCTTCTATGTCTACGTTTTGCATATGATCCACTATAAACTCCAAATCCTTTCGAATTTTTTCAATATAGTAACTATCTGTCTTTACATTATCCATATATTTTTATTCCGTCCTTAAATATTTCTTCTGTTAATTCAATATTTTCCTTTAATTGATTCATATCTAAGACATCTACTTTCTTATGAAGTGCAGTTCGTATTTCTTCAACCAATCCATAAAATTTTAATCCTTTTACATTCGCTGAAATCAAGAGATCAACGTCACTTGTTTGTGTTGCCTTTCCTTTTGCATAAGAGCCAAAGAGATAACAGAAACTCACTTCATATCTCTCGAATACTTCGGTGCATTTTCGCACTATGTCTTCTAACTCCAAAATCCCTGTTTCTTCATCGATATAATTTATCTTAGATAGTTGCTCAACTATATAGTTATACTTTATCGTATCCCGTTTTTCTTCGTCATTTTCATATGACTTATATGAGCGCAATGAAATTCCAACCAAATCTGCAACTTCCTGCTGTGTCATTTTTTTCTCAATTCGTAATTCCTTTAAATCAACCATGTTTGCACCTCCAACTATATATTAGTGCAAAATTTGCACTTCCGTCAATAGAAGAGGCAAAATTTGCACTTATTAGTTTTATGTAGTGCATTAATAGTGTTTCCAAATGCCTTTAATTACAATCACCATGTCACAGCCCAAACCTCAAAACTTTGGTATAAATCCGGTATAAAAATCCCTCTTCAAACTCCCGCAATCCTCGATTTCCCTACCTTTTTCCAGAATAGCAACTTCCTGCCGTGTCATATAAACAACATTTTATCATATATCCAGATCCCTTATATGTATCCCCTTACTTTATATTCCCATATATTTTCAAGCATTTCACAAAGTTCTTTTATAACCTCTTATACTTCACCAACGCAAAACCGCTTTCCTTTTCTAAAATCTCATACCACCTTATTCTTCCCCTTCTCCTTCGCCTTATAAAGCAGTTCATCCGCCTTGCGGAAGCAGCTCTCGATGTCGTCCTCCAGTCTGCAGATTCCCACAGAAATAGTAACGTCCGTGTTGTCTTCAACCGTTCTGCGTAACTCCTCACAGATTTGATAGCTTTCCGATTCGTCACCCTTAAATAAGATCAGGAATTCATCGCCGCCCCAGCGGATGATCTGCCCTTTGTCTTTCACGACTTCTTTTACCAGTTCCGCAACCGCTTTTAAGATCTCATCTCCCTTGAGATGTCCCATCGTGTCGTTAATTGTTTTAAACTCATCGACATCAAATATCGCCAGGGTTTTGTATAGTTTCATGGCAAAAGCCGGATTTTCCTCTATGTTGTATTTAAAATAAGCACGATTTGCAAGTCCGGTCAAACTGTCGGTGATGGCGCTGTTCTCCAATTTTTTCTTTTCTCTGTCCAACAGGATTCTGACACTGATCAGCAGCAGAACCAGGATTACCACAAAGGCCATGATATTCTTTACGATCATACCGGAAAAGATTCTGCCTGCATTCGTTCCGTCATTGCGAATGATCAGATACCAGCCAAAATCCTCCAGATATCTTGTTACCACATAGCCGCCGTTTTCATTCCTCGTGTAAACATATCCCTCATGATTTTCGCTATTGGCAAGGACTTCCTCAAGAACTGCATTTTCAATATTCACGGAATTCGTATCAACCTGCACGAGTCCGTCACGATTGACCAGATTTACCTTTACGTCATACTGCTGTTCAAAACCCTGCAAGATCTCCTGAATATCCGTCATGACAACACCCACGCCGCATACTCCGAGCAGATTTCTGTTCTCGTCCTCTATCCTACAGTTTACAAAAATTGTCCAGCTGTCAGCATTGACCTCATCAGTGTCAACGTCAAAATCATAATTTTTACCGCCGTCCAGAAAGATGGAATACCAGACATCGTGTCCTCCGTCTTCCGGCGATATGATCTTGTTCAGCCCTTCGTATGTATAATATTTTTTACTGCTGTCCGAGACAACAAATGCCGTGTTATAGCCCAGCTCATTTTTTATCATATCCAGATATTCCGTAAGTTCTGCGAGCATCTCCTCTTCCGAAACAGACGACTCCTGCTGCAGCAATCTGATAAGGAAGCTGTCATTTGCCATTGTGCGCGCAACCATGATTGGATTTGACAGTTCGCTGTTGATCGTATCGTAGATGCGTGCCGCCAGAATCGTAGTCACATCCTCCGTGTTGTCATTGATCACTTTATTCAGGGAACTGACCGATATCACTGTTGTAAAAATAAAGCTGATCAAAATCATGATGATAGTCAGTCTTGTCATCTTTTTGGTTTTCATTTAATTTTTGCCTTTCATTCAAGATATTCCAGGATACGTTGCATGATGTCTCTATCTTTATCAAAACAACTGATCCTCTATATAGAATTAGATTTATCGTTTTTATTATATAACAAAAATTTTTATTATAAAATAGTAAAACCCCTATAATTTGACTTGGCGGCAGACTGCTTCCCGGATTGATGCAGCACTCTGCCGCTCAAAGACATTGCGGGCGCAATACAATCACAATACTTCCTACAAGATCCTCACCTCTAATGCCGTTGTCTGCGGCGGAATACTGGCAGTCATAAAATTTGCGTGTCTTACCCATACACGCATCCCGGGAACCAGCCTTGTAAAATCGACCGGTCTTCCAAGACGATTTAAAATGACAGCATCCTCGGGGACATTGAATCTGATGATCGTAGAAAAGTCCCGTTCACTGATCGTCGTAAAGCTCCGATTATTTCTGTCAACATTTAAAATAGCGCCAATAACAACATTCTCCGGCAAAGCTTCCCTAACAATCTCTATAAGATACGCCGCACTCTGCGGCGGAATGCTTCTGGTCATTGCGGAAGATGCAACAGCATTGATGACCATTCCCACACGAAGCATCCCGGCAGACGCAGGAATACCGCTCGTATTTAAGATCACTGTACGCGGTCCTGCCACAAGTCTGATCGTCTGATTCCTTCTCCTGTTGCCCGTGCTCTCCATATAGCTTACCGTAACAAATACTGCATCCCGTTCTCTGAAAATTTCTTCTATTATTCCGTTTGAAATACGAATAACCGGCATCATGAATACCTCTCTCTTTTTACATAGTATTAGGTGATCGCGATACTCTGTCCGTAAGGTGGCACCGGTGCTGCTAACACTATCGATGACCGGCATGCTTTCGCTACACTTCGTCCGTAACGGTACATAAGGTGCCAAAATACGGCACCTAAGTACCGACGGACTCACAGTGCCGGTCATCGATAGGGTTATCAGCACCGGTGCCATCTTACGGACAGAGTTTCGCAATCGCCTTTTTACATAATATATTCATGTAACATTGATTTGCCAATTCGGAGAATTCATACTAAAATAAATATATAATTAAAATTTTTGTGCATAATTGCGAATTTCTGCCCGCAAGGTGAACCGGTACGAATCATGCTGTCGGTGGCAGGTACTGGGAGTCTGTCGGTACTTAGGCACCGTATTTTGGTGCCTTATGTACCGCTACGGACGAGGTGTAGCGAAAGCGTGCCTGCCACCGGCAGCATGATTCGTACCGGTCCCCACACACAGCAGAGTTTCCCAATGACCCATAACTGCTCTGTTCAGAAAGGATGCATCTATGAAGCCTGTCATTCGAAAAGAAAATATAGAGCCGCTTTTTGACTCAAAATTTATCAAAGTCTTTGACCTGCAATATGAGGAAGGGAAGCATTACTACGATGCTACCAGGCGTTCTCTTGACCGGCTTGCCGCGATAAAATCCGACAGCGAATTTCGCGCAATGCTTCCGGATGCCGTGACCTGCGTCGTCATTCTCAAGGTAAAAGATGAGGAACCAAAGCTTCTGCTGACCAAGGAATATCGTTACCCGGCAGGTCAGTTTTTACTCAGTCCTCCGGCAGGGCTTTTGGACCCCGAAGACGAGGCAGAAAAAGAACCGGTTCTTGCCGCCGCCAAACGGGAGATTCAGGAAGAAACCGGCATCCTATTAAGCGATCAGGATACCCTGTCTGTGATTAACCCGCTTCTGTTCTCTTCTCCCGGTATGACGGATGAAAGCAATGCACTTGCATGCGCGGTTATTCATTTAGAAGATTTGTCCGCGCTTTCACAGGACGGAGCTGTCGGCAGTGAATGCTTCGACGGTTTCAGACTTCTTTCTGCCGCGCAGGCAAGAGAGATCCTAAAGGCCGGAAAAGATCAGGACGGACTTTTTTACTCTGTCTATACCTGGGCTGCACTGATGTATTTTGTATCTGATTTATGGAGGTAAGCTATGCTGTATCATTATACTGATTTTGCCGCGTTTGACGGAATCATCCGTTGCGCAGAGCTGAGACTGAATAATATCCTGAATATGAATGATGCCGCCGAGATGCGGCTGTTTATGAACGGTATCTGCAAGGCAGTCGTTGACAGACTGCGTACAGACGGCGAAGCGGAAAAAAGCCGTAAGGCAGAAGCTTTTTTCAAAAGAGAACTGGTAAAAGAATTCCATTATTCTGCCTACGCTGCATGCTTTTCCAAATACCGGGATGATGCTTCCCAGTGGGAACGGTATGGTCATCTGGGTCAGGGCGTCTGCATCGCATTTCATGAGGAACTGATGCAGAAGATGATCGGTGGCGCCATCTCCTTACAGGACGTATTTTATCAGGAAGATATGCACGAGCACAGTCTGGTCGGCGAGTTCTATCAGTTGATCAAGGATTCCGAAAATTTCTCGGAAGAAATGCCGGAACTGCAGAATCTGATGACAGAAGCCTGGATTCAATCCGCAGCTTTTAAGCATCCTTCCTTTGCAAGTGAAAAAGAATCCAGACTGGTCGTATCTCCGTTTATTTCCAACGAATTTGCGGTAGAGCCGAAATATCATGTTTCCATGGACAGAATCAAAAAATACTATCCGCTGAACCTGAACCGTATGTGCAGCAAATTAAATATGCACCTGTCGGATCTGGTCGGTGAGATCATCATCGGACCGACTTCTTCTCAGTCTCTGCCGATCCTGCAGGACTATCTGGATGACTGCGGGCTGAATGTGCTAAAGGACAAGATCTGCATGTCGAAGTGTCCGCTCAGGAAGCCGACATCATAGGTTGATTTAGCTCTCCAAACAGAATTCAGGCAAACAAAAAGCACCGCACGCGGGGAGCCCTCGCTCCCCGCATACGGTGCTTTTCTTTGCGCGTCTTTAAGCCGCCGCGCCCGGCCTATCATTTGAACTTATTTTACTGTTACAGAAGTAATGTGCGGATTAACACCTTCGTACCAGTACAGGAAGCCTTCCATATCAATGGTATCACCGATATTCAGCCCCTTAACTGCTGCATATACATCTGTTGTGTTATCACACAGATAGGATTCAACGGTGAAAGTATAGGTCTGTCCGTCAACGGAAGCGTTAAAGTACAGATCATCGCCATCCTGACCGGATCCGTCCCAGCTGTAAAGGAATGCAACATCATTACCGTCTGCATCCTGTCCTGCTGCTTCTACAGTCAGGCCCTTGAAGGATACGAATTCGTTCTGATGGTTGATCAGATCATCGCTTCCCAGAAGTGCTGTTACATCCTCTGCTGTTGCTATGTAGCTTCCTTCTTCGATTTCAAAGGTTGCATCGATAATTTCGACCTCGCCTGCCCACTCGGACTTGTAGCCGGTTACTTTGATCTTGGTTCCGGTTGTCAACTTCGCATAGTCTTCTTCGGAGCATGCCATGTTATACAGGAAATAAGCACCGTCCTTGTCCTGTGTATAAACGGTAGCCTTATTGTCCCACCAGGACTGCTTTGCCTGAACATAGGTCTCGATCACAACTTCTGTATCAAGATCTGCTGCAATGTACTCGGCATAGGTCATAACACCTTCGGACTTTACATCTGCGGCATCAGCGCTGTCCTTCTTGGAACCACAGCCGACACATGCAAATACAAGTGTTAAAGTTAAGAGTAACGCTGTAATTTTTTTCATCTTTTTCTCCTCTTTCGATTCTTTTTTGCAAATAGCAAATCGAACTGTTTTCAGTATCGAGATAATTATACCCGATATCATCAGGAAATCAATAGTATTATTGCCGATTTCTTGCCCGTTTTGCCCATTGAAATAGGACATATAGAATAATCAGCACCCACGCTCCCGCCAATGCCGACAGCAATATGACCGCCGTTCCCGGAAGTTTGCCCAAGTCCGCTTTGCCGGATGCGAGTGCACTGCCCGCACTGCCGATCTGATCCAGACGATACAGAGAATTCATGTCGCTGTAAAGCTGCTCCATATAGGCATCGTCAACCGTCTGACCTCTTCTGACGGATTTTACCGTATTTTCGATCAATTGACCTGCCGCATCACGAAGCGATGCCGAACCGCTAAATACCGGCGTTACAAAGGTGTGCTCAATATTATCAAGCAACAACTGTGTCGCTTTGATCTTAATATCATAATGTGCCGTATTATCCTCTCCGCTTCTGGACAGATAATCCTGATACTCCGCAGACGCCTGCGCTTTGGAAGTGACGGGTACATAGCCTTCCGTCTCGGCATAGGCAGTCTGTACCTCATTCGTCAGCAGATATTGCACAAACAGCCACGAAGCCAGTACCTCCTGCGGGTCTTCTTTATTAAAGATACATACAGACGGTCCCTGGGAGATCATCTGTGGATGCTCCGGATCAAACTGCGGAATCGCCATAACCTCTGTTTCAAATTCCACAACCTTATCTTCGGCAATATCCAAAAGCGGCGCATTCGTTCCCATCCATGTCGCTCCGGCTGTGGAGTCTATGGCAAACAGGCATTGCCCGGCATTCAAAAAGTTTGCAGGATAGCTTGAAATCTTAAATGTGGAAAAAGCACCACTCTCTGCATGCTCTGCAATCGTATATAAAAGTTCTTCCGTGGTGTCATTAAAGAGCAAGATATCTCCGTTTTCGGTAGAATACCCGGCATCTTTCTGCTTTAACATCTGGATCATCATATTGTCGGTCGATTTATAAATAAAGGGAATCAGAACCTTCTGACCGTTCACCAGATAATTGCCCTCCGCATCCTGTGCCATGGCAGCCTCGGAAACCTCCCAGATAAAATCCCATGTAAGCTCCTCCGGCAGCGTATAGCCCAATGCCTCAACATATGTTTTATTGATATAACATGCTTCCGTAGAACGCATATAAGGAACGGCATAGCAGTGACCGTCAATATAACACTCCTCCAAAAACTGCGGAATAATCTCATCCTTTGTCGGTGCATCAAACCGTACTTCGCTTCCGCCCAGACCGTATTTTTCATCGACCAACAGCTCATCAAGCGGAACAACCAGATTTGTACCGGTCAGATAGGTTGCAATATGATCCGGATAGGTAATGCAGACATTCGGTGTTGTATTCGTCGAAATATTCGTTATGACATCATTATAGAGCTTACCGTAATCCGTATACAGGCGCAGATTCACGGTAATGTTGGGATACAGCTTTTCAAAGTCTGCGATTGCCTGCTCGTAGATTGCAGTCTGGGTCTTATTGGTATCATTCTTGGCCCAGAACGTGATCTCATACTCTCCGGTCAGATCAAATTCCTCGGGAATCGCAAAATCCTTCATGCCTTTGGAGCCGTGACATCCGGTAAGCGTAAATAAGCTGCCCACTATGACCGCAGGCAATAGCACCTTGGATACGAGTTTTTTCCATGCTCTGCTCATCCTTTTGTCCCTCCTCTTGATACTCCTGCCATAACTTTCTTGCGAAAGATCAGGAACAATACGATCAAAGGAACTGAAATCACTACAACCGCCGCCATCATCGCAGGAATATTTTCACGTCCAAACCCGTTTTCACGGATTTCCTGAATTCCGTTGGATACAAGATAATAGTTCTCATCGTCCGTAATCAGCCGCGGCCATACATAGGAATTCCAGCATTCGATCACCTTTAAGATCGTAACAGTGATCAGTGTCGGTTTGGATATCGGGATCATGACCTTCAACAGATATTTTAAATCAGAAGTACCATCCACCTTTGCCGCATAATACAGGCTGTCCGGTATCTGCTCGAAATTCTCCTTTAACAGATAAATGTAAAAAACAGATGTTACAGACGGCAGGATCAATCCCTGAAAGGTATTACGCATATTTAAGTCGGTGATCGTCACATAATTGGTGATAATGACCAGTTCATTCGGAATCATCATTAAGGAAAGAAAAAGCACAAATACGATGTTCTTTCCTTTAAAATCCAGTCTTGCAAATGCGAAAGCAGCAAGCGTGATCACAACCAGCATGATCGCCGTAGTCAGAACGGTAAAAATCAGCGTGTTTGTAAAATACCTTGCAAGCGGTACTGCGGTAAACGCATCCACATAGTTCTGCAAAGTCGGAGACAGTGTATAAAACTTCGGAATGTACTCCGAATTATAAACGCTGTAGCTTTTTACCGATGTTAAAAGCATCCAATAAAACGGAAACAGAACAACGACTGCCCAGACAGCCAAAAGCGTATAGGTGATGACATGCATGACCGTTTTGCGGGTCTTGGCAGCCTTTTCAATTTTACTGTAATCAATCTGATTCTCCATATCGATCCTCCGTACCGTGTACTCTTAATAATGAACCTTCTTCTTGCTGATCAACAGATTGATGCATGTGATCGTAAGTACAATGGAAAACAATATAATCGCCGCAGCGGATGCATAGGACGGGTATCCGCCGCTGTCTCCGTATAGCATATCGTATACATAGCCAACGATCGTGTTCATACCCGCAGCATTTAAGTCGGTTCCAAACAGTGCAACCGCATCGCTGTATGCTTTAAATGCGCCGATAAAGCCCGTGATGATCAGGTAAAAGATCATGGGCGAGATCATGGGCAGAGTAATCCGGAAAAATGTTCTGAGTTTAGATGTCCCGTCTACCTTGGCTGCATTGTAGTACTGTTCATCAACCGAGGACAGGGCGCTTGTTAAGATCAGAATCTTAAACGGCATAACAACCCAGATTGTATAAAAGCACAGTACAAACATTTTCGCCCAGTACGGTCCGTCAATAAAATCGATCGGTCCCGCACCGAACCAATGAAGGAACAGGTTGATCAGACCGTCGGAATATGCCGTTTTCTTAAATAAAATCATAAATACCAGACCGACCGCCAGCGTATTGGTCACGTATGGCAGGAAATAAACAGTCTGAAACAGATTCCTGAGCGGCTTGATCGAGCTTAGACCAACAGATATCAATAAAGCGATACCCGTGGATAGCGGTACCGTGATAATGACCAGAATAAATGTATTTTTTACCGCCTGCAAAAAATACGGGTCATGCAAAACATAGGAATAATTATAAAGACCGACACCGTAAAAGGTCTGGGATGCCGAGTTATACCCTTCCTCAAAGGAATAGACAAAAACATCAATTAAAGGGTACACCATAAAAAATCCCAGAAACAGAATCGCCGGCAGCAGATACAGCCAGCCCTTCAGCCCACTGTTCTTCAATTTCCTTCTTATCATATCTTCTCCATTCTAAAGAACCTATAGGGTGCTTCTATATGCCCATACAGCCATCCTAAACAGCTTCTTTCCTGACTTTAATAACAGCTACGCAAAATAGATTCTTTCTTCGGTATCTTTGTGAAAGATAAATACCTTGCCGGGCTTTAACGCAAATCTGACTGCTTCGCTTTCCGTATCTACCTTGTTTTCCGTGCCGATAATCGCACGGATCGTCGGATTGAGCGATGCCGGATTCGTGCAGACCACGCTGATATCGCGTCCCATGACCTCCACGCCGCTTAACGCACAGCCAAACGGTCCGTCCTCCTGCAATAAAAAGCCTTCCGGACGAATACCGACATAGACCTCCTGATCCTCTACGCCGCTGACATCCAAAACAGCATCTTCTCCTATGTAAAGCTTCTGAGCCCTGACCTGTCCGTCAAAGACGTTGATCGGCGGTGTTCCGAGAAACTTTGCAACAAACAGATTGACAGGATCATCATAAACCTCCTGAGGCTTCCCAATCTGCTGAACAATACCCGCCTTCATTACGACGATCATATCTGAGATACTCATTGCTTCTTCCTGATCGTGCGTAACAAAAATCGTTGTGATCTTCGTCTCTCTTTGAATTCTCCTGATCTCTTCTCTCGTCTGAAGTCTTAAACGCGCATCCAGATTGGAAAGCGGCTCATCCAGCAACAGTACCCGCGGCATCTTTACCAAAGCACGTGCAATCGCCACACGCTGCTGCTGCCCGCCGGAAAGTTCTGCCGGCTTTCTGTCCATCAACTCATCAATCTGCACAAGCTTTGCAACATCATACGCCTTTTTTAGCATTTCCTCTTTGGAAAGCTTGTCCTTGCCTTTTAGGTTCTCAAGCGGGAATAAAATGTTCTTTTTTACTGTCAGATGCGGATAAAGCGCATAATTCTGGAATACCAGACCGATGCCTCTGTTTTCCGGCGGCAGATCGGTGACATCATCCTCCCCGAAGAAGATCTTTCCGCTCGTCGGCTTTAACAGACCACTAATCAGATTCAGTGTTGTACTCTTGCCGCATCCGGAAGGGCCGAGCAGACCGATCAGCTTACCGTCCGGTATCGTAAAGGTAAAGTCATTGACAGCGATCACATCTTCATGATTCTTTCTGTCACGACTCGGGAACTTTTTTGTAAGATTCTGCAAGATGACTTCCATGATATTCCTCCATGTATCTTTTCTGATAAAACGAATTCATTCACAACTTCTTTTATACTGTAAATTTATCCAGCATTTCGCCCAGCTCTCCGACAATTTCTTCATTGATCTCTCCGTTTGCACTTGCCGTCTGCATTTTGCCGTAAATCTTCTGTGACGTTTCCGCAACGTTGGTGATTCCCGCCGTTTCTTCTTCTGTTACTGCCATAATCTGACAGATGTGCTCTTCTATGGTAACCATATTTTGTGAAAGCTGTTCAGAAAGCGTTTTAAACTGTGTAAACTGATTCATGAATTCTACCGAATCCTTGTAATAATCCTGACCGATTCCTACCATTCTGTCATAATCCTGACTGACTACTTCTTCCACAAAACGAATCATCTTTTCCGATGCATGTACCAGTTCATCCACCGTATTGACGGTAAAATGATTGATGCTCTCTATTTCTTTTGCCGTACTTGCCGTTTCATCTGCCAGCTTGCCGATCTCTTCCGCAACAACCGCAAAGCCTCTTCCGTCTTCACCCGCTCTTGCCGCCTCAATGCTAGCATTCAGTGCTAACAGCTGCGTCTGCTTTGAAATAGCAATAATACCGTTTGTTAAATCCATGATCTTGGCAATTTCCATAGATGCCTTAATCTTATCTTCCAGCGTATCCGCCATTGTCCCGACCATCTGACGCATCTGTTCTTTGGAATCCTGACAGCTCTGTTTTGCCTCATTTGCCGTCCGGCTGACCCCGTCCGCATAATCGGCTCCAGTTTTCGTTTGCCGGTACAGTCCCTCCGACATACTCTTGGCTGTCATTGCGACTTGCTGAATTTCCGTCACAAAATCTGCGCTCTCCTGCATTGCCTGTGTCATATCATTTAACATTCCGGCTATTCTGTTCAGGTCAGAGGTTACCTCCTGAATCTCCTGATTCGTCTGGTTTGTCGATGACTCCAACCTCTCTTCACTGTTTTTGACGGACAGCATCATGCTCCTGAGCTTAACCATAAACGCATTAAAGCTGTTTGCCACATTTTCGATCTCATCCCCGCTGCGGATTCGGATTTCCTGTGTCAGATCCCCGTCACTTCCTGCCAATTCTTCCATTTTACGGTTAATTTTTAACACATTACGTGACATTGCCCATCCGGTAATCATCGCAACGAAAAATGCAGTCACAATGCAGATGAGCTCTACAATCAGCAATACTGTTACCATTTCCCGTACTTTTGCATTGATGCTGTTTATGGAGCAGTCCACGCCGACAATGGCAACAACCTTGCCGTTTTCATCCGTTATAGGAGCAAAGGCGCTGTAAAAGCTTCCCCATTCATCCGTCATTATCTCCTCATCCAGCGTGACATTTCCCAGAAAGGCCTCCTCAATCTTATCGTATGTCTCATATTCTTCACCGACAGCCGCGCCGTCTTCGGTATCCGCATCCACCACAAATTGCAGACTGTCTCCGTCTTTGCGCATCGTATAAATGTATTCTACATCCTCATCAAGCAAAAACTTCTGTAGCTGTACAAGCACCTCCTGATAAACCTCTGTTCCCTCATCACCAACCTGAATCTGCGAAATCTGATCCGCATCGATCATCTCTGCTGCAATCTGGGCTACCGACAGTGTATGCGAGTGACTGATATTCAGCAGATACCCCCTCATATAGCTGATACTGATCCCATTCAGCAATACACTGATCATTACCGAGATCAACAGTGTTGTGAGCGCAATTTTCCAGCTCAATTTCATTTTTCGTACTTTTCTCTTCATCCTTTGTTTCCCCCATACTCTTTCTCTTTCACAATGTGCCTTTTGTCTGTGCTACCCCTGCTTTGCTATCAACAGTTCTTCTAACTGTGTCACAAGTTCTCCGAACATACGAAGCGCATTTCTCACAGGCTCCGGACTTGACAGATCCACCCCTGCTACCTGTAACAGTTGGAGCGGGTCTTTGGAGCAGCCGCCTTTTAAGAAGCTCTTGTAGGCTTCTACCGCCGTTTCCCCTTCCGTCAGGATCTTCTGTGACAATGCAATCGCCGCGGAAAAGCCCGTTGCATACTGATATACATAGAACTCCCGGTAAAAATGCGGAATCCGCGCCCATTCAAGTGCAATCTGCGGATCGGACACCATATCCGGTCCGAAATATTTACGGTTTAACTCCAAATATACTTCACAGATGCGTTCCGCTGTTAAAGCCTCACCATCCGCATACATCTGATGCGTAATCTTCTCAAACTCCGCAAACATCGTCTGGCGGAATAAGGTTCCCTTAAATTGATCCAGAAAATAATTGAGTAAATAAATCTTTTCCTGTGGGTCCGTACACTGTCCCAGCAAATGCTGCATCAGTAAAGCTTCATTGCAGGTGGACGCCACCTCTGCCACGAAAATCTGATAGCCCGAATACACATAGGGCTGAGTTTTATTTGTATAATAACTGTGCAGCGCATGCCCCATCTCATGGGCAAGTGTAAACACATCATTCAGTCTCCCCTGATAATTTAACAGCACATACGGATGTACCCCGTATGCCGCCCATGAATATGCTCCGCTTTTTTTGTTGCGGTTCTCATAGACGTCGATCCAATGCTCGTCAAAGCCCTTCCGAAGCAGCGCCGCATATGCTTCCCCCAACGGCGCAAGTCCCGCAAGCACTTTTTCCTTTGCCTCTTCATATGTGACAGTCGCGTCATATTCTTCAGTGAGCGGCACATACACATCATACATATGAAGTTCTTCCACCTGAAGTACCTTCTTACGAAGAGCAACATAACGATACATCTCAGGCAGCGCATCATGAACCGCATCGATCAGGCTGTCGTAGACTGCTGTCGGTATCCGGCTTCCGTCCAGTGCCATTTCCAAAGAGGACGCATAGTGTCTTGCATCGGCATAAAACTTTGCCTGCTTGACATTTGCCTGATACATTGCTGCGATGCTGTTCTTAAACTGATCATACACCCGATAATAAGTCTCAAACGCCTGTTTTCTGACATTTCTGTCAGAATTTTCCAGCATGCGTACGAAATTGCCTTGGGAAAGTTCTACCTGCATGCCCTTATCATCCGTGATATGTCCGAATTTCAGATCTGCGTTATTCATAAAGGTATAGATGTCCGAAGCCGCCGAGGACAGCTCCATCGTCTGTGCCAGAAGTGCTTCTTCCTTCTCGGAAAGCGTATGCTCCTTCTGATATAAAATCCGGTCGATCAGAACACGATATTCTTTCAGTTCCGGCTCTTTTTGATAAAAAGATTCCGGATGTTCCGGAGAGAAAATGTTCGCATTTTCTTTTGCCAGACTTAAAATCTCCGGCTCCGCAAAAGCTTCCGCGCCCGCAAGCCGGACACCGATATTCTGAATACGCGCCGAATAGCCCTGATATTTGGACACACTCATGTCCTGATGCAATTTCTGATTGGCATAGACAAGCAGGCGCTCGTAGGCGCACTCCACATCATCCCGAAGCCTTAAATAGGACAACAGCCGTCCGGCAGACTCACCCATAGTCCCCGGATATTCCTCAAGCAGGGAAAGCTTCTCTTCCAGTCCGGCACAGCCGGCTTCCCACTGCTCATCTGTCTCGAATAAATCTTCAAGTGCCCATTTGTACTGCTGTGCGATCTCATTTCGCTCCGGAATTTTCCTGACCTCTCCCATGCTATCCTCTTCTTTCCAATCTATTTGGCATTCTTACTCTTCTATTCTTACTCTTCTATTCTTGCTCTTCTGTTCTTGTTCTTCTATACTTCCTGCTCCATCATAAAAAACGTAAAAGTTCCGGTATCCAACAGAAGTCTTTCATCATTAAAAAGTTCTACCCGATATACTGCAACATGCTTTCCCTGACGTACCTCATGTGCCTCGCAGGTAATATACTTTGTATTCATCGCCGGACGTGCATAATTCATGCTGCCGTCAATCGTGACCGAATCCCCTCCGTAAGTACATGCAGCCAGACCCGCAAGAATATCCGCAAGGGAATACAATACTCCGCCATGAAGATATCCGTAAGGATTCAACAGCTTATGCGAATATGGGATCCGTGCTTTTGCATAGCCCAGATCCAGTTCCAAAAGCTCCATACCCAAATACTTCATGTATTCATTCTGCTCTACCAGTTTTTCGAGCTTTTCTCTTCGAGTTTGATCCATATCATACTCCACCCTAAAGTATTCTAAGTCTTATTGCATTACCAGATCCCCATCACATGCTGCATGAGCAGGCTCACCCCTGTAATTCCCATCCAGCAGCAAAATCCCATAAGCAACGGCTTTCCGCCGGTTTTAACCAATTTTACAATATCGGTATTGAGCCCGATTGCCGCCATTGCCAGGATAATAAAAAATTTGCTCAAATCTTTGATCGGCGCAAAAAAGCCCGACGATACCCCACAGTTTATGGCAATGGTGGTGATAACAGACGCCGCAATAAAATAAAGGATAAAGAACGGGAAGATTTTTTTCAGGCTGACCTTGCTCTGCCCGGCACCCTTTTCTTTTTTGGTGCGCACCAATGCCAGCACCAGTGTGATCGGAATAATTGCCAGCGTTCTTGTCAGTTTCACAGTTACCGCTTTATCAAGCGTCTGAGAACCGAGATTCCACATGCTGTCCCAGGTGGAAGCTGCAGCCGTTACGGAAGATGTGTCATTCACCGCAGTTCCCGCAAAAATACCAAACGCCTCACCGGATGTCGTATCAAAGCCGATCAATTTTCCCAACGTTGGGAAAATCAACGCCGCTAAGACATTGAAAAAGAAAATAACAGAAATTGCCTGTGCCACTTCCTCATCATCCGCATCAATGACCGGTGCTGTTGCAGCAATCGCAGAACCGCCACAGATTGAAGATCCAACGCCGACCAAGGTGGATATCTTAGAAGGAATCTTCAACACCTTGCACAATACAAATGCGATCACAAGAGATGTCGTGATCGTACACAGAATAATCGGCAGCGACTGCTTGCCCGTCTCCAGAATCACATTCAGATTTAAACCAAATCCGAGCAGGATTACCGCCCACTGTAAAATTTTCTTGGATGTAAATTTAATCCCAGCTTCCAGACCGCTTTTATTTTTTATAAAAAGCGTAATAATCATACCTGCAACAATTGCAATTACTGCTCCTCCGATAATTGGAAATAACTTTCCCAGAAAGTAGGACGGCACCGCAATCAACAGGCATATGCCGATGCCCTTCCAGTTCTTTTTTAACCATTCCATTCTTTTGTACCTACACCCTTCTTCATTTGTTCTGTCGTTATTATAACATAAATGCTTAGCATTTATGTTAGATGTCCATTCGGACGATTTCTGCCTTGAATAAGGTCATTATATCATACTTATCTTAAAGTGCACATAACTTGTGTTCTATGAAATAATAATATATTATTCAAAATATGCGTCAGCTCAGCACAAAAACGCTGTCCTCAAGCGTCCCCAGATTTTAGATAAAATAAAAAAAGCGGAAACCCTGTAAACATCAAGGTTTCCGTCCTTTTGCGAGAGCGCGAGACGGGACTCGAACCCGCGGCCTCGACCTTGGCAAGGTCGCGCTCCACCAACTGAGCCACTCGCGCATGCTATAAAATTGCCTTGTGAGAAATTCTCACGGAATCGGCTATGCCATTGTTACTATGCAAATCCGATGTGATTTACATAGAAAAGCGGGTGATGGGAATCGAACCCACGTATCCAGCTTGGAAGGCTGGTGTTCTACCATTGAACTACACCCGCGTATATAGGAACGCATTCAAGGCTTGCGCCTCTCCTGCGGTAGTGCCCAGAACCGGAATCGAACCAGTGACACGAGGATTTTCAGTCCTCTGCTCTACCAACTGAGCTATCTGGGCGCTTGCTTTAGAAGCTGTCCCGTGGACTGTAAACCCGAGAACAATCGTTATTTTACATAAGAATAGAAAGATTGTCAACAACTTTTTTTATTTTTTTAGAAATAATATTTACAGATGCTTTTAAATGCCTTTTTGGCGCAAAAGCGCTATAGATATTTTGCTACATTGCTCTTTATAATAGATACCGGTTGCTAATTGACTTTCTTCCATTATATAAAAACATATACAAAGGAGACTTCTATGAAAACACTGAATGTGCTTGTAACCGATTATCTGCGCTATTGCGCAATTCACAAGAATCTGGATGCCAAAACAATAAAAGCCTATCGCATTGATCTGACACAGTTCCTATCCCTACTTCCCACAGACAGGCTTCCGGTAACAAAGGATGACCTCATGCCGTATCTATCCCAGATACACAGCATGTATCAACCCCGTACCGTAAAACGCAAATTTGCCAGTGTGCTAGCCTTTTTCCACTATCTGGAATACGAAGACCTCATAGAGCAAAACCCATTTCACAAGATCGATCTGAACTTCCGCCAGCCAAAACGTCTTCCGAAAACAATCCCCGCCAACATTATTCAACTATTTCTATCTACCATTTACAAAGAAAAATCCCATGCCAAATCCCCATATCAAAAAAATACTATTATCCGCGATATTGCCGTTATGGAGCTTTTATTTGCCACCGGAATGCGCATCTCAGAGCTCTGTTCCCTAAAGCAGCAGGATCTGGATCTGGAAAACCGCCGCGTTTTGATCTTTGGCAAAGGCGCTAAAGAACGTATGCTGCAAATCGGCAATGATGAAGTGATCGCCGCCCTGCACGACTATAAAATATGCTTTTCCGATGCTCTCAAAAGTACCGACTGGCTCTTTATCAACCGTATAAACCAACGTCTTTCGGAACAATCCGTACGCTATATGATCAATCGCTATGTCCGGCTTGCAGAAATCGACATGCATCTCACTCCGCATATGTTTCGGCATTCTTTTGCCACACTGCTGCTGGAAGCGGATGTAGATATTCGCTACATACAAAAGATGCTTGGGCATAGCTCCATTACAACGACCGAGATTTATACGAGTGTTTCGATGAGTAAGCAGAAGGAGATTCTGGAGGTGAAGCACCCACGGAATGGGATGAGGGTGGAGGGAAGGTAGGTGAAGTTCTGGGCTTTGATTCTTAATGAAGGATAATTTCTAATTATTGAGTGAAGATGAGTAACCAACAATAGTAGATATCC
>JBJFCE010000014.1:0-18684 GCA_051888775.1 Lachnospiraceae bacterium | reverse complement strand
ACCATGCAATTTTTACTGACCGCCGTCAATGCCAAATTCATCCATTCCAATCCGGCGATATACAGCCTGCGCAGCTTTGCATTGTCAAAGGAACCGACGCTTGCGGGAACGATCGGGCTTGCGGAATATACGATCAATCATGAGCTGTCGGCAGTGCTGGCGGATCTGTACCGCAGAAAGCCGGATGTCATCGGCTTTTCCTGTTATATCTGGAATTGGACGATGATACAGGATATCGTGCGGGAGCTTCATAAGCTGCGTCCGGATATGCCGATCTGGCTTGGCGGTCCCGAGGTATCCTATGAACCGCAGGAGGCGCTTAGAAGCCTTCCGGAGGTTACGGGTATCATAGTCGGAGAAGGTGAGGAAACCTTTCTTGCGCTGATGAGGTATTATACAAAGCAGGGGGAGAAAGCGCTGACCGACATTCCCGGCTTGTACCTTCCAAGCGGCAGCACGGGGATGCGTGCATTGACAGATCTGTCCGAAATTCCGTTTTTGTATGAGGATCTGTCGGCATTTGAGAACCGGATCATTTACTATGAATCGGCGAGAGGCTGCCCGTTCCGGTGCAGCTATTGTCTGTCCTCGATCGATAAAACAGTACGCCTTCGGGACATTGAGATTGTTAAGAAAGAATTGCAATATTTTCTGGATCAGCGTGTGGCGCAGGTGAAGTTCGTGGATCGTACCTTTAACTGCAATCATGATCATGCCATGGCGATCTGGCAATATATCAAAGAACATGACAATGGTGTCACTAATTTTCACTTTGAGATCGAAGCGGATCTGCTGACCAAGGAAGAATTGGAACTGTTACATACACTGCGTCCGGGACTTGCGCAGATGGAGATCGGCGTGCAGTCCACACATCCCGAGACGCTCAGGGAAATCCGCCGTCATGCGGATATCTCAAGAATCCGTGAGGTTGTAACGGCACTGAGAAGCGGACACAACATCCATGTACATCTGGATCTGATCGCGGGGTTGCCATACGAGGACTATACTACCTTCAGGAATTCCTTTAACGAAGTATATGCAATGAAGCCGGAGCAGCTTCAGCTTGGATTTTTAAAAGTATTAAAGGGCTCCTATATGTATGAGAAAGCGGCGGAATACGGGTTATCCTATTTGACCAAACCGCCTTACGAGGTGCTTTTTACCAAGTGGCTTTCTTATAACGATGTGATAAAATTAAAAAAGATAGAAGAAATGGTAGAGCTGTATTATAATTCCAACCAGTTTCGCCATGTACTCCCGGTGCTGGAAAAGGGCTTTGCGGATGCTTTTTCCATGTATGAGGCGCTGGCAGAATATTATGAGGCGCATGATTACTATGTGCAGACACCGTCCAGAGCCTACCGCTATGAGGTACTGTTACAGTTTGCGGTTTCGTATTTGCCGGAGCAGGAAGCGCTGTTACGGGAGCTTTTGACCTATGATATGTATCTGCGGGAAAACTTAAAAGCGCGGACCGGGTTCATGAAGGAGCTAAAGGAATGGTATCAGCAGATACAGTGCTTTTATGAAAAAGAAGAAGCAAAACCGGAGCTTTTACCGGATTATCGGGGATATCATGCAAAGCAACTGATGAAGATGACCCATATGGAGGTATTTGCATATCCGGTCTGGCAGGAAAGCGGACAGGAGCAGAAATTGCCGGAACCTGCCTATATACTGTTTGATTACCACGCAAGAGATCCGCTGACCGGGGATGCGCGGACGGTAGAATGGAGGATAGGATGACAAAGCATACAAAAGCAATCTTGGATCTGCTGGATGCAGAGTACGGAACGGAATATAAGTGTTATCTGAATCATGAAAATGCGTGGCAGCTGTTGATCGCCACGATCCTGAGCGCTCAGTGTACGGATGCCCGGGTGAATATCGTGACAAAGGATCTGTTTGTAAAATATCCGTCGGTTGAGGCTTTTGCACAGGCGGATTTGAAGGAATTGGAGCAGGATATCCATTCCACGGGATTTTATCATCATAAGGCAAAGAATATCATTGCCTGCTGTAAAAGCCTGGTGGAAAAATATCATGGTGAAGTGCCGCGTACGATCGAAGAGCTGACGTCACTTGCGGGAGTCGGACGAAAGACTGCGAATGTGATCCGGGGAAATATTTATCATGAGCCGAGTATTGTTGTGGATACGCATGTCAAGAGGATATCCAAAAAGCTCGGGCTGACGACACAGGACGATCCGGTCAAGATCGAATTTGAACTGATGAAAGTGCTGCCCAAGGATCATTGGATCATTTATAACATTCACATCATCCGGCTGGGAAGAACGATCTGCAAGGCACCGACCCCGGATTGTGCAAACTGCTTTTTAAAGGAAGAGTGCAAGGATTATCAGAGCCGCATGAAGAAGCAGAAGAGCAAAAAGCAGAGTAGCCAAAAAGCAGAGTAGCAAAAAAACAGAGTAGGGATCATATGCTGGACGATTATACGGTACTGGATCTGGAAACGACAGGGCTGGATCCGAAAAAAGAAAAAATCATAGAAATCGGTGCAGTCCGCATACGAAACGGAGAAGTGACTGAGACTTTTCAAAGTCTGGTGCAGCCGGGGCGGGAACTTGACACGCGTGTCATAGAGTTGACCGGCATCTCACAACAGATGTTGGCAGGGGCGCCTTATATGGATGAGGTTTTGCCGCAGCTTCTTGCTTTCCTTGGAGAAGATGTGTTGATCGGGCATCGGATTTTGTTTGACTATTCTTTTGTCAAAAAGGCGGCTGTCAACGCCGGAGCGGAGTTCGTAAAGAAAGGAATCGACACGCTAAAGCTTGCACGGGTCTGCCTTCCCGAGCTTCCGAGTAAGCGTCTGGTCGATCTGTGCAGCCATTACGAAATTGCTCATCAGGCCCATCGTGCCTGTGGGGATGCACTGGCGGCGCATGAGCTGTACCGGAGATTGTGTGCGGAATTTCCCTATGCCAGGCAAGCAGAACCCGAGCCGTTACATTACGCGGTAAAAAAAGAAGGCCCCATTACGCCGGCGCAAAAGGAGCGCTTAAAGCGGATGGAAGCCTTTTATCAGATCACACTGCCATATGAGATCGATCAGCTGACCAAGAACGAAGCATCCAGGATCATGGATCGGTTGACTGCACATTATGGGCGCTGCAATATTGCTCCAACGTCCGCAGGATCGCAGGACGCATAACCGAGCGAAGATCATTTGCAACCGCTTTTAGATGTTCTATTTTATCCGTCTGCTGCTTATGATAGTAAATGGAGGCAAGCATACGGTAGGTGGCACTGACATCGGTATGGGTGGAGACCGCAAATTCCAGAACGGTAACGGCTTCTTCCTCATAGCCTGCATCGAGCAGCAGCTTTGCCCATTTCTGAAGGGTGCGGACGAGAAGCGTATAGTTCTGGTCATACTCGGTCAGAAGAGAAATGTTTGGCGCGCCGTAAGTAAGCTTCAGCTCCGTATTTGTCAAACCGGTCAGATTCACGATCTTTTTTTCACGCAGAGACTCCAAAAGTCTGTGACATTCCGCTACCTCCGGTTGGTCCGGCAGCAGGGAAAAAGGGAGCGTATCATAGGGGATTGTGATATAAGAAAGGGTATCAAGCGACTTCTTACGTGTGCTGTTGGCAAGCGCTTCTTTTTCCCAGAAAGCATTGTCCATACGTTCCTCCTTGCGGCGGACATGGATCAGGGTAAAGGTAAGCCATATGCAAAACAGGATAAAACTTGCAAAGAACGGTAAATTCATTTATAATATCCTTTCAGTAGTATAGAAGAAAAAGACATCGAAATGATGTTGCGTAAATCTTCATTTAGGTACTTTGGAGTAGAAAAAAGCCATGTTTAATTTGTACAGTAAAAAATCAAAAAGAATCATATCTGCGGTCATTATTATCATCCTGATCCTTGCCATGGTGGCAACGACAGTGATTGCCGCATTTTACTAATGCCAAGATACTGCAGCATCAGAGTACTGTAGTATAAGAATATTGTAGTATAGGAACGGTTCCGGCGCAAGACGGGAGCTTTGTTTTATTTGGAAAAGTGCTTCGTGCGGATCATCCCGCAGATGCATTGTTTGAGGTTATTATGAAAAGAAAAATTGCAGGATATCTGATTCTGGCAGGTGCTGCCGGAATGATTACCGGGATGACCGGATATGCAGCAGAATATACGGGAGCTTCAGCTTCTGAACAGGGCTATATACAGGCAGATACAGTGATCTGTGACGGTGTTTATGCGGGAGAGATTGATCTGTCCGGCATGACTGTGGCAGAAGCGGAGAGCGCAATAGATGCATACATAGAAGGCTGTAAGGATACCGAGATCACACTGCAGGCAGGCGAGGATTATACGGTAACGGTAACCGCTGCAGAACTGGGGCTTTCCTGGGGGAATCCGGAGATTCTGGAGGAAGCTGCCGGGATCGGTAAAAAAGGAAATATCGTAAAACGTTATATGGAAATGACAGACTTGTCATATGAGAACCGCATTTATGACATTACACTGTCTTTTGACCGTAGAAAGATCAGAGCAGTGGTTGCGGCACAAAGCGAAATGATCGATGTGGAAGCGGTGAATGCGACACTGACAAGAGAGAACGAAGAGTTTTTAATTATACCCGGTGTGGATGGAGCCAAGTTAGATGTGCAGGAATCCGTGGATCTGGTCTATCAGTATCTGACGGAGGAATGGAACGGGGCAACAGCTAATGTGGATCTGGCAGTAAAGGTTATCAAGCCGGAGCATTCCGAGGAAGAATTAGCACAGGTACAGGATGTACTGGGTACCTGGACGACAAGCTTTGCAACATCGGATGAATTCAGAAGCGCCAATGTGCGCAATGCATGCCAGAAGGTAAACGGAACCGTATTATATCCGGGAGAAGAATTTTCCACCTTGGCGACGATCGCACCGTTTACACAGGCAAACGGATATTATCCGGCAGGCTCTTATTCGGGCGGAAAAGTAGTAGACAGTGTCGGAGGCGGTATCTGTCAGGTGTCCTCTACTTTATATAATGCAGTGCTTTATTCGGAGCTTGAAGTAACGGATCGCTCCAATCATGCGATGATGGTCAGCTATGTGAGTGTGGGAATGGATGCAACAGTATCCGAGGATTCCGGCATTGACTTTAAGTTTCGGAATGATTCGGAATATCCGATTTATATCGAAGGCTATACCACGTCCAATAAACGTATCACCATGACAATCTATGGTGTGGAAACGCGTGATGAAGGGCATGAAGTCAGCTTTTACAGTGATATCACATCCACAACACCGCCGGGACCGGAGATCATTTATGCGGATGCGTCCCAGCCGGTAGGATTTATTGATGTGCAACCTGCTCATACGGGATATGTGGCAGATGTCTATCAGATTATAACGGAAAACGGTGTGGAGGTCAGCCGTGAAAAGATCACACACAGTGTCTATAAGATGACTTCCAGATCTGCAACGGTCGGTATCGCCACTTCGGATCCGACCACCTATGCGGTGATGGAGATGGCAATTGCAAGCGGAAGTGTGGACTATGTCAAAGGGGTTGTAGCGCAGCTTGCAACCGGAACCTATAGCGGTCCGCTTCCGGGGACCGAGACACCAACGGATCCGTCTGCAGGAACGCAGGTACCGGAAACTCCCGAGACGGCAGTGCCCGGTACAGAGGCACCGCCGACAGCGGAGGTCCAGCCTCCGGTAATGGAAGGTGCATCAGCCGGGGCATAATACCGGATATTTATCGGAAAGCAACCGGTATCCGGGCAGAAGAATGGAGCAGACTCTATGAAAACGGGCAAAGTCACGGAGAGTGTGTTGAAACGCTCTGTTTTAAAACAGATCAGATCCAATACGGAAGAAGTAAGAATCGGCGCAGGAGTAGGGGAAGACTGCGCCGTTTTAGCGTCTTTTCAAGGGGCGGATACGGCACTTTGCGTAAATACCGTGACGGGAGATCACAGGAGTCTCGGCAGCTACAGTGTACATGCGGCGGTGAATAATCTCGCGGCAAAGGGAGCAGTGCCGACAGCGATTCTGGTATCGGCGGTGTTCCCGGAAACAACAGAAGAAGTAAGGCTTCGCAGCGTCATGGCGCAGATCGGTGAGGAAGCGGCAAAGCTTTCCATCGCGGTCATCGGAGGGCACACGGAGATTTCCGCGAAAGTAACGGAACCGGTCATATCCGTTACGGGAGTCGGTAAGCTTGTAACCGAACCGGACAAAGAAGGCTATTATGTTCCCGCAAAGGCAAAGCCCGGGCAGGATGTGGTCGTGACCAAATGGATCGGGCTTGCAGGAACGGCAAAGCTGGCAAGAGAGAAACGGGAAGAATTGCTGACCAGATATCCGGCGGCTTTTATCGACGATGCGATCGAACTGGAACAGCAGTTGTCCGTAGTACCGGAGGCTGCCACCGCCATTAAGTCCGGCGTTTGTGCCATGCATGATGCTTCCGGGGGAGGAATCTTCTCCGCACTCTGGGAGCTGGCAGAGGCAGCAGGCGTTGGACTGGAGATAGAGTTGAAAAAGCTTCCGATCAGGCAGGAAACGGTGGAGGTCTGTGACTTCTTTGATGTGAATCCCTACGAAATGCTTTCGGGGGGCAGCATGGTCATGACAGCGGATAACGGATATGATCTGGTGCGTGCACTGGAAAAGGAACATATCCATGCAGCCGTTGTCGGCAAGATTACGGACTCAAATGACAGAGTTGTCATAAATGAAGAAGAGTGCCGTTTTCTTGAGCCGTTTCGCAGTGACAGTATCGGTAAAGCGTTGACATGATAATATCAGGGCAATGCCCTAGAATAAAGAAAGAGGGTAGAAACATGAATGTAAGAGAACAGATTTTAGCGATCATTGAAAGAAACAGCCGCATTGAGATCAAAGAGCTGGCTGTGATTCTCGGGATGGAAGAAATAGATGTAGCAAATGAGTTAAAGGCAATGGAGGAGGAAGGTGTGATCTGCGGATATCATACGCTGATCGACTGGGAGAAGACTTCCATTGAAAAAGTATCTGCGCTGATCGAGGTTCGCGTGACACCGCAGAGAGGAATGGGCTTTGACAGCATTGCAGAGCGCATTTATAAATATCCGGAGGTCAACTCCGTATATCTGATTTCCGGCGGCTTTGATCTTTTAGTAACGCTGGAAGGCAAATCCTTAAAGGAGATTTCCCAGTTTGTATCTTTAAAACTGTCTGCACTGGACAGTGTCCTCAGCACGGCAACCCATTTTATCCTGAAAAAATACAAGGATCATGGTACTGTTCTGGGCAAAAAATATGAAGATGAAAGAGAGTTGATTACACCGTGAGAAATCCATTATCAGATGAAGTAGTAAAGATCAAGCCCTCCGGAATCCGTAAATTTTTTGATATCGTCAGCGAGATGAAGGACGCCATTTCTCTCGGCGTCGGTGAACCGGATTTTGACACACCGTGGCATATCCGTGATGAGGGTATTTATTCTCTGGAAAAAGGAAAAACCTTTTATACCTCGAATGCGGGCTTAAAGGAGCTGCGCGAGGAGATCTGCCGTTATTTAAACCGCAGAGTACATATAGATTATCATCCGATGAAGGAAGTACTGATCACAGTCGGAGGCTCCGAAGCAATCGATATGGGACTTCGTGCCATGCTGAATCCGGGCGACGAAGTGCTGATCCCGCAGCCGAGCTATGTTTCTTATGAGCCGTGTACGATTCTTGCAGGAGGTAAGCCTGTGATCATCGATCTGAAGGCAGAAAATGAATTCCGCCTGACTGCAGAGGAACTGCAGGCTGCGATCACGGACAAAACGAAGGTATTGATCCTGCCGTTCCCGAACAATCCGACCGGTGCGATCATGGAGAAAAAGGATCTGGAAGCGATTGCCAGAGTCTGCATTGAAAATGACATCTTTGTCATGTCAGATGAGATCTATTCCGAATTGACCTATAAAGAGGATCATGTATCTATTGCAAGTCTGCCGGGCATGAAGGAACGTACTATCCTGATCAACGGCTTTTCCAAAGCATATGCGATGACCGGATGGCGTCTTGGCTATGCATGCGGACCGCAGGAGATCATTGCTCAGATGACCAAGATTCATCAGTTTGCGATCATGTGTGCACCGACCACCAGCCAGTATGCGGCAGTCGAGGCACTTCGTAACGGTGATGAAGACGTGAAGATGATGCGGGATGCTTACAACCAGAGACGCCGTTTCCTGATGCATGCTTTCAAAGAAATGGGCTTAGAATGCTTTGAACCTTACGGTGCATTCTATGTGTTCCCCTGCATCAAGGAATTTGGTATGACAAGTGATGAATTTGCTAATCGGTTCTTACAGGAGGAAAAGGTAGCGGTTGTTCCCGGTACGGCATTTGGCGAAAGCGGAGAAGGCTTTGTACGAATCTCCTATGCATATTCGTTGGAGCAGCTCAAGGTCGCAATGGAGAAGCTTGCGCATTTCATCACAAAGCTGAGAAATGAAAAGCAAGGACAATAAAAACAAAAAAGTATAAAGATAAGCATAAAGATAAAGGAAAGCATAAAGGCAAGGAAAAGGTATGAACATCGTATTGCATGAGCCGGAGATTCCGGCCAACACCGGAAATATCGGGCGGACCTGTGTGGCGACCGGAAGTACCCTGCATCTGATCGAGCCGCTCGGATTTCGGCTGAACGAAAAAGAGATCAAGCGCGCAGGTATGGATTATTGGGAGCATCTGGATGTCAGACGCTATGATGATTACAGGGATTTTTGTGAAAAGAATCCGGATGCGAAGATCTGGTTTGCAACGACGAAAGCCAAGTATGTCTATACGGATGTGCAGTTTGGACCGGATGACTATATTATGTTCGGCAAAGAAAGCGCCGGAATCCCGGAGGAGATCCTTGTGGAGCATGAGGAGAATTGTATCCGTATACCGATGCTGCCTCAGATCCGTTCCTTGAATCTTTCCAATTCGGTCAGTATCGTACTGTACGAGGCACTGCGTCAACAGCAGTTTTCGCAGATGCAGCTGGCGGGAGAACTTCACAGGCTGCACTGGAAGGAATGAGATGAATAGCGCTCGGCCGCTAAAAGGCGGAGAGATAAGGAAAAGACATCATCCGTTGATATGTACCATTTTTACTGGATAACCCAGTAAAAATGGTACATATCACGGATGGTGTCTTTTTGCAGAATCATAAACCTAAAGCGGTTATTCTATACTATTGTATATTCTATACCGAATATTTCAATTCCCCATCCATTGTCATATCCCTTTTCAGAATCCAGACTGAGTTGATGGTACTTTGTCACTGCATAAAGTGCCGCCTTATATCCGACACTCCCGCCATCTCTATATTGAATCGGAGTAGGCACCAATAAAATCAAGGCTAAAATGAGAGATACCGCTAAAATAATTTTCTTTTTCATGATTATTTCCTGCATCCCTGATGCTGAGCAATCTGTCAGTCACATATAGCATGCTGAAGTGTACAACACAATTACTGGTAATCGTAAACGGTGCGGCTAATAAATGCTCCTCATATTTTCCTGATTCAGAGCGGATTAGAATACTGGTAATGATGCGGTAAGTACCCGGGGATAATGTACCGTAAAGCTTATGCCAATTGTAATCCATAGTGCCGATTGGATAGGCAAGGTCATTAAAGACGTAACTGTCGCAAATTGTTGGAAGCGTATACCATTTGTCATTTTGGAAGATTTCAAGATAAAAGTGACTGCTCAGACAGGCATCATCATTTCCGGTATAAACAATATCCACACTGATGCCGTCTGCAGTCAGGGAACTTTCGATGATGGAGATAGAAGCGTCACTGAATTCATTTACGGAAAGGGGGCTTTCTTCCAAGGGAGGTTCCTGCGGGCTATCTTGTCCGCAACCAGAGATAAGGTAGATGATCACGGTCAAAATTCCGATAAAAGCGGTCTTGTTTCGCGACATGTGATGACGTCCTTCTTTCATTTTGTGCATGTAAAAACCTCAGTCCTCCCCCGTATCCACACACGGAAGTGTAAAGATGAATTCGCTTCCGACGCCTTCGGTACTGATGACGTTGATATTTTCGCCGTGGGCTTTGATGATCTCACGTGTAATGGAGAGCCCGAGTCCCGTGCCGCGTTTATCCTTTCCGCGGGAAAGGTCGGTCTTGTAAAAACGGTCCCAGATCAACTTCAGGCTTTCTTTGGGAATGCCGATACCGTTGTCTTTGACGGAAACGAATATTTTGTTGTGTTTTAATGTGGTTTCAATCTTGATGATCGAGTCATGGTGGGAGAATTTAATCGCGTTGTCCAACAGGTTATAAAGCACCTGCTGGATCTTTACCATATCTGCATGAACGATCATTTCTTCTCCGGTCAGGATCAGTTCGATCGCGATCATTTTCTGTTTACAGGTGCCCTCAAAGGTGGCAGCTGTATTTTTGATCACAGAATTGATGTCAAAATCTGTTTTTTCCAAGAGCATGCCTTTGGCATTTAAGTTGTTTAAGGTGAGCAGATTGTTGGTCAGCTTTGTCAGGCGGTCGGTTTCATTTAATACGATCTGCAAATATTTCTCATGCATTTCGGGCGGAATCGTACCGTCTAACATCGCTTCCAGATAGCCGCGGATCGAGGTCAGCGGAGAGCGGAAGTCGTGAGAAATATTGGCAACGAGTTTTTTCTGGTTTTCTTCACCCTGTGCAAGCTCCTCTGCCATGTAGGAGAGGGAGGCGGCAAGGTATCCGATTTCATCTTCACTGTCAACGGAAAGCTGATAGTGAAGATTTCCAAGCGCATACTGTTCCGTGGCACGCGTGATCTTCCTGAGGGGAATATAGACCAGTTCCGTAAAAAAGATCAGGATGATCAGGGAGAGCAGGAACAGGATGACGAGCAGCAGATACGAGATGTTGAGCAGACTGTTACTGGACTGCTCGATCGTGCTGATCGGCATTAAGATGACGACATACCCTTTCACTTTAAAATCAGATGTGATCGGTGCAAATACAGTCAGCATGTCTTCTTCGGACATGCCGAAGAAATTGCCGACCGTGTAATAGGAATTTCCCGTAATGGTCGGGTCAAAATTTTCGACAACAATCTGATTTTCCACATCGATCGGATGCTTGGAATCCACAAGAACACGTCCGGAAGGGTTCATGATCCAGACGGAGGCGGAGAGGTAAGAGTCCAGCGCATCCAGCTGCTTTTTTACCGTTTCCATGGACGTGTTATTATTATAAAGATCGGAAGCATAAGAGTCGGAAATAATGACGGCTTCCCGGTAAAGCGCCTCAGCCTTTTCTTTTTTCAGGTGATCAAAGGTCATGCCGGACACAAAGTTTGCCACGACCAGAAAGCCAAAAAAGGCAAAGAACAGATAGGCGAGCAGAAATTTCCAATAAAGCGTTCGTTTCATAATCAACGTACCTCGAATTTATAGCCGATGCCCCAGATGGTTGCAATACTCCATTCCGCATGGTCCTTGATTTTCTCACGCAGACGCTTGATATGCACATCAACGGTACGGGTATCGCCGATATATTCATATCCCCAGATCTGGTCTAACAGCTGCTCTCTGGTGAAAACATGATTCGGTGAGGAGGCGAGAAAATACAGAAGCTCCAGTTCCTTTGGCGGCATATCTACGCGTTGCCCCATATAGACTACGGAATAGTTGGTACGGTTGATGGACAGATCGGTGTACTCCACCTTTTGAACCTCGGATTCCAACGGAGAAGCTGGTGTCTGGGAATAGCGCCGCAGCACCGCTTTTACTCTGGCAACCAGTTCTTTACTGTCAAACGGCTTTTCAATATAATCATCCGCACCCAGCTCCAGTCCGAGCACCTTATCAAAGACTTCGCCTTTTGCGGAGAGCATGATGATCGGTGTCTGCGATTTCGCACGAATCTCACGGCAGACCTGATAGCCGTCGATACCGGGCAGCATCAGATCTAACAGAATCAGATTCGGTTTAAAGGTCGGAAAGCAGGAAAGTGCGGATTCTCCGTCATTCACAATCTTGGTTTCAAAGCATTCCTTTGTCAGGTACAGAGAAATCAATTCCGCAATATTGTTATCATCATCTACGATCAGTATTTTTTGCTTGTTTACCATGGAACCCCTCCATATATTACATATTTGTAGGTGATTGCGAAACTTTGTCCGTAAGGCGGCCCCGATGCTGATAAACCTATCGGTGACAGGTACTGTGAGTCCGTCGGTACTTAGGTGCCGTATTTTGGCACCTTATGTACCGTTACGGACGAGGTGTAGCGAAAGCGTGCCTGTCACTGATAGGTTTATCAGCGTCAGGGCCGCCTTACGGACAAAGTTTCGCAATCGTCTATTACATATTTGTGCTATTTAAAAGTTGCGATCGTTACTCCGGCATCGCCTTCGCCGAATTCTCCGAGGCGGAAATTGTCGATGTTTTTCATCTTACGTAAATGGCTGTGCACAGCATTGCGCAGAGCGCCTGTACCCTTGCCGTGAACGATGCGTACGCTGGGCAGATGTGCCAGATAGGCATCGTCAAGGTATTTATCCAGCTCCGATAAAGCCTCGTCCACAGTTTTGCCGAGCAAATTGATCTCCGAAGAAATATTCATGGATTTGCTTGCCTTTAATCGGCTGCCGGAGGAGGATTTCCGCACGGCAGTGTATTGGGAAGCGGTATCCTGATCCTGTACCCGGCATAAGTCGCTGACATTGGTCTGTGTGCGCATAATGCCGCAGGTGACAAACAGATTCCCTTTATGATCGGGAAGCGTGCTGACCGTACCTTTTAACCCCATGGAGACAATGCGTACGGAGTCACCGAGCTTCAGATCGCCCGCCTTCAAGCCGCCCGAAGCGGGAGTTTCTGCTTTCAAAGCAAGCTTGGAATTTTTCTCGGAAATCTTGGAGTGCAGATTTTGCCTGGATTTCTCCATGTCTTTCATGTTCGGATTTCCGGAGGCTTTATCCAGTTTCTGGAATTTGCGGATCGTTTCATCTGCAACATCCTTCGCTTCCTGTAAGATCTGGCGTGCTTCCTCGTTTGCCTCACGCAGGATCCGCTCCTTGGAGGTGTCCAGCTTTTCCTGCTTAGCACGAAGCTGATCCTTTAGGGACTGCGTCTCACGCTTGTATTTCTCGATTTCCAGACGTTCTTTTTCAATGGTGATCCGGCTCTTTTCCAGATTGGCTATGACATCCTCAAAGCTTTCGGCATCTGCACTGATATGGGATTTGGCAGATTCGATGATATCGTCCGGAAGCCCCAGCTTCTTAGAGATCGCAAAGGCATTACTCTTGCCCGGAATCCCGATCAACAGCTTATAGGTCGGGCGAAGCGTGGCAACGTCAAATTCACAGCAGGCATTTTCTACATAGTCTGTGGACAGTGCGAAGATCTTAAGCTCGCTGTAATGTGTGGTTGCCATCGAACGAATTCCGCGGTCATGCAGATAAGTCAGAATCGCAATGGCAAGCGCGGCACCCTCGGTCGGATCGGTTCCGGCACCAAGCTCGTCAAAGAGACAGAGAGAATCGGCGTCGGCATATTTTAAGATCGTTACGATATTGGTCATGTGGGCGGAAAACGTACTGAGACTCTGCTCGATACTCTGCTCATCACCGATATCGGCAAAGACATCCTTGAAAACACTGAGTCTGGAACGGTCCTTTGCGGGAATGTGAAGCCCTGCCTGTCCCATAAGGGTAAACAGACCGACCGTCTTTAAGGAAACGGTCTTACCGCCTGTGTTCGGTCCTGTCACGATGAGCAGATCAAAATCTTCTCCGAGGCGGATATCGATCGGTACAACTTTATTCCGGTCCAGAAGTGGATGGCGTCCCTGACGGATGTCAATGATGTGATCGGTGTTAAATTCCGGTTTGGAGGCGTTCTGTGCCATTGCCAGTGCGGATTTTGCAAAGATAAAATCAAGCTTGGTCAGAAGCTTCTGATTGAGCAGTAATGTCTTCGTATAGCCGGAGACAAGCTCGGTCAGCCCGGCAAGGATTGCTTCGATCTCTTTCTCTTCATCTGCCTCTAACTGGCGGATCTTGTTATTTAACTCCACGACAGCAGCAGGCTCGATAAAGAGTGTGGAGCCGGTGGCGGACTGATCGTGGACAATACCCGGAACCTGCCCCTTATATTCTGCCTTGACCGGGATGCAATAGCGGTTATCACGCATTGTGATCACAGGATCCTGCAGGTAAGAACGGTAAGAGGTGTTCACGTAGCCTGTCAGCTTTTCGTGGATTTTCTCATTGGTTGCAGCGATGCTTCGTCGGATTCCGGATAATGCAGCGGATGCCTCGTCCGCAATTTCGTCTGCGGCGATAATACAGCGGCGTAGTTCCCTGTTCACGGAAGGCAAAGCTTCCAACTGCTCAAAATAAGGTGTCAGACAGTCCTGCTCCCGCTCCTCATCCAGATTGCCATATAGACGGATTCTGCCCGTACATTCCAGGGAATCCGCGATTCGCAGCAGATCTCCGGCAGACAGAATACTCCCGATTTCCAGACTTTTACACAGCCCGCGGATATCCGTATTTCCGGCAAAAGAAATACGATCCCTGCGAAACAGTCTCGTCAGTCCGGCAGCAGTCTCTTCCTGTGCCTTCGTGATCTCCGGCAGGTCCGCACTCGGATGCAGGGCGCGGCACATGGCCTTTCCCGGTTCGCTGTCAGCCTTTTCTGCCAGCATATCAATAATCTTATGAAATTCCAAAATCTTATATACTTTCTCGTTCATAACAGATAACTCCTCAGGACATCGTCCTATTCTGAAATTCATCATAGCATATTGCGACCTCCTTTACAAGAAATCGCCTTTCCGCTATACTGGAAAAGTACAGAAACTTGCGACTGTAGAAGCGGTTTGCCGCACCGGACGGAGGAAAGTATGTTTCAGGAAAATGAAAAAGAATCCGAATCTTTTCAGTTCATGCAGGAAAAGATTAAGGAACGACCGATCAATAAAAAGAAACTGTTACGCAGAATGATCATAACGGCAGCTATGGCGCTGATTTTCGGACTGATTGCATGCTTTACGTTTTTTTGGATGGAACCGATTATTTCCAACTGGCTGTACCCGGAAGAAGAACCGGAGATTGTAAGGTTCCCGGAGGAAGAAGAAGAAACGATGCCGGAGGACATCATCCAGACGGAGGAAGAAGCACATCAGGCGGAAAAGGAAGAAAATGCACAGATACAGCCGACTGACAGTACGATTACGGTATATGAAACGGTTGGACTGACGGTGGATGATTATGTCAATTTATACGGGGAACTGTCGGTAATTGCACAGGAGGCACAGCGGTTTATGGTCAATGTGACCGGCGTCACCTCTGATGTGAACTGGTTTAATGATATTTATGAAAATAAGGCGCAGACATCCGGAGTGATTGTTGCAGACAATGGTGTGGAGCTGTTGATTCTGGCTAACGAAAGAGCGATCGGCAAACAGCAGAATCTGTTGATTACATTCCATGACGGTTCTGTGATAGCGGCAGAAAAAAAACAGGTGGATGCGAATACGGGATTGTGTATTCTGGGAGTGGACCTTGATCTTATTCCGGAAGAAACGATGGAGGATCTGGCAATCGCAACGCTTGGTTCCTCCAGTGTATCAACCTTATCTGCCGAGCCTGTGATTGCAATCGGGTCTCATGCAGGAACGAGTGGTTCCGTCTCTTACGGAATGATCACATCCAATGCTGCTGTTTTGCAGATGAAGGATGTAAATTACCGTTTGCTGACAACGGATATGTATGGAAGTGTGAATTCAACAGGAGTGCTCATCAATCTAAAAGGACAGGTACTGGGAATCATTGATAACAGCTACAATGAAAAGGGGTTGGAAAATCAGATTTCGGCAATCGGTATTACCGAATTAAAGCGAATGATAGAGGCGCTTTCCAATGAGAAGACAAGAGCCTATCTTGGAATTTACGGAGTAGATATTACGGCTGCGTTGAGTGAGTCGCTGAATATGCCGCGCGGTGCGTATGTGGAAAGTTTTGAAATGGGTTCTCCTGCTATGATCTGTGGCATACAGGCAAGTGACATTATAACAGGCGTGGATGATATTGTGGTGAACTCCATGGCTGATCTGACTTCGGCATTAGGCAGATATGAGCCGGAGGATGTGGTGACCATTTCCTTACAGCGTGTGATCCCCAACGGCTATCGGGAGATGCAGGTAGAGGTTACACTGGGCGGTCTGGAATAAAGAAAAGCTGTTAAGAGAATATCAATAAAATATAGGAGATTGAGAAATTCTGCATATGGGTTGGAAACCGGTGCTTATCGATTTATCGGTGGCAGGCACTGGGAGTCCGTCGGTACTTAGGTGCCGTATTTTGGCACCTTATGTACCGTTACGGACGAGGTGTAGCAAGAGCGTGCCTGCCACCGATAAATCGATAAGCACCGGTTTCATCCTGCGGGCAGAAATTTTTCATCTCCTGATCAAAAATAATGAAAAGAGGAAAAACAAATGAAATATTTAGCGGATTATCATGACGGAGACCGGGTATTTGATGTATATCTGTGTAAGCACAGGACATCAGCGATGACAAAGACCGGAAAGCCTTATGACACAGTGATCCTGCAGGATAAGAGCGGAACTTTGGAGGGAAAGATCTGGGAGCCGAATAATGCGGGCATTGCGGAATTTGATGATCTGGATTACATAGAAGTCTACGGTGATGTCACCAGCTTTAACGGAGCGCTCCAGATCAATGTCAAGCGTGTGCGCTTATGTCAGGAAGGGGAGTATGACCCGTCCGACTATCTGCCTGTCAGTAAAAAGAATATCGAGAGCATGTATGAAGAATTGCTGAGATATATCAACAGTCTGGAAAACAAGTATTGCAAACAGCTGTTACAGGATTTCTTTGTAAATGATGAATCCTTTATCAAGCGCTTCAAGCAGTCCTCTGCGGCAAAGAGCGTGCATCACGGATTTGTGGGAGGACTTTTGGAGCATACTTTGAGTGTAACAAAGCTCTGTGATTATTACTGTAAAGCGTACCCGATACTCAAAAGAGATCTCCTGTTAACGGCGGCAATACTTCATGATATCGGAAAGATAAAAGAATTGTCTTTGTTCCCGGAAAATGATTATACCGATGACGGTCAGCTGCTCGGTCATATTGTCATGGGTACGGAGATGATCGGGCGCAAGATTGCGCAGATCGACGGATTTCCGCCCGTACTTGAGGGAGAACTGAAGCACTGTATTCTGGCGCATCATGGGGAATATGAATTCGGTTCCCCCAAAAAGCCTGCGATCGTAGAAGCTGCGGCGCTCAATTTTGCGGATAACACCGATGCTAAAATGGAGACCTTTACCGAGTTATTGGAAAGCACGGATAAGACAGGGTGGCTCGGTTTCAATAGATTACTGGATTCCAATATCAGAATGAGCCGGCTGGAGTAAAAGAGTGTTAGAGTAAGATGGTGTTAGAATAAGAGAGGGTTTGGGAAAGAATCATGCAGGATAAAGAGGATGCATGAAGAGCGTCATGCCGGAAACTTGCGGAATGTTTCGAAACGGAGAATGAGATGAGCTATCAGAAAAATGAGTTGGTGGAAGTGAAGATCACGGATATCGGAAATGACGGTGAAGGAATCGGCAGATGCGACGGTTATACACTGTTTGTCAAGGATGCTGTGATCGGAGATTGCGTACAGGCAAGGATTACGAAGCCTAAGAAAAATTATGCCTATGCAAGGCTGGAGAAGGTGCTGACGCCTTCTCCTTTTCGCGTGGAAGCACCATGCCCGATCCACAGACAGTGCGGCGGCTGCCAGCTTCAGACACTTTCCTATGAAAAACAGCTGGAATATAAGCAGAATAAGGTACGGGGGAATCTGATCCGGCTCGGCGGTTTTTCACCGGAAGAGGTGGATGCGGTCATGGAGCCGATCGTCGGCATGGAGGAACCCTTCCGCTACCGTAACAAAGCGCAATATCCGATCGGCACGGATAAGGAAGGGAACCCGGTCGCCGGATTTTATGCGGGCAGGACACACAGTATCATACCGAATACCGATTGCCTGCTTGGAGCTGCCGGGAACCGGGAGATTCTGGAGGCGATTCTTTCTTATATGCGAGAACAACATGTAACCGCCTATGATGAGACGACCGGACAGGGGCTGGTACGTCATGTTCTGATCCGCACCGGACGTGAAAGCGGGGAAATCATGGTGTGCCTTGTGATCAACGGAAGAAAGCTTCCGGCTGCTTCAGTTCTGTTAGAGCGGCTGTGTACCATCGAAGGAATGACAAGTGTGTCATATAGCATCAATACAGAACGTACCAATGTGATCATGGGAAAAGAAATCGTCAATCTGTGGGGCAGGGCGTATATTACGGATACGATCCGAATTTATCGTCCGGGTCTTAACGAATTGGACGGACGCAAGGTGACATTCCGTATCTCTCCGTTGTCTTTCTATCAGGTGAATCCGCTACAGACAGAAAAGCTGTATAGCCTTGCACTGGAATATGCCGGACTGACCGGAACAGAAAATGTCTGGGATCTGTACTGCGGCATCGGAACGATTTCGCTGTTTCTTGCGGGGGATGCGAAGAAGGTATACGGAGTGGAAATCGTACCGCAGGCGATTGCGGATGCCAGAGAGAATGCTGCTTTAAACGGAATCACGAATGCGGAATTTTTTGTCGGAAAAGCGGAAGAAGTG
>JBJFCE010000013.1:0-3649 GCA_051888775.1 Lachnospiraceae bacterium | reverse complement strand
CCCTTGAAAAACGCCGGCACTTGGCGAGGTTCTTTCGAGCCTAGTGTCCGTTGCGTTTTTTCACGGAGTGAGAATGTGCCTCAGGACACAAGATACCATGCGCCTCCTTTGGAATACGGGGAGCCTTGATCTGTTACGGAGTGAATGCAATTTGTTTACAACCATGCGGACTTTTGGTATAATAGCTTGCGATTATAAGTTTAGCACGGAGCTGTTATGAATAAACGGTTCCGGTATGAAAGAGGTAACTATGTCACAGATAGACCAGAGTAAAATCCGCAATTTTTGTATTGTAGCGCATATCGATCACGGTAAATCGACGCTGGCGGATCGGATCATAGAGAAAACAGGGCTTTTGACGGAGCGCGAGATGCAGGCGCAGGTGCTTGACAATATGGAACTGGAGCGAGAGCGCGGCATTACCATCAAGGCTCAGTCCGTCCGTACGATTTACAAGGCAAAGGACGGGGAAGAGTATATCTTTAACCTGATCGACACGCCGGGGCATGTCGACTTCAATTATGAGGTCAGCAGGAGCCTTGCAGCCTGTGACGGTGCGATTCTGGTCGTGGATGCGGCACAGGGTATCGAGGCACAGACGCTTGCAAATGTGTATCTGGCACTGGATCATGATCTGGATGTATTTCCCGTTATCAATAAGATTGATCTTCCGAGTGCGGAGCCGCAGCGTGTTATTGACGAGATCGAGGATGTGATCGGCATTGAGGCACAGGATGCACCACTGATTTCCGCAAAGAACGGAATCGGAATCGAGGATGTACTGGAAGCGATCGTGCATAAGATTCCGGCACCGAAAGGAAATGCGGACAATCCGCTGCAGGCATTGATCTTTGACTCGGTTTACGATTCCTATAAAGGTGTAATCATTTTCTGCCGTATTATGGAAGGTACGGTCAAAAAAGGAACCAAGATCAGGATGATGGCAACAGGTGCTTCCGAGGAAGTGGTTGAGGTCGGATATTTCGGTGCAGGGCGTCTGATCCCCTGCGAGGAGCTTTCTGCGGGGATGGTCGGTTATATTACCGCATCTATCAAAAATCTGAAGGATACGGCGGTCGGAGATACTGTTACGGATGCGGACAACCCTTGTGAAAAGGCGCTGCCGGGCTATAAGAAGGTACAGTCCATGGTATACTGCGGTATGTATCCTGCGGACGGCGCCAAGTATCCGGATTTAAGAGACGCTTTGGAAAAACTGCAGTTAAATGATGCGTCATTAAATTATGAGCCTGAGACCTCGATTGCACTCGGCTTTGGCTTCCGTTGCGGATTTTTGGGACTGCTGCATCTGGAGATCATTCAGGAGCGTCTGGAGCGGGAATATAATCTGGACCTTGTCACAACCGCACCCGGTGTTGTATATAAAGTACACAAGACAAACGGTACCGTCATTGAACTGACCAATCCTTCCAATTTGCCGGATCCTTCCGAGATCGATTATATGGAAGAGCCGATTGTCAGTGCGGAGATCATGGTAACGACCGAATTTATCGGTCCGATCATGCAACTGTGTCAGGAGCGACGGGGACGCTATATCAGTACGGAATATATCGAGACAACACGTGCGTTGTTAAAATATGATCTGCCGTTAAATGAGATCATTTACGATTTCTTTGATGCGCTCAAATCCAGATCCAAAGGCTATGCATCCTTTGATTACGAGATGAAGGGCTACGAACAGTCTTCCCTTGTCAAACTGGATATCCTGATCAACAAAGAGGAAGTCGATGCGCTTTCCTTTATCGTACATGCGGACAGTGCCTATGAACGTGGACGGAGAATGTGTGAGAAGTTAAAGGACGAAATTCCAAGGCACTTATTTGAGATCCCGATCCAGGCGGCAGTCGGCGGAAAAGTCATCGCCAGAGAGACGGTCCGCGCAATGCGTAAGGATGTGCTTGCAAAGTGCTACGGTGGTGATATTACCCGTAAGAAGAAGCTTCTGGAAAAGCAGAAGGAAGGCAAGAAGCGGATGCGCCAGATCGGCAATGTGGAGATTCCGCAGAAGGCGTTCATGGCAGTGCTGAAGCTGGATGATAATTAACAGTAAACGAGTTCGTGCAGATGCCGGAAAAGGTAGGTGATTGCGAACCTCTGTCTGCCGGACGGAACCGGTGCTTATAGACCTGTCGGTGGCAGGCACTGGGAGTCCGTCGGTACTTAGGCACCGTATTTTGGTGCCTTATGTACCGTTACGGACGAGGTGTAGCGAAAGCGTGCCTGCCACCGACAGGTCTATAAGCACCGGTTCCATCCGGCAGACAGAGGTTCGGAATCATCCAGATAGAAAAGGATATGTAAGGAGGACGGAATATGCAGAAAAAACCACTCAGTGTGTATGTGCATATTCCGTTTTGCGTTCAAAAATGCCTGTACTGTGATTTCCTGTCCGGCAAAGCGGATGAACAGACCAAAGAACAATATGTGGAAGCTCTGCTTCGGGAGATTGAGAAAGAAACAGCGGACGGAGCATTTGACGGCTACGAGGTAGTGACCGTTTATTTCGGAGGCGGAACTCCTTCGACATTGCGGGCAGAGCAGATTAAAAGAATGTTATGTAAACTAAAGAACTCTTTTAATTTTTGTACGCAGGACGGGAAGCAGACAGGTTTCTCAGACAAAAGCAGTAAAGTATATGAGCCGGACGCCGGGGATGAGGTTGAAATTTCCATGGAGATGAATCCGGGTACGGTAAATGCCGTGCAACTGTATGCACTCCGCCAAGCAGGTATCAACCGGATCAGTATCGGAGTGCAGTCCTTACAGGATGCAGAGCTTGTAAAGCTGGGCAGGATCCACCGTGCGGAGGATTTTTACAGAGTGTGGGAGGAAGCAGCTGCGGCAGGCTTCCGGAACAGAAATGTGGATCTGATGAGCGGTATACCGGGGCAGACCGTTACGAGTCTGGAGGATACCATACGAAAGCTCACGGCACTGAAACCGGAGCATATTTCCGCTTACAGCCTGATTGTAGAGGAAGGGACGCCCTTTGCCGGCATGTATCCGGAGGGTGCCGTGGATGAGGAAACGGACCGTTTGATGTATGAGTTGACGGGGCGGCTGTTATCCGAAGCGGGGTATAGTCGTTACGAGATATCCAATTATGCAAGGGACGGTTTTTCATGCAGACACAATATGGCGTATTGGACGCGGCAGGAGTATATCGGGTTCGGAATCGGAGCGGCATCCCTGATCGGTCATACGCGTTACAGTATCACGAGAAGCCTGAGCGAATATCTGAAGGGGAATTTTTTGCATGAAAATATAGAGCATCTGAGCGTGGAAGAGCAGATGTCGGAGACCATGTTTCTCGGACTGCGTCTGACACAGGGCGTATCTGAGGAGCATTTTTATCAGATATATGGCAGGGATCTGTTTTCCGTATACGGCAGTGTGATAAAGAAGCATGAAAAGGAAGGGCTTCTTGTATGCGAAAACGGCCGGATCCGTCTGACGAAACGGGGGCTGGATGTGAGCAATTATGTTATGGCGGATTTTGTTTGATTTTATAAATCATAATGGAAAATGTAACAATTAGACCAAACAGAGCGTCCGGGTGATCGGAAATGGCAACTTGTGTCCGGCGGTCCTTGAAAAACGCCGGCACTTGGCGAGGTTCTTTCGAGCC
>JBJFCE010000012.1:0-3795 GCA_051888775.1 Lachnospiraceae bacterium | reverse complement strand
CGGTACAGCCGGAGATGAATGTGGCATCCGGACAGTTTACACAGCCAATGAATGACGGGATGCAGTTCCAGAATGGTCAGCAGATGTATACCGGAGCACAGTTCCAAAACGGTCAGCAGATGAACGGCGGAGCACAGTTCCAGAATGGTCAGCAGATGAACGGCGGAGCACAGTTCCAGAACGGCTATCAGATGAATAACGGAATGCCCTATCAGAACAATCCGGCAGGCTATAATCCGTACGCTTATCAGAATGCAGTTCCGGCCAAAAATAAGAAGACCGGACTGATTATAGGAATTATTGTTGCGGCAATTGTGATCGTAGCAGCTGTCCTGATTGTTATATTATGCTTTGGCGGAAAGAGAGACAGCTATGAGGATGCGGTGAAGCAGTATATCAAAGGTGTTCAGGAGCATGATCTTTCCATGATGTCGGAAACATTCCCGAAACCGCTTCGTAAGGAATGGATAGAAGATACATTGTATTGGTACGACGATGAGGCAGATTTCTGGGAGTATTTTGATGAGAGCATAGAGTATTATTGTGGTTCCAACGTTAAGTATTCCTACGAAATCGAAGATGAGGAACGCATGGATCGGGATGATCTTGATGAATTGGAAGAGGACTTAGAGTACTATTATGATTATAGGTGTGAGATTACCGATGCGTATGAGTTGGAAGTAAGAATAAACATGAAGGGCAAAGAAGGTGAAGATTACAGTTATATGGATTTTATTGCCGTGAAGATCAAAGGTGAATGGTATCTGATAGAAGATTAAAAAGGCCAAAAGGAGATTGCGGATCTGTAGTATATACAGGTCCGCATGTCATGTTACAGGATGGGCACAATGAAACGACTGAAGATTGATCCGGATTTTCCCTATGTATATGAAACGCACCTGCATACGAGTGAATCAAGTGCCTGTGCGGCAAATACCGGAGATGAAATGGCACGGGCATGTTATGAGGCAGGATATACGGGGATCATTGTAACAAATCACTTTGTTTATGGAAATACCAATATAGACAGAAAATTGCCGTGGACAGAATGGGTAGGAGCATTCTGCAAAGGCTTTGAGGCAGCAAAAACGGAAGGCGACAGGCTGGGATTACAGGTATTCTTCGGATGGGAATCCTGTTATCAGGGAACGGAATTCCTGATATACGGATTAGACAGGCAATGGCTGCTGTCACATCCGGAAATCAAGGATGCAACGATAGAAGAGCAATACCGCATGGTACATCGGGATGGCGGTATGGTGATCCATGCACATCCGTTCCGTAAGGAGGACTATATTCCAAAGATTCGTCTGTTTCCGGAGTATGTGGACGGTGCGGAGTGTGTCAATGCGACCCATTCCTGTAAACTGAGCAAGTCCCATAATAATCCGCTGTTTGACGAACAGGCAATACAATATGCAAAAGAGTATGATCTGCCGATGACGGCGGGATCGGATGTGCACCGTACGGCACTTTTGTACGGCGGTATGGCATTTGCACATAAACTTACGGGAATTGCAGATTATATTACGGCAGTTAAAGAACGCAGGGAATGTCTGTTGCTTGACGGAAATGAATCGGTGTAACATATCTGAATGAGGATGATCAGGAAAATCAGTATGAAAAAAAGGTATAAGGTTATAGTGGCAATACTGACTGTCTGCACATGCCTGATGAGTGCGTGCGGAAAGGACAATACGAATACGAAGGTGGTTTTGACAACCGGATTTGATCGGGATGAGGTGTTTCGGATCGACAGTGTATCCTGTAGTAAGTCAGAGGTGATGGTGTATCTGACAAATACCCAGAACCAGTATGAGAGTGTATTCGGTGCACAGATCTGGGAACAGGATTTTGGCGGTGTTACCTTAGAGGAAAGCGTAAAGGAAACGGTGCTTGCAAGGATCGCGAGGATCAAAGCAATGACACTTCTTGCAAAGCAGCAGGAGGTCACACTGGACGAGGCTGAGATTCAGCTGGCGAATGAAGCGGCCAAGGAGTATTTTCATTCGCTAAATGATACAGAAGCAGAGCTTTTGGATGTTTCGCTGGAGCAGATCAGTGCGATGTATCAGGAATATGCGCTTGCCAATAAGGTCTATAATTATATCATCCGTGACATCAATCCGGAGATCAGTGATGATGAAGCGCGAACCATTACCGTGGAACATATCCTTTTTAAAACATATACAACGGATGATGAAGGCAAACGGATCGCTGTTTCGGATCAGGCAAAGGAAGAAGCCTATGATCTTGCGTGTCAGGTACGTTCAAGGATCGAAGATGGTGAAGATTTCGTAAGCCTGATGGAACTCTATAATGAAGATAATGTCAATACTTATTCCATCCGTCATGGGGAGATGGATCCGGTATTTGAAGAGACGGCATTTTCGCTGGAGAGCGGAGAAATCAGTGATATCGTAGAAACATCTTCGGGATATGAGATTATTCGTTGTGTCAGTACATTTGACAGGGAGCAGACGGATTTAAATAAGATCAAGATCGTAGAGGAAAGAAGAGAAGAGGTTTTTGAGGAACAGTATGAGGAATTTATTTCCACGTTGACCAAGCAGTTGAATGAGCCGTTGTGGGAAGAAATTACACTGATCCATGATGAGGATGTGACTACATCGGATTTCTTTACGGTATATGGCAGATATTTTACGAAAGATGTACTGAGTTTTCAGGAAACAGAAGGGTAGGTTATAAAAATTTAAGAATTGTGCAAACCCAGTGTTTATGCGGCTTTGTGAGAAATTATTAGCACTCATTTGAAACGAGTGCTAATTTTGTATTGACTTTTTTTTATACCGGAATTAAACTATCTTTCATGAAGAATGACACCGGAATTGATCAGGGTGCCTGAACAGATGAAAGGAATGTGATAGTAAATGGCAGCAAAACATGGTAACTTGTCAATCAACAGCGATAATATTTTCCCGATTATCAAGAAATGGCTCTATTCGGATCACGACATTTTCTACAGAGAGCTGATCTCCAACGGTTGTGATGCGATTACCAAGCTGAAGAAACTCGATATGATGGGCGAATATACATTGCCGGAGGATTATAAGGGAAAGATCCAGGTGATCTGCGATCCGGAGAAAAAGACGCTGAAATTTATCGATAACGGTCTTGGTATGACAGCAGATGAAGTTGAGGAATATATCAATCAGATCGCTTTTTCCGGTGCGACGGATTTTATCGAGAAGTATAAGGACAAATCAAATGACGATCAGATCATCGGGCATTTCGGACTGGGCTTCTATTCTGCATTTATGGTAGCGGATGAGGTGCATATCGATACCTTGTCCTACAAGCAGGATGCAAAGCCGGTACACTGGGAATGTGACGGCGGTACCGAGTTTGATATGGAAGAAGGAGAACGTACCGAGGTCGGCACGGAGATCACGTTGTTCTTAAATGAGGATTGCCTGGAGTTCTGCAATGAGTATAAGGCACGTGAGGTCATTAAGAAATACTGTTCTTTCATGCCGTATGAGATCTATCTTTCCAAGGCGGGCAATCAGGATACGCAGACGATCAAAGCAGAAGAAAAGCTGGATACCGATACTGTAATCGAGACGATTGCTCCGGAAAAAGAAGGAGATCCGGAGAAACTGAAGATCGCAAAGCGACCGGAACTTTTGAATGATACGACACCGCTTTGGACAAAGAATCCTTCCGAATGTACGAGAGAAGAATATCTGGACTTTTACCGCAAGGTATTTATGGATTATAAGGAGCCGTTGTTCTGGATTCATCTGAATATGGATTATCCGTTTAACTTAAAGG
>JBJFCE010000011.1:3388-19599 GCA_051888775.1 Lachnospiraceae bacterium | reverse complement strand
GAGCATCTGCCTTACAAGCAGAGGGTCATAGGTTCGAGCCCTATAGGTCCCACTCATCGGATTCATTCCGATATATATGATCGTGGCGAGATAGCTCAGTTGGCTAGAGCACGCGGTTCATACCCGCGGTGTCGAGGGTTCGAATCCCCCTCTCGCTACGCATCCCCTTGGGAATTTCCCCAAGGGAATTTTTTTGCCCAAAAGTCGTGGAAAGCCTTAAAAGAGGACATTTCTTGGGGCTTTACCAGAAAATACACCCGCCTGATTTTTATTCAAACTTCGGCCAATATTAAATTAGATTTCATAATAGCCGAAAGAGGGGCAACCGTTATGAAATATATAACAAGAAATCTGGAAAACATAGTAAATCAGGTTCAAAAGAGTATTCTGTTGTTCTTGTTACATGTCCGAGACAGATAGGAAAGACTACGATGCTCCAAAAGTTAAGGAGATTGATATTGTACTGGAGCAGGATAGTGTTTTTAGTCCGATTGAGATTAAAAAGACACCCAATCCGGGGATGGAATTGATAAAGGTTTTTGATTTATTGGATCGGTCTGGATGATCTAAAAGGAGATAAATAAGAACAGCACCAGCCGCCGCGTGTTCTCGGGATAATCAAGTTTGAGACCGGACACCGGCGATACAGACAAGCTGCACTCCTCCCGGAACTGGTGCTGTAGATATTATATAACGGATTGCCGGCAGGGGCAAGACGGACAGCGATATGATTGTGGCAGATACTGACAGACAAATGAACCTCTGTATGATAAGTTAGGACTTTTTAATTGAGCGGAACAAGAATAAGAACCAGGCAAGCATAGATCACACCTCCTGATACCAGTATATGCAAAACAATGCATTTTATATATCTGATAAACAGTAAAAATGCTTATAATCTCTTGTAAATACCATACCGGATTTGTACATAATGCTCATAAATCGATAAAAAAGGGTTGAAAAATGATATAGAAGTGGTAAAATAAAAACAGTCAATGCAGATATAGTTCATCGGTAGAACGCTAGCTTCCCAAGCTGGAGAGACGGGTTCGATTCCCGCTATCTGCTTTATGAGAGTTTGTCTGGAGACGACTCTTTTTTCATTTATGAGAGTTTTCGGCAAAAAAGTACAAAAACGAAGGGAGGAATACTGTATCCTACTATTCTGAGATACAGTTCAAAAGTGATGGCGAAGAAAGATAAGCAAAAAAGCGGAATAGCAAATGATGAGAAAAAGATTAAATTACATTTGGGGTGGAAAATGGTACTGTTGGCGGAATTGCCGTTGCTTATGATGGCGATTGTTCTGACGATATTTTCCGTAATGACTGTAAAAGAGGGTATGCAGAAGGAAGCGATCAGTAGTCTGCGATATTTGGCAAGCAGTGTCAGGGCAGCTTATGATCAGTTTGCAGAAGGAGATTATTATCTGGCAGAGGATGGCAGCCTGATGAAAGGCGAGCTGAATGTATCCGAGCGGACAGATATTCTGGATGCGTATGTGGCGGATGAGGACGCTGATGTGACCATGTTCTATGGAGATGTGCGTAAGTCAACGACACTGGTGGATCATGCGACGGGAGAAAGAATCGTAGGCACCACGATCGGTGCGGAAGTCAGTAACGCAGTATTATCAGGCAGCGATTATAAATCCTATAATCTGACGATTAACGGAGAGCATTATTATGCATATTATGAGCCGCTATATAATGGGGATGGTTCTGTTGTAGGTATGGTGTTTGTCGGTATGCCGGCAAAGGATATCAATGAATATATTAAAGAGTCTGCGATTAAGGTTGTTGTAGTTGCATTGCTGATCACTCTGGTAGCGATTTGTGTGCTTACGATATTCGGAACACGTCTTGGAAAAGCAATGCGTGATCTGGAGGCAAAGATCAGGGAGATTGCATCCGGTAATCTGGCAGTCGAAGTGGATGCCAAGATGGAAAAACGTGCGGATGAAGTCGGTATGATCATGTATATCATGCGCGGGCTTCTGGATCGTCTAAACGGTGTAATGGGGGCAATCAAAAACTCTGCATTGTCAGTACATAAGTATGGAGAAAATCTGGAGGCAACTGCGTCACAGACGAGCAGCACTTCGGATGAGATTGCAGGAGCAGTGGAAGGAATTTCCAAAGGCGCCGTATCACAGGCAGAAGATATTGAACAGGCAACTGCTGCGGTAGCGGATATGGGAAAAGCGATTGAAGATATCGTAGTAAAAGTAGAGAATCTGACCAAAACAGCAGAGCATATCAAAGAAGCAGGCGATGCTGCATCATCTATTATGGCAGAGTTAAGCACTTCCAATGATAAGACAACAGATGCGGTGAAGCGTGTAGCACAGACTGTACAGCAGACGGACGAATCTGTTCAGCAGATCAGGGAAGCGGTAGCAGTGATTACTTCCATCGCGAGCGAGACCAGCCTTCTGTCTTTGAATGCGTCTATTGAGGCGGCAAGAGCAGGTGAGGCAGGACGAGGATTTGCGGTAGTTGCAAGCGAGATTCAGAAGCTTGCCGAAGAATCCAATCAGTCGGCACAACGGATTGAAGAAATCATCAATAAGCTGTTGGAGGACTCCAGAAGAACGATGGATGTCATGTCCGAAGTCAATACGACTGTGGATGAGCAGCAGAAGAAATTGGAAGAAACAAAAGAAAAATTCGGAAATGTCAGTGAGGGTATCGATTCCTCCAGAGAAGATATTCTTCAGGTTACAAAGGGTGCCAAAGAATGTGACAAGCACAGAACCATTGTTGTGGACATTATTCAGAATCTGTCTGCTGTTTCGGAAGAAAATGCGGCATCGGCAGAGGAAACAACGGCTTCTATGCAGGAGCTGAACGCAACGATCAATCTGTTGGCACAGTCTGCACAGGAATTATTAAAAATGTCAGAAGATCTGAATGAAGAGACCACTTATTTCACTTTAAAATAATCGGAGCAGAGAAAGAATATGAATCGCGAAAAGAGCCAATATCAACATGCGGAACATGAATTCGGACCGGTATATGACCGAAATTCCAAGGCGTTGATACTTGGCTCTTTTCCGTCTGTCAAATCAAGGGAGCAGCAATTTTATTATGGGCATCCCCAGAATCGTTTCTGGAAGATGCTGTCGGCTGTTTGCAGTGCGCCGCTTCCGGTCACGATACCGGAAAAACGGACGCTTCTGTTGGAACATCATATTGCCCTGTGGGATGTTATTGCTTCGTGCGATATTATCGGATCCAGTGACAGCTCCATTAAAAACGTTATGGTCAATGATATTCGTCAGATTACGGAAAATGCCGAAATTCGTATGATCTGCTGTAATGGGGATAAGTCCTATCGTTTATTCACAAAATATATGGCAGAACGTGTGCCGCAGCTCCCGGTTTACAAGCTGCCTTCTACCAGCCCGGCAAATGCGGCATGCAGTCTGGAAAAACTGATACAGGAGTGGGAGCAGATCCTGTGTAAGGTCATTGCTTCGGATTAGGAAGTAGTGTAGTATAGGAAGCAGCAAAGTGTGAGTAAGAAAGTTGTAAATAGAGTGAGGAACAGAGTATGAGAATCGGAATGGGTTATGATGTACATCGTTTGGTTGAGGGAAGAAAGCTGATCATGGGCGGCGTAGAGATCCCTTATGAAAAGGGGCTGCTTGGACATTCGGATGCGGATGTACTGCTGCATGCGATTTCAGATGCCCTTCTTGGTGCAGCGGCACTCGGAGATATCGGTAAACATTTTCCGGATACAGATCCTGCCTATGAAGGAATTTCCAGTGTAATACTGCTTCAAAAGGTTGGAGAATTGCTGGAGGAACATTTTTTCCTGATTGAAAATATTGATGCGACGATCATTGCACAGGCACCGAAGATGCGCCCTTATATTGATACGATGCGCAAAAATATTGCAGATGCCCTCGGGATCGAGATCAGTCAGGTCAATGTCAAGGCTACTACGGAGGAAGGACTCGGATTTACCGGAACAGGAGAAGGAATTTCCGCGCAGGCAATCTGCATGTTGACCACACCGATGGGTCTGAGCAGTGAGGATGTAACGGCATCAAGATGCGGAAGCTGTGGCGGCTGCACAAAGGCACCAGAATACGGTGCCTAAGTACCGACGGACTCCCAGTACCTGCCACCGACAGGTCTATAAGCACCGGTCTCATCCCGCAGACAGAGTTTCGCAATCGCCTTAAGTAGTTATAAGAGAAAAAGGGGAGGTGGTGACAGCTGTATCAAAATATGGCAGGAATGTATATGCAAGAGTATGAATTGATCAAACAAACAGGGGATCCGTCCGGAGAGAGCAGAAAACTCTGGGAAGCAATTTTTTCAGAGGATACCAAAGAATTTTTAGATTATTATTATCAGTATAAGGTACCGGAGGCACAGTTTTATTTATTAAAGGATGGAGAGCAGCTTATCTCCATGTTGCATCTGAATCCTTATGTTGTGTACTGTAACGGTGTTATTCGGAAGGCATATTATATAGTAGCAGTTGCAACTAAACGGGAGTACCGGCACAGAGGCTGTATGCGCCGACTGCTGCAGGAGGCGATTTCGGATGCGACAAAAGAAAAGTGCCCGTTTCTGTTTCTGATGCCGGCAGATCCGGCAATTTATGAGCCCTTTGGTTTTCGGTATGTGTATGATCACAGATCCTATGAGCCGGCAACGGAAGCCATCGCAGAACGGATCAGGGAGGCAGCAGGAAGCGGGAAGCCTACAGAAATCGGGCATTACCGCATATGCCGCTACGAATCTGATAAAGCAAAAGAGGTGACCGCATTTGCGGACAAAGAACTGTCCGGACACTATCGCACGTTCTGTATACATGATACAGCCTATATGGAACGCCTGCAAAAAGAACTGCAAAGCGAAAACGGCGATCTGTTCCTTGTATATGATCTGCAAAAAACGAAAGAGTGCCTTACAGGCTACTTTTGCTATGCCAAAGAAGAAACCGAATCCTATCAGGAGGTCGTACTGTCCGCCGGTGCCAAAGCCCTGTTTGCACCACAAACCGAAAAAAAAGCAATCATGGCGCTGCCCATAGATCTTATACCGAAACCATGCTATTTCCCGGAATTGGTATGAATCAATATATCGCTACCCGGAAAGCACCTTGACGGAAATGCTACGCCAACAACCGGATTCCGTAAAAAACACACACCGGCACTTGACAATTTGCACATTTTTGTTATGCTAATCTATAGAATCCTAATCGATAAAAACGAAGAACGAAGAGAGTACATGCCGATCACGGTATCAGAGACGGAATGTCACCGGCTGAGAGCATTCCTTACACGGATCGGATGGAAGTGCATTCGGGAGTTGATGAAGCCAATCACCGACACAGGTGTAGTAGTTTCATACGGGCAGCGCACGTTAAGCGTATTGAGGGAAGGGTAATATACCCTTACTTAGAGTGGAACCGCGGAAGAACTTCGTCTCTAAACAGAGATGGAGTTTTATTTTTTTACAGAAGCGGTTGCATGTCAAGAAGGTATCTTGGAGGAAAATATGGGATTTATCAAAAAAATAAAAGCGGAGATTCAGGTCATCCGCGAGCGGGATCCGGCGATCCATTCCAATATGGAGGTATTTCTGTATCCCAGCTTTAAGGTAATGCTGCACTACAGGATCGCACATAAGCTTTACCAAAAGGGGCATTACTTTTGGGCAAGATATGTCAGTCAGAGAGGGGTACGAAAGACGGGGATCGAGATCCATCCCGGTGCCAAGATCGGTGAGGGATTCTTTATCGATCACGGGAACGGAGTGATTATCGGCGAAACGGCGGAGATCGGCAACAATGTTACCTTATATCAGGGTGTGACACTTGGTGGTACCGGAAAGGAGCAGGGCAAGCGTCATCCGACGATCGGTGACAATGTCATGATCAGTGCAGGCGCAAAAGTGCTTGGTTCCTTTACGATCGGAGCGAACAGTAAGATCGGAGCCGGAAGCGTGGTATTAGAGGCTGTGCCGCCCAATTCCACCGTTGTCGGTGTGCCGGGGCGTGTCGTAAAACGGGACAATAAAGTCCTGCCCAGAGAAGATCTGGATCAGGTACATTTGCCCGATCCGGTATTTGATGACATTGCATGTCTGAAAAAGGAAAACAGCGTATTGACCAGCCATGTGCTGGAATTAGAGCAGGAGTTAAAGCAGCTTCAGAAGAAACTGGAGCAAAACAACAGATAGGATAGGAGAACGTATGAAAATCTATAACACATTATCCAAAAGAAAAGAAGAATTTGTTCCTTTACAGGAAGGAAAAGTCAGCATGTATGTGTGCGGCCCTACCGTATACAATCTGATCCATATCGGAAATGCACGCCCGATGATCGTCTTTGATACGGTCAGAAGATATATGGAGCATAAAGGCCTTGAGGTCAATTACGTTTCCAACTTTACCGATGTGGATGACAAGATCATCAAGAAAGCAAACGAAGAAGGCGTGGAAGCCGGCATTATCTCCGAGCGTTATATCGCAGAATGTAAAAAAGATATGGCAGGCATGAATGTTAAGCCGGCAACGACGCATCCGCAGGCAACCAATGAGATTCAGGGTATGATCGATATGATCAATACACTGATCGAAAAAGGCTATGCATATGTGGCAAAGGACGGTACGGTTTATTACAGAACAAGAAAGTTTAAGGATTACGGAAAGCTGTCTCATAAGAATCTGGATGATCTGCAGGGCGGTATGCGTTCCTTACTCGTATCGGGTGAGGATCAGAAGGAAGACCCGCTGGATTTTGTACTTTGGAAACCGAAAAAAGAAAATGAGCCGTACTGGGTATCTCCATGGTGCAACGGTCGTCCTGGTTGGCATATCGAATGCTCTGTCATGAGTAAAAAGTATCTTGGTGATGAGATCGACATCCATGCCGGCGGCGAGGATCTGATCTTCCCGCATCATGAGAACGAGATCGCACAGAGTGAGGCGGCAAACGGAAAGCCTTTTGCAAAATACTGGATGCACAATGCATTTTTAAATATCGATAATAAGAAGATGAGTAAATCGCTCGGCAACTTCTTTACCGTGCGTGAGATCTCCGAGAAATATGATCTCCAGGTGCTTCGTTTCTTTATGCTGTCTGCCCATTACAGAAGTCCGCTGAATTTCAGTGCGGATCTGATGGAAGCAGCCAAGAACGGTCTTGACAGAATCGTAACCTGCGCGCACAATTTAAGCTATCTGAAGGAAAAAGCACAGGGCAGCATCACACCTGAGGAGCAGAAACTGTCAGAGGAGGCAAAGCAGTACGAGGTCCGCTTTGACGAGGCAATGGATGATGACTTTAACAGTGCGGATGCGATCGCAGTTGTCTTTGAGCTTGTGAAGTTTATCAACAGTAATACTTCAGAGGAATCGAGCAAGAAGTATCTGGAGGTGCTTTACAAGGAGCTTGCGGAGCTGACGGATGTGCTTGGTCTGATCATCGAAAAGAAGGAAGAAATTCTGGATTCCGATATTGAGAAACTGATTGCCGAGCGTCAGGCAGCCAGAAAAGAAAAGAACTTTGCAAGAGCGGATGAGATCCGTAACGAGCTGCTTGAAAAAGGCATAGTATTGGAAGATACCCGTGAAGGAGTAAAATGGAAGAGAGCTTAAAGATATATTCCAAGATCAAAGAAGTATTTCAGATGGGAGAGGTGGATGTGAAAACATATTCACCTCTCACTCTTGCGTTTATCGGAGACTGTGTGTTTGATCTGGTCATTCGTTCTTATGTAGTGGCAGAGGGAAATCGTGCAACGGAAAGTTTACATAAGTCCAAAAGCAGGATCGTAAAAGCCTCTTCACAGGCGGCGATGATCGATCGGATCTATGACAGCCTGACTCCTGAGGAGCAGGATATTTACCGTCGCGGCAGGAATGCTAAGTCGCATACGATGGCAAAGAATGCATCCATGACAGACTACAGAAAAGCGACCGGACTGGAAGCACTGTGCGGGTACTTGTATTTACAGGACCGGACAGACCGGATATTGGAACTGATCAAACTCGGAATGGAAGAGGATTCGCAGGGCATGTAGAACACGTGCCGGCGGAGACGGAAAGGAACTATATGGGATATTCGGAATTTACGATAGAAGGCAGAAATGCGGTACTGGAGGCATACCGTTCCGGTAAAACGATAGACAAGCTGTATCTACTGGACGGCTGTCAGGACGGTCCTGTGCTGTCCATCAAAAGAGAAGCCAAGAAGCATGACACGATGATCAAGTTTGTGACAAAAGAGCGTCTGGATCAGATGTCGGAAACCGGAAAGCATCAGGGCGTTATCGCGGTTGCGGCAGCCTATGAATATGCAGAGGTGGAAGATATGTTGAAGGCGGCAAGGGATAAGGGAGAAGCTCCTTTTCTGTTTTTGCTTGACAATATCGAGGACCCGCACAATTTAGGGGCGATCATCCGTACCGCCAATCTGGCAGGCGCGCACGGGGTGATCATTCCGAAAAACCGTGCGGTCGGTCTGACGGCAACGGTGGCAAGAACTTCTGCGGGAGCACTGAATTATACGCCGGTTGCCAAGGTGACCAATTTGTCCAAAACGATCGAAGATCTGAAAAAAGAAGGGCTTTGGTTTGTGTGTGCCGATATGGGCGGTAAGACGATGTATGATCTGGACCTGAAGGGACCGATCGGGCTGGTCATCGGCAATGAAGGTGAGGGCGTCGGACGTCTGGTAAAAGAAAAATGTGACTTTATTGCATCCATCCCGATGAAGGGAAATATTGATTCCCTGAATGCATCCGTAGCCGCGGGTGTATTGGCATATGAGATCGTGAGACAGAGGATGCTGTAGGAGGTATCTATGACTGCAGGATATGAGAGTTATGTAAACTGCACGGATGAAGAACTGATCGACCGTCTGCGTGACGGAGAATCGGATATCACGGATTATCTCATGGATAAATACAAGAATCTGGTAAAGAGTAAGGCAAAGGCAATGTTTATCCTCGGAGCGGATAACGAAGATCTGATTCAGGAGGGTATGATCGGGCTGTTTAAAGCTGTGCGCGATTATGATTGCGGTCGTGATGCAAGTTTTAATACGTTTGCAAGGCTTTGCATTGCGAGACAGATGTATACGGCGGTACAGGCTTCCGGCAGAAAGAAGCATGCACCGTTGAATTATTATATTTCATTGTATGGGGAAAATGCGGAAGGGCAAGAAGGAGAGGCTGCCGGCGAACTGTTGGAGCATCTGCCGTCTGAGAGCGGTCAGGGCAGAAATCCGGAGGAAATGTTGATCGACCGGGAGAATGCATTGCATCTGGAGGCGGCGATCGAGAGCGAACTTAGCCCGTTTGAAAAGCAGGTATTGGATCTTTGCATGACCGGAATGGGATATGCGGAGATCGCAAAGGTGTTAGGCAGGGAAGAAAAGGCAACGGACAACGCAATACAGCGGATCAAGAGTAAGATCAGACGGATCTTACAGAAAAGCAGAGAAAACTAGGTGGCAAAAACTGTGGCAGGAAAATTCAAAAGCAGACTGTATGACAGTACCAAAATAGATAAAGTACATCTGATGTTTGACAACAAAGCACTTCGGGTATTACTGGTTCCGGTTATTCTGGAGCAGCTGTTGAATTCCTTGATGGGAATGATCGATACCATGATGGTGAGCAATGTGGGAAGCTCAGCAATCTCCGCAGTTTCACTTGTGGATTCCGTTAATAATCTGCTGATTCAGATTTTTTCGGCGCTGGCAGCAGGTGCGACGATCATCTGTGCACAGTATCTGGGGAAAAAAGACGTGGAAGGCTGTAACTGTGCCGCAAGGCAGGTGTTTTTAAGCATCCTGATGATATCAGTTATCGTGACAATATGTTGTGTTGCATTCAGACGACCTCTTTTGTCATTGATCTTCGGAAAAGTAGAGCCGCAGGTCATGAAGGATTCGTTGGATTACTTTTTGTTGACAGCGCTTTCCTATCCCTTTATGGCACTATTCAGTGCAGGATCGGCTTTTTACAGAGCGGCAGGAAATTCAAGGTTTCCGATGACGGTATCTGTGATTTCCAATATTGGGAATATCGCAGGAAATGCCTTGTTTATCTTTTACTTTGATATGGGTGTCACGGGTGCGGCACTGGCAACGCTATTGTCCAGAATCGTTTGTACAGTTGTTGTATTTGCAGCATTACACAGACCGAAGCAGGAGATCGTATTGAACCACTATCTGAGAATCCGTCCGGATTTTCGCCTGATCGGAATGATTCTGGCAATCGGAATTCCGTCCGGTATCGAGAATGGCATGTTTCAATTTGGCAAGCTTGCGATCCAATCCACGGTATCTACGATGGGAACGGCAGCGATTGCGGCACAGGCGATGACGATCATTCTGGAAATGTTAAACGGAATTGCAGCGATCGGTATCGGCATCGGACTTATGACGGTAGTCGGACAGTGTATCGGTGCGGGACGAACTGAAGAGGCAAAATATTATATCGTGAAGCTGACAGGGTATGCGGAAGTGGCGATCATTGTAAGCTGTATCCTGGTACTGGCACTGACCAAACCCGTTATCCTGCTTGGAGGTATGGAAGCAGAAAGCGGCAGAATGTGCTTTGAAATGATGTTGGCGATCACAATCGTCAAGCCGGTTTCATGGGTGCTTTCTTTTGTTCCGGGATATGGTATGCGTGCGGCGGGCGATGTGAAATTCTCCATGATCGTTTCGACGGCAACGATGTGGCTATGCCGGGTTTTGTTATGTATTTACTTAGTCAGAGCATGGGGCTTTGGTCCGATGGCGGTATGGATCGGTATGTTTGCGGACTGGACGATCCGCAGCGTGATCTTTAGCTGGCGCTTTGTAAGCGGACGGTGGTTAAAGCAGAGTATGGTATAGAAGGCAGACGTAAAAGAACGAGGATGTGCGGGGCATATCCGGTAAAACAGACAAAGGAAAATGCGATGGAAGGATACGAACCGGGCACAGAATGCGCCGCATGTAAGGGAAAATGCTGTAAGGATAAGGGGTGTTCGCTTTCACCCGAAGATCTGTTACAGGCGTTAAAGGAAAGGCAGTCCGATCAACAGCTTCGTGAACAGATTCTGGCACTTTTGACAGATCCACAGGGACTCTATGCAATTGATTATTTCAGCCGTCCCGAGGGTGCATGCTTTTATCTCAGGATGCGGCATAAATGCTATACTTTTATCGGTGTGGATGCGATGGGAGAATGCATCGCACTGACAGAAAAAGGCTGCAGCCTGCCGCCGGAGCGCAGACCGAAAGGTGGAAGATATCTGGAAAGCCGTGCAGACAGAGCCTGTATCCAGCACTATGACAGGGATGCGATGTGCCGGGACTGGGAGCCGTATCAGGAGGCGCTTGGTTCCGTTTGGAAAGAATATTATCCGAAGATGAAGGAAGACGGCACCTTTGACCGCTGCGATGATGCGTATTTTGCATGGATGAAGGCGCAGCGGGAAGGTTGTGTTTAATAGCAGCAGACGGTAAGGGAAAAGTGGAAGAAAAAGAGTTATTATCAATGGACTATGGTTCGCGGTTGTCAATGCTCCTGTTTCATGCTATAACAAAGTCATATCAGTTCAATCATAAACACATCTTAAAAGGAGGTTTTATATGATTAATACATTCTGTAAAAAGCCGTTGTGGGAGGTCAGCCAGACGTTAGCTGCTGTTGCAGGCGGTACGGTTCCCGCGGAGCTGGTCATTACCCATGTAAATCTGATCAATGTTTGTACCCATGAGATTCAGGAGAATATTTCCGTTGCCGTTTCCTGCGGCAGGATTGCTATGGTCGGAGATGTCTCTCACTGTATCGGACCGGACACAGAGGTTGTTGATGCTGCCGGTCAGTATCTTGCACCCGGTTTTCTGGATGGACATATTCATGTAGAATCCTCCATGATGGGAGCCGGCGGCTATGCAAAGGCTGTCATTCCGCACGGAACTGTCGGAATCTATATGGATCCCCATGAGATTTGTAATGTATTGGGATTAGACGGTGTGAAGTGTATGCTGGAGGATGCTGCCAGGACACCGCTGAAAGCCATGCTGACAACGCCGTCCTGTGTTCCTGCGGTTCCGGGATTTGAAGATACAGGTTCCTTTATCGGTCCCTCTGAGGTGGCTGAGACTATGACATGGAAGGAATGTGTAGGTCTTGGTGAAATGATGAATTTCCCCGGAATTCTGGGCTCTTCTGACCATGCGCACGGAATTACCGGAGAGACTTTGAAAGCCGGAAAGATCGTGACGGGGCACTATTCCATGCCGGAAACAGGCAAGGGCTTAAATGCTTATATTGCTTCCGGTGTCCGTTGCTGCCATGAGTCTACGAGGATGGAAGATGCGCTGGAAAAAATGCGTCTCGGTATGTATGCCATGTTCCGCGAGGGATCTGCATGGCATGACCTGAAGGAAGTTGCCAAGAGTATTACGGAACATAAGATAGATACCCGTTTTGCAACCCTGATCTCCGATGATACCCATCCACATACACTTACTTCGCAGGGGCATCTGGATCATATCGTCCGCCGTGCCGTTGAAGAAGGGATCGATGTAATCACGGCGATCCAGATGGTAACGATCAATTGTGCCCAGTGCTTCCAGATGGATCACGATTTCGGAAGCATCGCGCCCGGAAAATGTGCCGATATGGTATTACTCAACAATCTGGATGATATTCAGGTTACCAAGGTTTGGATCGACGGTGATCTGGTAGCGCAGGACGGCAAGATGACGAAAGAATTTGCACCGTATTCCTATCCGGATTGGGCAACCCATTCCATGCATGTAGGCGAAAACATTACAAAGGACACCTTTAAGATCCCGGCTTCCAAGGATCAGGTAACGGTCAGAGCGATTGAAGTCATCCCTGCCAAGGTCGGTTCCTTTGAACGCCATGTTACCTTACAGGCAAAGGACGGATACCTTGAATCGGATCCGTCTCAGGATGTTTTAAAAACGGTGGTATTTGAACGTCACCATAATACCGGCAAGAAAGGCTTTGGCTTTGTAAAAGGATTTGGCATCACCTGTGGTGCAATGGCATCTACCGTTGCACATGATGCACATAATCTGCTGGTCATCGGCACCAATGATGAGGATATGGCACTTGCCGCAAATACCCTGATCGAATGTGGTGGCGGTATGGTAGCTGTTAAAAACGGTAAAGTCCTCGGTGTTGTTCCGCTTCCGATTGCAGGACTGATGAATGATAAACCTTTGGAAGAAATGAGCCAGATGGTAGAGACGTTGGAAGATGCATGGGCTGAAATCGGTTGTACGATGCCGTCTCCGTTTATGACCATGGCATTGATCCCGCTGGCATGCCTTCCGGAGCTTAGATTGACGGACAGAGGATTAGTGGACTGCACTACATTCCAATTTGTACCGCTTGAGGTGGAATCATAAAAAATTGTAAGGATATTAAAAATTAATATATAACGAGGGTAGAAAAGGGATATAATTAGGGCATAAATCTGACTACTTTTTTTGAAAAAAGTGCCTATGACTACCTTTTGACTACCTCTATTTATGATTATTATAGGCAGATATAGAAAGAAATAGAAAAGGCGCAAACCCTTATGTTTCCTGGGTTTGCGCCTTTTTGCGTAAAGCTGCCGACGGGAATCGGACCCGTGACCTCCGCACTACCAATGCGACGCTCTACCGACTGAGCCACGGCAGCTTAGTACAACTTATCGTTGTCACCGAGTGCTATATTATCATAAACAGCATAGGCTTGTCAATTCTATTTTTCGCTTTTGTGAGCTTTTTCGGTGTCTTTCCTGCAGAGTTCATAGATCCTGTCATATTGTTCGTACATTTTCTGTACGCCGTTTTCCAGAAAATAGTAGTGCCTGATATAGGGGATCAGAAGCACTAAAAGCGCGACGAACAAAACGAGCAGACCGATAGAAAACGAAAACAGCAGTGTAATAAAAACAGCAAAAGCAAGGACTGCGAACAGGCAGGTCACGATCAGATGAATCAGGCGTTCATGTTGAAAAAATTGAATCTGAACAAGATGCTCTTTACGGATCCTGTCATAATCATTGGAAGGTGCCTGCTGATTTAACAGTGTGTCTATGGATTTTAAATATTTTATCATACGTTTTCTCATAAGAATCTCCTGTTACAGTTCCTCACACACCTGAAAAATATAGAACTTCAGATAATAAGACTCATCCGCTGCCCAAAGGATCGGGTGGTCGCATGCCTGTGTGCGGAACTCGACCTGGCGCAGACGTTTATGGGCACCGTGGGCCGCTTCCCGGATCGTCTTGCTAAAAAGCGCAGGGTCCATGAAATGAGAGCAGGAACAGGTCACCAGATAGCCGTTGTCACGTACGAGCTTCATGCCGCGCAGATTGATCTCGCGGTAGCCTTTTACTGCATTCTTTATGGAATTGCGGGATTTGGTAAAAGCAGGAGGATCAAGAATGACGACATCATAGGATTCGCCCTGGGTTTCCAGCTGCGGCAGCAGTTCAAAGACATCCGCGCACATAAATTTCACACGGTCTTCCAGTCCGTTCAGTCTGGCGTTTTCCTCTGCCTGTGTGATGCCTGTCATGGAGGCATCGACACCGAGTACCTCTGATGCGCCTGCCATGCCCGCATTTAAGGCAAAGGAGCCGGTATGTGTAAAGCAGTCCAGTACTTTTTTGCCGGGGCAGAGCTTCCAGATAGATTTGCGGTTGTTTTTCTGGTCAAGGAAAAAGCCGGTTTTCTGACCGTCTTCAACATCTACAATATATTTAACACCGTTTTCCTCGATCGGGACACGGGTATCAAACGGCTCACCGATAAAGCCTTTGTAGCGTTCCATGCCTTCCTGGAGGCGTACTTTGGCATCGCTTCGTTCATAAATGCCACGGATGCAGATACCGTCTTCTGCCAGCATTTTTGTAAGAATCTCAAGGATCTGCGGCTTGAGACGGTCGATTCCCAGGGCCAGAGATTCCACGACGAGTACATCGGAGAATTTGTCGATGACAATGCCCGGAAGCCAGTCAGCCTCGCCGAAGATCATGCGGCAGCATCCGGTATCAATCGTTTCTTTTCGGTAGTTCCATGCGTTTCTGATGCGCGTTTCCAGAAATGCACGGTCTATGACATGCTCTTTTTTACGGGACATCAGACGTATGGTGATCTTAGAATTTGTGTTGATAAAGCCGTAGCCGAGAAAATAGCCGTCAAAATCTGCGACTGTGACGATGTCGCCATTTTCAAAGCTGCCGTTTATATTGGCAATTTCGTTATCAAAGACCCACATACCGCCGGCTTTGACGGTGCGGCCCTCCCCCTTTTTTAGTGTTACAATCGTATCGTGCATGTTCCAGCTCCTGTCAGAATCATTGATTGGGAGTATCAGTTGCGAATGGGATATCCGCAGAATACTTCCAGCATCAAGTATAGTACAGATAAAGTGAAAAAACAACCGTCGGAACGCAACACACGGTTGCAAAGTGTCACCTACGATTGCGGTAGAAATTTGTTGAAAACAGGCGGGGTATAGACTATAATAAAAGAGATAGGTCTGTGAATATAATTCATAGAGCATAAGAATGAATCGGGAGGATAAAACATGTTAAAGACAAAATTGGGAGTATCCATTGCACTGGTAGGTGCAGCTATGTATTTCTTAGGGGCAATTTCCTTTACACCGGCGGTTCTGCTGGCAGGTGCAATGCTGATCATGGAAGACAATGCATGGGTGAAAAGGCAGGCAGCGAAGATGATCGGAGTTGTGATCGTATTTGCTCTTCTTGGCATTGCAGTAGGCTGGGTAGATGATGCGGTAAGCCTTTTGAATACGATTGTTCATTGGTTTTCCAAGGACGCAAAATGGCTGTCTATTCCGGGCAACCTTACTTCTTTCATTAAGCTGATCATCAATGTGGTAGAAGAGGTTCTGTTGATTGTGATGGGCTTTATGGCACTGAAGATGAAAGAAATCCGTTTTGGGGTGATAGATAAGCTGTTGGATAAGTTCATGAGCAATAATCAGTAAGAGTAGAAACAGTTCTTAAATTGTAAACAAGGTGGAATCAGAAAAGGAGAAGAGAGAGTATGTTTTGTACGAATTGTGGCGCACAGATCCCTGACGGTAGCGGATTTTGTACGAATTGCGGCACCAGACTGACCGCACCGGAAACAACTCCTGTAACAGAGGCAGCACCCGTAGCAGAGGCAGCGCCTG
>JBJFCE010000011.1:0-3161 GCA_051888775.1 Lachnospiraceae bacterium | reverse complement strand
GCAGCACCCGTAGCAGAGGCAGCGCCTGCAACAGAGGCAGCACCCGTAGCAGAGGCAGCGCCTGCAACAGAGGCAGCACCCGTAGCAGAGGTAGCGCCTGCAACAGAGGCAGCACCCGTAGCAGAGGCAGCGCTTGTAACAGAGGCAGCACCCGTAGCAGAGACAACGTCTGCCGGAAGTATGCAGGGAATGGAGGAAGACTCTAAGACAATTGCAATCACACCGATGGACGCTATGCCGGGTGTACAGCCGAATGCAGCACAGATGCAGTATACTAATCCGCAGATGAATCCTCAGATGCAGCAGATGCCATATGGCAATCCTCAGATGCAGCAGATGAACTATGAGAATCCGCAGGCGGGTATGGCATATGGAAATCCTCAGGCAGGAATGCAGTATGGTACACCGATGATGAATAACGGTATGCAGTATGCGCAGATGCCGCCTAGGAAGAAATTTGTAATGCCGATGGTGGTAGATGTGATCTTCGGTATTCTGGCAGTTGTAGCAATCGCGGCATTTGTTCTGGTTATGATATTTGGCAAGCCGAAGGCGGATGAATTAAGTGCAAATGAGGTTCAGGCTACAGCGATTACAGAGAATCCAAAGTCAAATCAGACAGAGGTGTTAAGCAGCGATATGTCCGGTAAATCATTCTCTTTGGAGATTCCTGAAAACGAAGCATATCAGGAAGCACAGGAAATGGCAAATGGCTACATTATAGCGGATAGTAACAGCCGTTATCTGGAATATGATGAGCTTTGGAATTATACAGAAGACGAATTATTCATGGCATATTTTGAAATGTATGCAAGAGCAGGCTTTGATATGTCAGAGCTGGATTATGATCTTGGTACTTATTTTGAAGCAAAATCATGGTATAATCCGACACTTTCCTTTATGGATGACAGCATTCAGTCCTTGAGCGATGTGATGAACGAGTATGAGGTTGCCAATATAGAACTGATTGAAGAGTTCCTTGATAATGAATGGGGATATGCAGACGAAGAGTTGTCGGAAATGGAATAGGAGGGTGAGTCATGGCTAAGAAAAATAAAGATGTAGCAGCACAGGCTACAACAAATCAGGAAAAAAAGAAAAATCCTACTCTGCGTCTGATCATCTTTCTGGTAGAGCTGGTTCTGATCATCGTAGGTATTGTCGGAGCAGTTCAGTTTATTAAGAAATATAACGATCCGAAGCTGACAGCAGAGAATTATTTTAAGGCATTATTGGCAGGAGATTATGCTACTGCATACGGATATCTGGAGCCGGCTGAGGAAGAGAATGCATTTATCAACCAGAGTACATATGCCACTGCAATGGCAAGCTTAGAGATTGCCGGATGTGAAGATTATGAGATCTTTTCCGAAGGCAACAATGTATATTCCATGAGCTATGATAACGGATATGTTACGATCAAGCTGCATGAGCAGGACGAGAAACGATATCTGCTCTTTAAAGATTATGAGGTTGAATTACAGGATATCTACGCAGAGGATGTAACGATTACGGCACCGAAGGATGTGACCATTACGATGAACGGTCTGGTACTGGACAGCAGTAACTGTAGAATCGGTGAGGAAGACTATTTATCTGACTATGAGACATCCTACACAATTGACCGCATGTATATCGGAGATTATATCGTAGAGGTATCAGGTGCGGATGTATATCAGCCCTATACGGATAAATTGGAAGTCAGTCCATACAGTACATATTTTTATGTTTCTCAGCCATATCTGGCAGAAGATCTGGCTGATACACTGATCGAGCGTTCCTATAATACGCTGGAAGTTGTATATCAGGATGCAATCAATCAGGAAGAAACCTGTGCAGTTCTGGAGGAAGCAAAGGCGTATGATTTAGTTGATCCTTCTTATCTGCAGAATGGTTATGACAGTATCAAATATGATCTGTATATTTATGATGGATTCTTTGAATCTGTGGATTTATCGGATTTTACCGGAGAGATTGATTATTATTCTTATGATTATGAATCCGGTGATTTGGAAATAACCCTTACCTTGGAATTCTATGAGGATTATACATATCAGACACTTGACTGGTGGACCGATAGGTATGAGCAGAGCAGTGATTCAGGATATGGCGATGCAACCTTTGAGTATCGTTATGTTGATGGAGAGTGGGTTTTAACCTACTTCTATGTATACAGTTCCATTTATGCATGGTAAGCGAACTGCCGGATAGCTTTTAGTAACGGCAGACCATAATTTTGCAAAACCCTGACAGGAAAAAGTACTGTCGGGGTTTTGTTTTATCAAAAGATATGATATAATGTACACGTAAGCAATGAGCCATGCGTCTGCAGCCGGAGTCAAATCGACTGCTTGCAGGCGAATTTGACTCCGGCTGCAGACATAGGGCGAAGCCCGTGAATGAGGACACCGCAGGTGCCCGAATGGGCATGGCGTACGGTGAAAATGAGCAATAAAGTCAAATCGACTGCTTGCAGGCGAATTTGACTCCGGCTGCAGACATAGGGCGAAGCCCGTGAATGAGGACACCGCAGGTGCCCGAATGGGCATGGCGGAGGACAGTCGGACTATATTACTACAATTAGGATAAAACAAAAGAATACGGGGTATATGCGGATGAATAAGAATACGTTGACAGCGATACTGATGGGATTTATCATATGTCTCGGAATAGCGGTGATAGCAATTAGTATAAAACTAAGTATCCGACCGAACGTAAGTGATTCGGATAAAACGGGGCAGCAAGTCTCGGAAGTGATAGAAACACCACCTACGGATACGCCGATACCGGAAGTGACAGAGGTTCCCGATGAACCACAGATCAGCACGATTACGGTACAGATGGTACGTACAACGGAGACGGTGAACGTCAGAGATGATGCAAGTATTAATGGCAATAAGCTCGGAAGTGCGGAAAAAGGATCGGAATTCGTGATGTTGGAAGCGCTGGATAATGGTTGGACCAAGATTGAATATAAGGACGGTATTGCTTATATTAAGAGTGATTATCTGGAACAGTTTGAACGCGAGGTAGAGGTAACTGCAACACCGGTACCTGAGGACGGTGCAGATCAGACAGATGACGGCACGGGAGATACTACCGGGGATGCAACAGCACAGTAATAAAGGATATATAGTTTCCTAAGAAATAATACGAAAAAG
>JBJFCE010000010.1:0-20264 GCA_051888775.1 Lachnospiraceae bacterium | reverse complement strand
CAAGGGAAGGGATCTTCTTTTATCTTATAAAATGATTATTCTACGGTAACCACGGTAGCAAGGTAATAAACCACCGTTCTCTTCATAGCGGCTTGCATTAAATAGCCGGTGCCATATGTTTCTTCGGCACTTTCACCATAATCGGCAAGGACTTCATTATACACTTCATCGCTGACGGTCAGATTATATTTCTCAAATAAATACTGGTAGGTCAGGTTTGCAGAAGCGGTATGACGGGCGGTGCTTAACAGCTGCTTTTCATAAGCCTTTTCTGACATATCGATATAATCTTGGAAGTCCTGATAAAGGGCAGCACCAAACATCTGTGAATAATAGCTGTTGTAATACTCATAAGTGGACTCATCGACATAACGCTGTAAGGATTTTAACAGTTTGACATAGCCCTTTGGATAAGAGCTTAACTGTGCATTATCCTCAATATAAGATTTAATGTAAGCTTCCAGATTTTCCTGATAATGCTGTTCTCTTACATATTCTTTATATTCTTCTGCGGTGCTGGCATAATCGGACAGATAGGTCTGTACGAAGGCATCGTTGAATTCAGGTGCATAGTAAATACCGTTTACAACAACCTCAAAGGTTGCATCCTTGCCGGCAAGATCCGGATTGTTGGAATAGGTATCCGGGAAGGTAACCTCAACCGTTACTGTTTCGCCCGGATGTGCACCGATCAGCTGAGTTTCAAAATCGTCGATATAAGAACCGGAACCGATCACGACACTTTCACTGTTTCCGTTGGTGGAACCGCCTTCAAAAGCTTCTCCGTCCATATAGCCGACATAATCAAGGCTGACCCGGGAGCCGTCTTCGACAGTCAGTGAAGAATCGGTACTCAGTTCAAGATTTTCTTCCGTAAGTGACTGAAGCTCTGCTTCCAGATCCTCATCAGAGAAAACAATCTCTGCTTCAGGAACGACCATATCTTCAAAGTTTTTATCTACGACATAGTTATTGACATTGATTCCGTCAAGCTTGCCGTCCTCTGTCAGCATGGCGCTGTAATCACTGCTGGCAGTTGTCTTGTTCACACGATAGATGATCTCGCTGGCGATCAGGTAAATCACGAGCACGCACAGGCAGGCTGCAATGATAATCCCGATCTGTTTTAAAATCCGTTTCTTTCTTTTTTGAGCGGCAACTTCATGTCGGCGCTGTTCGCGCTTGGTTGCACTTTTACTGGAATATGTTGTATTCGTCTTGTTCTTCATGGTGATAAATCCTCCTCATTGGCATAATAGCACAAAAATCATAAATATACTATACTCTTTCTTGCATTCTTATTTGTGAAAAGCCTGTGAAAAATGGGGCGGATTTTAAAAGAAACACGGATTGTTATTTATAGAGCATTTGTTATAATAATTACGAAAAGTAAGAAAAAACGGCAACAAGGCAGCAAAAGAAAAACACAATAGCAGAAAAGAGAAGCAAATGAAAGTATATCACAGCGGCAACTTTTGGGGACATCATAAAAAATACGAACGGGCACTGCATCCGGTCGTGCAAAACCGCGAATTTGTCTGGGAGGAAGTAAGCGGTTTTATTCCTGCTGTTTATACGGGTGCGGACGGTCTGGTGATGGATCTGTGTGTCCGCATTGACAGACAAAAAGTGGAAGCGTTTGTCGAAAAATGGCAGGAGATGACAAAAAAAGGCAGTCTGACAGAGGAAGAGCAGGAGCAGCTTGCGGGAAAAAGCAGGCGGAAGAGCCTTTTAGAAGAAGAGATTGCCGATGCTTACGGTTGTGATAAGACGCAGTGCTGGTATTTTATGCGGCAGGCATACGATTGGGAAGGAACGCAGACCTCTTATGAAGAAGGGGCAGACGGAGAGCTGAAGGAGCATCGGACAAGGGGTGCGCAGATTCGGGATATCCGTTCGATGAGCGTAACTTTTCGGGCAGATCGGTGAACGGACATGAAGAAAAAACATGAAATGGATTTATGCAGGGGACCGCTCGGAAAGCAGATTTTAATCTTCAGTGTTCCCCTGATGCTTTCTAATTTGTTACAGGTACTTTTTAATATGGCGGATATCGCGGTGGTCGGGCGCTTTGCCGGACCTACGGCGCTTGGAGCGGTCGGATCGACGACTACGCTGGTAACGCTTTTTACAACATTTCTGATCGGTCTTTCCGGCGGGATCAATGTGTTAGTCGCACTGCATGTCGGGTCGGGCAATCGGAAGGAACTGAGGGAAACGATACATACGGCCGCGCTTGTCAGCCTGATATCCGGTATGGTCATCCTGCTTGTCGGGGTGATTTTTTCACGTGGGATTCTGGAGGTTTTGCATACGAAGGATGAACTGATCGACGGTGCCGCACAGTATCTGCGGATCTATTTTCTGGGAATGCCGGCGCTTGCTGTTTATAATTACGGCAATGCGGTACTGAGTGCGGTCGGAGATACGAAACGCCCGCTCTGTTTTTTGTCGGCAGCAGGCGTGATCAACGTGGTGCTGAATCTGTTTTTTGTCATTGTCTGTCAGATGGATGTGGCAGGCGTGGCAACGGCAAGTGTGATCTCGCAGTATGTGTCGGCAGTGCTGATCATGCGGACGCTGTTTCGGAGTCAGGAGGCTTATGGTCTGAGACTTTCGGAGCTTCATTTCCGGAAAGATAAGGTGCATAGTATCCTGAATCTCGGGATTCCGTCCGGCTTGCAGAACGGAATCTTTCAGTTTGCGAATCTGTTCGTACAGATGGGTGTCAATTCCTTCAGCGCGACCATGGTATCGGGCAATGCCGCGGCGGCAAATGCGGACGGTCTGGTATATGATGTGATGGCGGCTTTTTATACTGCATGCGGCAGCTTTATCGGGCAGAATTACGGTGCAAGAAAAAAAGACCGTATCCTGAGAAGCTATTTTATCAGTCTGGCTTACTCGTTTGGAATCGGTCTTTGTATGGGTCTTTTGATCGTATGCTTCGGACATCCGTTTTTATCACTCTTTACAAAGGATACTGCCGTGATAGAAGCGGGGATGCGGAGACTGACGATCATGAGCTTTTCCTATGCCGTATCCGCCTTTATGGACTGTACCATTGCAGCATCGAGAGGACTTGGCAAAAGTATTGTTCCGACTGTCATCGTGATCATGGGTTCGTGTGTGTTCCGTATCATCTGGATCTATACGGTATTTGCATATTTCGGAACGATCACATCACTGTATCTGCTGTATCTTTTCTCATGGAGCATTACTGCCATTGCGGAAATGATTTATTTCCGCAAGGTTTATTTGGATGCCAACAGATCGGCAAGTGTGATGCCGTCAAAATAGTCGTTGACCATGCGGTAAAAAGTACTCCACATGGGCAGCGTCCGGCAGTCATTTGCGCGCTCACACGGTTTGGCATCGCAACCGAGACAGGCGACCGGAGCAAGATCCCCTTCGGTCAGCCGCAGGATGTCTCCTACGAGGCAGTCTTCGGGGCGTTTCATCAGACGGTATCCGCCGCCCTTTCCGTGGACGCCCTCCACAAGGGCGCCCTTTGTAAGAAGGGGCATGATCTTTTCCAGATATTTTAAGGGCAGATTCTGTCTGCCTGCAACATCCTTCATCGGGATATAATCTTCGGAATAACGTTCCGCAAGGTCCAGCATCACACGGAGCGCATATCTTCCTCTTGTAGAAACCAGCATCATATTTCCCTCTTTTTATCCGTTCATTTTACTGACTGCGTCAAAGCCGCCCTGAAGATCGGAAAGGATATCGTCGATATGCTCCGTACCGATGGACAGGCGAATGGTATTGGGTTTAATGCCCTGATCTGACAGCTCCTGCTCCGAAAGCTGGCTGTGAGTTGTGGTGGCAGGGTGGATCACAAGGCTCTTAACATCGGCGACATTGGCAAGCAGGGAGAAAATCTTCAGATTGTCAATGAAGGTATGTGCCTGTGCAACACCGCCCTTGATTTCAAAAGTAAAAATAGAAGCCCCGCCGTTCGGGAAGTATTTTTCATATAAAGCATGCTGCGGATGATCCGGCAGAGACGGATGATTTACTTTTTCCACAAGAGGATGGTGGCTTAAAAAGTCGATGACTTTCCTGGTATTTTCGGCATGGCGTTCCAGACGAAGCGACAGTGTTTCCACACCCTGCAGTAACAGGAATGCGGCAAAAGGTGAGATCGTAGCGCCTGTATCACGAAGCAGGATAGCGCGTATGTAGGTCACAAATGCGGCTTTTCCGGCAGCTTCCGTAAAGGATACGCCATGATAGCTCGGATTGGGCGATGCAATTGCCGGGAAATTGCCGGAAGCAGCCCAGTCAAAATTGCCGGAATCGACAATGATACCGCCGAGAGTCGTGCCGTGACCGCCGATGAATTTTGTGGCAGAATGAACAACGATGTCCGCACCGTGTTCGATCGGACGGATCAGGTAAGGAGTACCGAAGGTATTGTCTACGACCAAAGGCAGACCGTGTTTATGGGCAAGTGCTGCCAGAGCATCGATATCGGGAATATCACTGTTCGGATTACCGAGTGTTTCGATGTAAATGGCACGGGTATTGTCCTGAATGGCATTCTCCACTTCCGCAAGATTGTGAATATCTACAAAGGATGCGGTGATACCGAAATTCGGCAAGGTGTGTGCCAACAGGTTGTAGCTGCCGCCGTAGATCGTTTTCTGTGCAACGATATGACCGTTATTCTGTGCAAGTGCTTCAATCGTATATGTGATTGCCGCAGCGCCGGAAGCAAGAGCCAGTGCCGCAACACCGCCTTCCAGTGCAGCGATTCGTTTCTCAAGGACATCCTGTGTGGAGTTGGTCAGTCTGCCGTAGATATTGCCGGCATCCTGCAGACCGAAGCGGGCTGCCGCATGGGCGCAGTCATGAAAGACGTAAGAGGTTGTGGCATAGATCGGTACTGCGCGGGAATCGGTAACGGCATCCGGCTGTTCCTGACCGACGTGGAGTTGGAGGGTTTCAAATTTGTATTCGGACATGGTTGTTGGTTCCTTTCTTTTGTGGTTTTTTGGGGTGGTATGGAGTGGGAGTGAGACGCTGTTCTTGGAGGGTGGGGTTGTCCCAATCGTATCAGCCGGTTCTCGACACGCTCTCGCTCTGCTTCAAACGTAGCGGTACATAAGGCTGTAAAATACACAGCCTAAGTACCGACGTTTTCAGAAGGTCGAAAACCGGCTGATACGATTGGGACAACAGCCGGCGCAAAAAAGGCGCCTTACTGTATTTACATACCAACCTAGTAGGTTGGTAGAATTATAACGCTGGGAAGAGGTATTTGTCAATAGTTTCCAGTTGTTTCAATACCATCAGCATTTGCAGATGTATCCGTGTCCGGGATTTCGGGCAGTGTACCTTGTGCTTCGGTGTTATCCGCTACGCCCTCCGGATCGTATTTTTGGCCGTCTTCATCTTCATCCCAAAGAGAATCATATTCTTTGGGATCTTTGTTCAAGGCTTCCATGGCTGCTTGCGCCTGTTTGGCTTCCAGATACAGGTCTTTATCATATTCCATAAGCTTTCTTTCATCAGAAGCCGGAACTTTATCGCCATGGCACATTCGTCTAACGGTAGTCATAATTTTGGCAAAGGTTGCTGCCAGACCTGTTTCGGGATCAGAAAGTGCTTTTGCACTCTCGGCATTTGCCGCCGCACACCATTGCTCTGTCAAACTGTCAAGAATCTTCTGGTTTTTTTGAAATTCTTCCTGAGTCGTATCGATGGAAAGCTGAAGGGTTGCCGCTTCATCCGACCATGCGGTATCGCCCGTTGTCTCATATTTTGTCTGTGCGGCATTTCTTTGCTTCACCAAACTTTTTGTCTGTTCTATCAGGTTTTGCCGGTATTCCCGATAGATTGGCATGGCTTCTTTTATCTTCATAAGATCAACCTCCCTGTTTTTTGAAATAAGCAGATGTTTGCGGAGCTTGCCGGTAGATGGAACGATTGTCCACAGATCTGTCAGCGGCGGGCACGCTTTCGCTACACTTCGTCCGTAGCGGTACATAAGGTTCCAAAGTACGGCACCTAAGTACCGACGGACTCACAGTACCCGCCGCTGACAGATCTGTGGGCAATCGTTTTCGGTCTGCTGACAAAGTTTTGCAAACGATGCTTTTGAAATAAGTAATTCCGTTTACTTATCATCACCTACTATTTTTTATATCGGCATGGTGATGTCAAGGGAACAGTTCGGACGTGGAGAAATATGGAATGAATAAAAATGTATTGCAAAGCATAGCTTGGTGGATTATAATAGAACATATATTCGGAACAAATGTTCTGTTATGAGATAAAAGATGGCTGATCTTAAAGGAATTACGGGATGCGGAAAGAGGAATAAAAAGATGACGATTCTGGAAAATCTCCCGATTGAAAAGAAGCTGGAAATTCTGTCGGATGCAGCAAAATATGATGTTTCCTGTACCTCAAGCGGAGTTGAGCGCAAGGGGAAAGAGGGCAGTATGGGGAATACGGCAGCCTGCGGAATCTGTCATAGCTTTGCGGCGGACGGGCGGTGTATCTCTCTGTTAAAAATTTTGTATACAAACGAGTGTGTGTACGACTGCAAATATTGTATCAACCGCAGATCCAACGATACGGTGCGGACTTCTTTTACGCCGGAAGAGGTCTGCGAGCTGACGATGCAGTTTTACCGCAGAAATTATATTGAAGGGCTGTTTTTAAGCTCCGGTGTGCGGCATGATCCGACCGAGACGATGGAGCAGATCTATATTACGCTTCGGATGCTCAGGGAGGAACGGTATTTTAACGGCTATATCCATGTCAAAGCGGTACCGGGTGCGGCGCCGGAGCTGATCGCGGCGATCGGGCTTCTGGCAGACCGCATGAGTACGAATCTGGAGCTGCCGACTGCGGAAGGGCTACGGACACTGGCACCGAATAAGACGAGAGAAACGATCCTAAAGCCGATGCGCCAGATCCAGGCAGGAATTGCAGAGAACCGTTTAAACGGTGCGGCAAATGTAAACCGGCTGCTTGGCGGGAGTACAGACCGCTGGGGATTTGAACTGCCGGAACCGGAGAAGCCGCAGCTTCTTTTACCGCAAAGTACCAAACCGACGCTGCCGGCATCAAAGGAGAGGACAGCCATGCGCCCCGCAGTGCGCAAACCGGGGCAGATGTTTGTTCCGGCAGGGCAGAGTACACAGATGATCGTGGGTGCGACACCGGAGAGTGATTATCAGGTGCTGGCAGTGGCGGAAGCGTTATATCAGCGCTTTGATTTAAAGCGTGTATTTTATTCGGCGTATATTGCACTCAATGAGGACAGCAGTCTTCCGGCGGTTGGGACAAAGCCTCCTCTTTTGCGTGAGCACCGGCTGTATCAGGCGGACTGGTTGTTGCGATTTTACGGATTTCAGGCAAATGAGCTGTTGTCACCCGAACGTCCGAACTTCAATGTGTATCTGGATCCGAAATGTGAGTGGGCGCTCAGGCATCTGGAATATTTTCCGATGGAGATCAACCGTGTACCGTATGATCAGTTGCTGCGGATTCCGGGGATCGGTGTAAAATCAGCACGGCGCATCATGCAGGCGCGACGGACGGCAAAGCTTGATTTTGACAGTTTGAAACGGATCGGTGTGGTGTTAAAACGTGCCCATTATTTTATCACCTGCAACGGCAGAATGATGTATCCGACCAGGATGGATGAGGACTATATTGCCAGACAGCTTCTGGATCTGGACCGCAGGAAAAACTGGGAGCTGGAATATCATACGACGTTCCGGCAGTTGTCCCTGTTTGATGATCAGAGTCCGCTGGCAGCGGCACAGTAGATGAGGTTAGGAAAAGATGAATGAGAACCAGACAATTTATTTATGTGAAGATACACCGGACGGCGTTTTTACACAGATCTATGATGCATGGGCGGCGCACATTCCGGATGATAAGCTGAAGCTGCGGACGGAACGTATGCATTCCTATGAACTGTTCTCGGATTATGTATATACGCAGACCGATTACACAAAGGCAGTCAAGGTCGCGCGGTCGGTCAGCAGAAAGATCTGTCGTGAAGCGTATGATATGATGTATCTGGTGTCGCTGTCCTATGCGGAGGATAAGATCGATGCGATCTATCGCTTTTTAAAGCTCGGTTTCCGGTACGGAGCGGAGGTTGTCAATATGCATGGCAGGGAAGAAGTCTGCCGTATGTTTGAATTGCAGAGAAATGTATCAAACGAGTCGCATTCCTTTCGCGAATTTCTGCGTTTCCATGATTCCGATAATGGAATTCTGATCGCGAAGATACGACCGAAGAATCAGGTGTTGCCGATGTTGGCAAATCATTTTTCGGATCGTTTCCCGGAGGAGCATTTTGTGATTATAGATGAAGTTCATGAGATGGGTGTTTTTCACCCAAAGAGACAGGAATGGTTTCTTGCACCGCTGACGGAGGAAGCGATCGAGCGGATCTGGCGTACTTGCGAGAATGCGGAGTATGAAAATCTGTGGAGAACCTTCTTTAAGACCATTGCGATCAAGGAGCGAGAGAATTATCGGTGCCAGCGCAATTTCTGCGCGCTGCGTTTCCGGGATTATATGCTGGAGTTTGATTCCTGACAAGCTGCAGAAAAAAGTGATAGTAGAAAAGTATCGGTTTGTGCTATATTATGGGATAGTACAAGCCGCAACAAAGGCAGATTCAAGATGAGTCTGCCTTTGCTAACAGACTTGGTGAATAATAGGAGATTGTGAAACTTTGTCTGCGGGATGGAACCGGTGCTTTATAGACCTGTCGGTGGCAGGTACTGTGAGTCCGTCGGTACTTAGGCACCGTATTTTGGTGCCTTATGTACCGTTACGGACGAGGTGTAGCGAAAGCGTGCCTGCCACTGACAGGTCTATAAAGCACCGGTTCCATCCTGCAGACAGAGATTCACAATCGCCTATGGACAAATAAAAATGTAAGGAGAGGTAAGCATGAATACCCCTACACTGGAAACGGGCAGGTTACGATTGAGACCTTTCCGGTACGAGGACGCGTCCTGTGCATTTGCATGTTGGGAGAGTGATCCTGATGTCGCCAGATATATGTTTTGGACAAGCCATAACGATATAGAGAAAACAAAGGAATGGATATCTTTTGAAATCGGGCAGATTGAAAAAGACGACTGGTACCGGTTTGCGGTTGTTGAAAAAGAAACGGATGAGCTGATAGGAACCGCGCTCATTTATTATGAAGAAGAGGTTTCATCCTGGGAAATTGCATATAACTTCGGAAAAGCATACTGGGGCAGGGGATATGCGACGGAAGCAATGCAAAGAGTGATCCGGTTTGCAACAGAGGAGCTTCATGTGCATGAAATTGTCGGCAGATATGCAAAGGACAATCCGGCTTCCGGAAATGTCATGAAAAAGCTTGGCTTTCAGTATGAAAAAGATATTCCGTATGAGTGTAACGATGGTGCTGTGAAATGCGAAGGGATTCAGTGTAGGTGGACGATCAACAGCCCCCAAAAAGGCATGCGCCTGCGTGCGTTAAAGGCGGCTTTTCCGTATACGATTCCGATTTTTGCGGGTTTCTGGTTTTTGGGCATGACATATGGGATCTACATGAATGTGTCCGGCTTTTCCTTTCTCTATCCGATGTTCATGAGTATGACGATCTTTGCGGGTTCGATGGAATTTGTGGCAGCAAATCTGTTGCTGGGTGCATTCAATCCGATTCAGGCACTTGCCATGACGCTCATGATTAACGCAAGGCATCTGTTTTACGGTATTTCCATGTTAGACAAGTATAAAGGGACAGGGATTAAGAAATTCTATCTGATCTTTGGGATGTGCGATGAAAGCTTTTCCGTAAATTATACTGCAAAGATTCCGGAAGATGTGGACCGGGGCTGGTTTTATTTTTTTGTGACGCTTTTGAATCAGTGTTATTGGGTATTCGGAGCGACGCTCGGCGGTCTTTTCGGTTCGCTGATTCATTTTAATACGGAAGGACTGGAATTTGTCATGACCGCGATGTTTGTTGTAATCTTCATGGAGCAGTGGATGAAGGAAAAGAATCATGCCAGTGCGTTTCTGGGACTGGGGCTGTCGCTCATATGTCTGATCGCATTTGGTGCCGATCAGTTTATGATTCCTTCCATGCTTGCGATTCTCGGTGTACTGACGCTGCTTCGCAAACCTCTTGAGAAAGGCGGTGATCCGGTATGATGAGTTTAACGCAGCAGATCATCACGATCGCTATGGTCGTGCTAGGAACCATGATCACCCGTTTTTTGCCCTTCCTTGTATTTCCGGCGGGCAAGCCGACACCGAAGTACATACAGTATCTTGGCAAGGTTCTTCCGGCGGCGGTTTTTGGACTGCTGATCATTTATTGTCTGAAAAATGTCAGCATCTTTACGGGAAGCCACGCAATCCCGGAATTTTTGTCCATTGCACTTGTAATAGTGCTGCATCTGTGGAAACGCAAAATGCTTCTGTCCATTGCGGGCGGAACAATCTGCTACATGCTGCTCGTACAGTTCGTATTTTAGTCGGTGCGAATCATAGGTATCTGACTTATATGGCAAGGATAGATTGCTCTAAAAAATAAACACGCAACTCCAATATCAATCAAAAAAACACACAAATTTGCGACAGCCTTAGGAACGTGAGCCGAGCAAATTTGTGTGTTTTTTGATTGATATCGGCGTTGCGTGTTTATTTTTTACTACGCCATTTCGGTTCCTTGACATATGCCATGAGATCATCATAGATTGCCGCATAACCGATTTCTTTGATATGCATTCCTTCGATGGTATATTCTGCTTTCAGTCTGCCCTGAGCGTCCTTCAGGTTCTTGTTTACGTCGATGTATTTCTGATCGTGTCTGTGGGCAAGCTTTTCTACTTCGCTGTTGGCAAGCAGGATCTTTTCATTGGTGCGGACCTTCAGGCATTCCTTCATCTCTTCCGTGGCAGCCTCATAATTGACCGGATAATATGCCATGCAATAAATCTCTACATCCGGAAGCTGCGCCTCGATCTGCGAAATGATCCGGTCGTAGCGCTCCATCAGCTCGTCGATTGGGATGTCCGGATTGCTCAGATCATTCGTACCGATGTTGATGAAAACACGTGACGGCTTCAGGTCGAGCACACACACATCAAGAACCTCCAGAAGTTCCTGAGAAACAAAGCCGCTGATGCCGCGGTTATAGATCACTGTTTGATCACCGTGCTCCACAAGCAGCTTGTTGATCGGAAACATTTCCATCAAGGATGATCCGGTAAATACGATCTGTCCCGGAAGTGCAGATTTATTTTCCTCTCTGTAACGTTCCGCTGTTCGTTCTTTGTCTGTCATAGGCTTGTTCTGACTCATACGAATCCCTCCATAAGTATTGCTATTTGAATTTTATATTGTAATATATAATAAAACAATCATAATTTATAATATAAAAATAATATGGCAACAATTTATCCGAAAGCACCTTTAAGATAAACGCAAATCAGGCAACCGCGAATATCTGCCCGAGGACGGAACCGGTACGTATCAATCTGTCGGTGGCAGGTACTGTGAGTCCGTCGGTACTTAGGTGCCGTATTTTGGCACCTTATGTACCGTTACGGACGAGGTGTAGCGAAAGCGTGCCTGCCACCGACAGATTGATACGCACCGGTTCCATCCTCGGGCAGAGGTTCACTACCACCAAAATGCTTACAACAGAAAGGAGAAGCATATGGAATTACAGCAGATCAAATATTTCCGTGTCATCGCTCGGACAGAAAATATATCCAGAGCGGCAGAACAGCTTTTTATCGCGCAGCCTTCTCTGAGTCAGATGTTAAAGCGTCTGGAAGAAGAGATCGGCATGCCGCTGTTTGACAGGAACGGAAAAAAGATCGTGCTCAACGGAGCAGGAAAAATCTTTTTAAAGTACGCGGATGAAGTCTGTCAGGCACTTGAAAATGCCGAATCGGAATTACGGGAATACGGCGGAGCGGAAATCATGGATGTCAATATTTCCGTAGAATCGGCATCTTTGCTGATACCCGATATCATCGGGCGGATCGGAAAAGCATTTCCCAGAATCATGCCCCACATTTTTCAAAGCTGTCAGTCTGATTGGGATCTGAAGCTGGATTCGGATGTCAGCAGCCTGTTACCCGAATCTGCCGTGCAGCTGTTGGAGGAACCGATCGGTATTGTTATGCCGAAGGATCACATACTTGCCGATAAAGCAGAGATTACAAAGCAGGATCTAAGCAGCTGTGACTTTATCAGCCTCAGCCCGTCCAGCAATCTTTATCAGATTATAGCGCACTTCTGTGAAACCGAAAAGTTTGCGCCAAAAATTTCGATGTATGTCGAGTCTCCGTCTATTATGCGGGATCTGTTGAAAATGAACATGGGCATTGCCTTTGTTCCGCAGGATACCTGGTACCGCTTTTACCATGAGGTGCTGTTGTTTAAGACCGTCCGGGACATGCCGATGAGACGGTTCGTGCGTTTGACCTGTAATGAACAAAAGTATCAGACGCAGGCTGTTCAAAGTTGCAAAAACACCATCATAGATTATTTCAAAGAATATAGCCGGAAAGGCCGATAAGTAACGGCATGGATGCAATACATAACAGTGTACTGAGCAAAACCTCTTTTACCGCCTGTTTATAGTCTGCATGATACAGTCTGGCATATACGGCAACATTGGAGCCGACCGGTGCGGCGGCAAGGATTAAAATTGTCTGCTTTAAGCTGCTGTCACCCCACGGAAGTACCGCAAGCAAAAGAAGCGTAAGGGCGGGAATCAAAAACAGCCGCACAAAAGAAGCTTTGTAGCTGAGCAGGTCGCGAAACAAGCTCAGAAACGGAATCTGGGCAAGGTACATACCGATGATCAGCATGGCAACCGGAGCATTCATGCCCGCAATCGTTCCCATAAGTTCCGTCACAATGTCGGGAAGTCTGACCGGCAGTAAAAACAGGACAATTCCTATAAAAAAGCTGATCAGAACAGGATTGAACAGTATTTTTTTCAAAGAAACAGTCTTTCGGTCTCCGGTGATGATATAGACACCGTAAGTCCATTGCAGGATATTTAACAGAGCAACAAATGCAGCGGCATAGTATACGGCATCTGCGCCGATCACGGACTGTACGAGCGGGATGCCCATAAATCCGGCGTTGGAAAAAGCGGCGCCAAAGCACTCCAGCGGCTTCTTTTTACCAAACAGAATCCTTGAAACAAGAATCGAGAGGAAAAGGGAAAGTGCGGCAGCCAGAAACGAGATCAGCAGCCCCCATGCCTTTTGCGTGGAAAAGGGAATGTTATAAGAATTGATGATCGCAGCCGGCAGAATCAGGTACAACAGCAGCTTTCCGAGATCGCGGGCTCCTTCATCGCTGATGATCTGCTTTTTATAAAGCACATAACCGGGGATTATATAGAGCAGCATGAGAAAAAGCCTGTGTAAAATAAGCATTGTCATATTCATGGTAAGGACTCCTTTGTCAGATACTATAAGGTAGAAGATATTTGCTGTAAAATATATAATCGGCATATGTATATAGTGTAAAAACTATATGCATATGTAAAGTAAAAGAAAATAACAAATAAGGTAATAGTAATCAAAATAGGAACATGGAGTGAAAAGGAATCTTTACAACGGCAAAACTTTACGCTAAAATATCAAGGTACCTAAAGAAATGAAAAGGGAGTGCAGCAGATGAGTAATCGATATGAATTGTTGGACATGAATCTTAAGCTGATTTGGAATTTCCGTGACATCGGGCATACTATGCGTAATATTTACGAAGGAAAGGGCAGCCAGAGGCGGATTTTGATTATTTTATATCATTCCGGGGTACTTACACAAAGGGAGCTGACCAGACGTCTTGGTATCCAGCCCGGCTCCGTAAGCGAGGTGATCGGAAAGCTGGAAGCCTCCGGTCTGATCGTGCGCACGCCCAGCAGGACGGATCACAGAACAACGGATATCGCACTGACGGAAGAAGGAAAGGCAGTTGCCCAAAAAGCTGCGGAGCAGAGAGAGGAGCGTCATCGCCAGATGTTTTCTTCTCTTTCCGAGAAGGAAAAGACGCAGCTGCTGTTCCTTTTAGAAAAGGTCAATGCAGACTGGGATAAACGATATCGCAGCAACGATGTTGAGCAGGGCGAGGTAGATTATCAGAAAATATGGAATGAGAATTGTCGGAGATAATGCAGGGGAGAGATTATGTGGAAATATATTAAAAAATATCTGCCTTTTGCGGTGATTGCTGCATTGTTCATGGTCGGTGAAGTGCTTATGGATCTGCTTCAGCCGGCGATCATGAGCAGAATTGTGGATGACGGTGTATTAGGAATACAGAATAACGGCGTAGGTGATCTTCACCTGATCTGGACACTGGGGATCCAAATGATCGGACTTGTCATTTTGGGCGGTCTTTGCGGATCGCTGAACAATGTGTTTGTTCATTTGGCGGGACAGAATATCGGGAATGAAATGCGAAAGGATTGCTTTCGCAATATCATGACCTTTTCTTTTCCGCAGGTCGATCAATACGGAACCGGTTCTCTCGTGACCCGTGTTACAAATGATATTACGCAGGTGCAGAATTTTGTGTCACAGTTTGTCAGAGGAATGATCCGTACTTCCATGTTGATGTTCGGAAGTATTTTCTTTATATTCCGCCTGAATCGGCAGTTTGGCTTGATCGTGCTGTGCGCGTATCCGTTCATTGTGGGATGTCTGGCATTTTGCCTGAACAGAGCAAATCCTCTTTTTTCCAAATTGCAGATGCAGTTGGACAGGATCAATGCCATTATGCAGGAGGATGTATCGGGAATCCGTATCATTAAGGCGTGTGTCCGAGAGATTTACGAGAAGGTACGTTTCGGAAAAGCAAATGATGAGCTGATAAAAACGCAGCTGCAGGTGTTGACTATTTTTGCGTTTATGAATCCGGTTATGAATGCGCTGATGTATGTGGTTGTGATTGTAATCCTGCTGGCAGGCTCATATCAGGTGCACAGTGGTGATACGACACCGGGAACCATTATGGCAACGATCACTTATACGACGCAGCTGCTCAACGGTATTCTGATGCTGGTGATGCTGTTTCAGAATATTTCCCGGGGCATTGCATCTTGGAAGCGTGTGAAGGAGGTGCTGCACAGTCAACCGCAGATCAAGGATGGTGGCTTTGATGGCGAGACACAGATTCACGGAAAGATCGAATTTCGGAATGTATCCTTTGCTTATCCGGGCAGCAGTCGGATTGTTTTAAAACAGATCAATCTGACGATCCGGCCGGGAGAGACGGTAGCGATTATGGGCGCTACCGGATGCGGCAAGACTACGCTGGCAAATCTGATTCCGCGTTTTTATGATGTATCGGAAGGTGCGGTTTTGATAGATGATGTTGATGTCCGGGAATATCACCAGAAGGCGTTGCGGGAGAAGGTTGCCGTTGCTCTGCAGAAAAGTGAGCTGTTCAGTGTCCCTATCCGGGACAACATCGCATGGGGACGGCAGGAGGCATCAAAAGAGGAGATTATCCGGGCGGCAAAGATCGCGCAGGCAGACGGTTTTATCAACTCTACAGCCAATGGCTATGATACCATGGTAGCCGAGCGCGGTATGAGTCTTTCCGGCGGACAGAAGCAGCGTATCTCCATTTCCAGAGCGGTATTAAAGGGTGCGGAGATTCTGATCTTTGATGACGCCACGAGTGCGTTGGATCTGAAAACGGAAGCACAGCTGTATGAAGCATTGCAGGAAGTGAACCCTGAAAGTACCAAGATCATCATTGCCCAGCGAATTGCATCCGTTCGCAGAGCAGACCGGATCGTAGTGCTGGAGGGCGGGCAGATCGCAGCCTGTGGCACGCATGAGGAATTATTGGAATCCTGTAAAACTTATCGGGATATTTATGATTCGCAGATGGGAGAGGACGGTGAGAGCGATGGCTGATAAGAAACTGGAGGAACGCAACATTCCCGGAATGATGAACCGCGGCGCCAGATTTGCGGAGGTGGAGCATGCCGAAAATGTAGGTATTACGCTGAAGCGGATCATGACATATTTTGCACATGAAAAGGGTATGGTCATTGCCATGCTTGCCGTTGTGGTCTTCGGAACCCTTTGCGGTATTTATGCACCCGGACTGCAAAGCAAAGCGATTGATATCATTTCGGGTGCAACAGGGGGCAGACTGGCAAATACACTTATATGGATGCTTGCCGTATATCTTTTCTACAGCATTTGCCAGCTTTTGCAGGGACTGGTCAGTGCAAGGCTCAGTCAGCGGATTGTGAAGCGGATGCGGGAAGAACTGTTCGGCAAAACAATAGATTTACCGGTCCGTTATCTTGACACACATTCCCACGGTGATATTATGAGTCGTATGACGAACGATATCGAGAATATTTCCACGACGGTTTCCCAGTCGCTGCCGTCTCTGTTTTCCGGGGTGCTGACGGTTATCGGAACAGTGGCGGTCATGCTGTGGTATTGCTGGCAGTTGGCGCTGCTTAGCTGCGGAACGGTGATTCTGACCTTGTTGGCAACAAAGATTTTGTCAAAAAAGGTACGCAAATTTTCCAGAAAGCGCCAGATGCTGTTGGGAAAGCTCAACGGAACAGTGGAAGAAATGATTTCCGGTTATCGCACGGTAGTAGCCTATAACCGTCAGGATAAGATTACAGAAGAATTTTGTGCAACCTCCGATTCTCTTACTAAGGCAGGTATCCGCACCGATATTTTCAGCGGCGTTATGGGACCGATCATGAACTGTATTGGTAATATCGGCTTTGTGATCATTGCAGCCTTTGGCGGATATTTTGCAATCAACGGACTGATCTCGGTAGGTGTTATTTCGGCATTTATCGTGTATGCAAAGCAGTTCAGCCGACCGATCAATGAACTTGCCCAGATCTACGGTCAGCTTCAGACTGCGGTTGCGGGAGCCGAGCGAGTGTTTGCCGTTCTGGATGAAACGAGTGAAGATATGTCGGGAGACAGTCTTGCAGAGAAAGGCGATGCGACGGTGACCTTCCAAAACGTGAACTTCTCTTATACACCCGATCATCCCGTGATCCGTGATTTTACATTAACGGTTCCTTCCGGGAAAAAGGTGGCATTGGTAGGTGCGACCGGAAGCGGAAAGACCACTGTTGTTAATTTACTCATGCGCTTTTATGATATTGACAGCGGTGAGATCCGAATTGATGGGCAGAATATCGCGGAAGTATCCAGAGAAAGTCTGCGGAAAAATGTGGCCATTGTTTTGCAGGATACGGCACTGTTCTCCGATACGGTTCGCAATAACCTGAAATATGCCAACGAAGGTGTCAGTCAGGAACGGCTGGAGGAAGCGGTGGAAATGAGCCGCTGCAGGGAGATGATCGCCATGCTGCCAGAAGGCTATGATACGGTGCTGACAGGTGCCGGTGCAAATATCAGTCAGGGACAGCGCCAGCTGCTTGCCATTGCACGTGCCTTTGTTGCCGATCCGAAGATCCTGATTCTGGACGAAGCGACATCCAATGTGGATACCCGCACGGAAAAGGCGATTCAGAGCGCGATGCAGCTTATCATGCAGAACCGTACCAGCATAGTGATCGCACACCGCCTGTCCACGATCCGGGATGCGGATATGATCGTAGTAATGGATCAGGGGCAGATCGTGGAGTGCGGAAGCCATGATGATTTGTTAGCGCAGAAAGGCAAATATTATGAGCTGTATATGACGCAGTATGCGGGATTTGCAACCTGATCGGCAGTAAGGAGATAACATGGCAGTCAATACGATTTTGTGGGATGTAGACGGAACTCTGTTAAATTTTGACCTCGCGGAGACAAATGCACTGCGTGAATGCATGGATCGATATCATGTAGCAGTATCTGATACACAGCTTATGGTTTATAAAAAAATCAATCGCGAATTATGGGAAATGTTAGAGCGGGGCGAGATTACGAAAACCAGACTCGGTCCCGAGCGGTTTCGGAAATTTCTGGAGTATATGGAGCATCCCCAGATTGATTATAACAGACTCAATGAAGAATATCAGGAGGCGCTCAGTTACCAGAGCATACCGATAGAAGGTGCCATAGAGATCTGCAATGCATTGCAGCAAAAGGGCATCAGGCAGTATATTGTGACGAACGGAACAGCCTTTGTGCAGCGGCGCAAGATCAGGCTGTCCGGATTGGATGCTTATATGGAGGAGGTGTTTATCTCCGAAGAGCTGGGATGCGTGAAGCCGGAAAAGGCATTTTTTGAACAGTGCGCGGTGCGGATTGCGGACTATGATCCGGCGCAGACCATGATCGTCGGAGATTCTCTGACAAGTGATATGCGTGGCGGCAACAATGCAGGAATCCGCTGCTGCTGGTACAATCCGGGGCAGCAGGAGAACACGACGGAGGTACGCATTGATTATGAGATACGGGAATTGGCACAGATCCCCGATTGCCTTGCTGATGCAGTAGATATATGATATGGTGATTGCGAAATGCGGTCAGCAGGATAGAGCGAATCCCCACGGCAAGTATTGTCAGCGGCGGGCATGCTCTTGCTGTGGGGATTCGTTCTATCCTGCTGACAGGGGTTTCAATCTCTAAAGAGCATAATAAAGAGGATAATAAAATAAAAAGAAAGGCGGACAAAGCAATGATGATTGATTTTAAAAACATGGAAGAAACGATTCTGCCGGGTTTTAAAGGCGGAGAGAAGGAATATCGTGCAAAGATGTTTGCAGACGAACAGAACCGTATTATGCACGGAAGACTGATTCCGGGTGCTTCTATCGGATTGCATACCCACGAGGACGGAAGCGAGATCATCTATATTCTGGAGGGTGAGGGCAAGGCGATCTATGACGGAGCCGAAGAACGCGTGTATCCGGGCAGTTGTCACTATTGTCCCAAAGGGCACAGCCATACGCTGATCAATGATACCGATGCGGATCTGATCTTTTTTGCGGTGGTAGCGCAGCAGTAAGAGCGCTGTAGAAAAAGGCAAAGATTCTTTGAGTTTCTTATCTTTCATATTTACCGCGGCACAGAAATCGTGCTTTCGGAAGGATTCTTCCGAAGGATGGTTTTGTGCCGCGGTAAATTTTTCCTTATTTTATCAGACCGTCCCAAAAGTTATTACAATGTATAACATGAGAATATACTTACCCCTGAAACGGTGCAGCAAATCCGCCATAATAAGAAACCGGTTCACCTGCAAATCGGAAATGTGACGTATCTCCGATTACCTGCGCGCGAAAATACGCATATCCCGGAATGCGCTCTTCCGCGGACAACACCGTAACCGATGCGGGCGGCACAAAGAGACCGTGCAGCAGTGTGTGCGGAGAGGTGTTCAGTAAGTGCGACATCATCATCATCATGACCGCCAGGTGGCAGAAAATAACGATCACAGGTTCTTCGGGATCTGCGTCCTTTAAACAAAGCTCGGTCGTACCATCATATTTCATAAACACATCGCTGGCGGGAGAGTGCCCGTCTGTTTTATAGCAGATACCGTCACGTGTATAACCGTGCATGGCGAGCAGACGATCGATTCCGCTGCTGATCCAGTCAAACTGATTTTTCATATCACAGCTTTGCATCAAAGGCGCTTCCCACCAATGATCTTTATCGAGCAGAATCGGATTCGCATTCAGATATTCCGGGGTGAGATCCCAGGGGATATGCTTTCCGCTCGGATGAAGCGCCGGATCGATCGGTGCATGAAGCTCACGAAGCCACGGATAGACGATTGCCTTAGTTGCATCAGGCTGTAAGATGATGTCGGGAGCCGGATCGGGAAACTTTGTTGTCAGCGTTACGCCGTGCGCGGCAAGCGTGGGCTTTGCGGTTGCCTGTGCGCGTCCGAGCGGTGAGCAGTAGAACTGCGTTACGTGCCAGTCCTTTGTGCGTGTGGCAAGGATTTCCGCTTCCCGAAAGCCTTTTTCGGTTAAAGAATCTTCGGAATAGTCTGGTTCGGCGTGCCTGATAAAAATAAGCTTCATATTATGAAAGTCCTTTCTGAGAAATCGGTTGTTGTGATCAAGGGGTATATACTAGATTATACTTGTCCAAGTACTTGTTATGCAATCCATGGTAGATTAAAATATAAATAAAAAAATTGAAATTGATTTTCACATGCAGGAGGTACAATATGGCAGTTTCCGGCAAAAAACAACAGGCGGCATATCTGGAGGCTTTGGAAAAAGCATTGAAGTAGCAGAATGCATCTTACAAAATCAATATATTATATTGATATTTTCGTGCAAAACGCATACAATATAATATAAA
>JBJFCE010000009.1:0-3953 GCA_051888775.1 Lachnospiraceae bacterium | reverse complement strand
TTATGATATAATGAGCGCAAGCGAATTGGAAGGATACAAAACAATGAAAACGAGATATCTGCGTGTGTCAGAAGAGTGCCCCGATCCTGAGGGCATGGAGCAGGCAGGAGAAATCATAAAAAACGGCGGTTTGGTCGCATTTCCGACAGAGACGGTATACGGGCTTGGCGGGGATGCGCTGAATCCGGAATCTTCCCGCAAGATCTATGCGGCAAAAGGCAGACCGTCGGATAATCCGCTGATCGTGCACATTGCCGATTTCAAGGATATGACACGTCTGGTAAAAGAAGTCACACCGCAGGCAAAGAAACTGGCAGAAGCCTTTTGGCCGGGACCGCTTACGATGATCCTGCCAAAGTCCGAACTGGTGCCCTATGAGACGACCGGCGGACTGGATACGGTGGCAGTCCGTTTTCCGAGCCATAAAACGGCTCAGGCATTTATCAGGGCGGCAGGCGGATATATTGCGGCACCGAGTGCCAATACGTCCGGAAAACCAAGTCCGACACAGGCAAAATATGTGGCTGAGGATATGGACGGTAAGATCGATATGATCATTGACGGAGGAGCAGTCGGTATCGGACTGGAATCTACCATCATTGATCTGACCGGAGAAAAGCCGATGATCCTGCGCCCGGGCTATATCACGCAGGAAATGTTAGAGCGTGTATTACAGGAGGTAGAGGTAGACCGGACGATTTTGGATGACACCTGCGGCGTCAAACCCAAGGCTCCCGGTATGAAGTACCGTCATTATGCGCCGAAGGGTGAGCTGACGATCGTGGAAGGAGCGCAGGAGGCAGTCACAGCTAAGATCAACGAGCTGACGGCACAGGCGATGGCAGCAGGAGAAAAAGTCGGTATCATCGGAACAGAGGAAACCGTTTCCGGATATCATGCGCACAGCATCAAAAATGCAGGTGCCCGTGCGGATGAAGAAGCGATCGCGAGAAACCTGTATACGATCCTGCGGGAGTTCGATGATGAAGGTATGACGGTCATGTATTCCGAATCCTTTGAAACGGCAGGAATGGGACAGGCTATAATGAACCGGCTGTTAAAGGCGGCAGGGCATAAGATCATAAAAGTATAGGAGGCAGAGCATGATAGCAATCGGCTGTGATCATGGCGGATATGACTTAAAGCAGGTCATTATCAAATATTTGGAAGAAAAAGGAATCCCATATGAGGACAAAGGCTGTTATGATAAATCGTCCTGTGATTATCCGGTATACGGAAAAGCGGTTGCGCAGGCGGTAGCGGACGGTGCGTGTGAAAAGGGTATCGTTATCTGCACGACCGGAATCGGCATTTCCATAACGGCAAATAAGATCAAAGGCATACGTGCGGCGTTATGCTCCGATCCGCTCAGTGCAAGACTGACAAGGCAGCATAATGATGCAAATGTGCTTGCATTGGGGGCGGGAATCGTCGGACCGAATCTGGCACTGGAGATCGTGGACACGTTCCTTCATACGGATTTTTCAAAAGAAGAGCGTCATCAGCGCAGAGTCAATATGATAGAAGAACAATAAAAATACACAGGAGGTAAGAGGGAGTATGGCAAAGTGTGTGATTATGGATCATCCGTTGATCCAGCATAAGATCGGGTATATCAGAAGAAAGGAGACCGGAACCAAAGATTTCCGTGACACGATCAGCGAGATCGCAATGTTGATCTGCTATGAAGCAACGAGGGATCTGCAGCTTGCGGATGTTGAGATCGAAACACCGATCTGCAAGACAACGGTCAAGGAACTGAAGGGAAAGAAAATGGCGATCGTGCCGATCCTGCGTGCAGGACTCGGTATGGTGGACGGTGTCTTAAATCTGATTCCGGCCGCAAAAGTCGGACACATCGGATTGTATCGTGATCCGGAGACGCATGAACCGGTGGAATATTACTGTAAGCTTCCGGCAGACTGCGCAGAGCGCGAGGTCTTTGTAGTGGACCCGATGCTGGCGACCGGAGGATCTTCCGTGGCGGCAATTCAGATGTTAAAGGAAAAAGGCTGCAAGAAGATCCATTTTATGTGTATTATTGCGGCACCGGAAGGTGTAAAGAGAATGCAGGAGGCACATCCGGATGTAGACATGTATATCGGTGCTTTGGATGAAAAGCTGAATGATCATGCTTATATCGTACCGGGACTGGGAGATGCCGGAGACCGTATCTTCGGAACGAAGTAATCAGAGACGGAGAAGCAGATGGGAAAAAGAGAAGATTATATTTCCTGGGATGAATATTTTGTAGGGGTATCCAAGTTAGCAGGAATGCGGTCCAAGGATCCCAACACACAGGTGGGAGCCTGCATTGTCAGTGAAGACAATAAGATTCTGTCTATCGGCTATAACGGGTTTCCGATGGGCTGCTCGGATGATGTATTTCCATGGGCAAGAGTCGGAACCGGACTTGACAGTAAATATCCGTTTGTCACACATGCGGAGCTGAATGCCATTCTGAATTATCGGGGTGGAAGTCTTGCCGGAGCAAAATTGTATGTGTCGCTGTTTCCGTGTAACGAATGTGCAAAGGCGATCATACAGTCCGGAATCCGGACTGTCATCTATGCGGATGATAAATATGACGGAACACAGACCAATATTGCGAGTAAAATGTTGTTTGATGCAGCCGGTGTGGAATACAAAAAGTATGATCACACAGGCAGGAAGATCACTTTGGAAGTATAAAATATGACAGGAAAGAAGCTGAGAAGACGCTCATTTTTCATGGCAACGGTCCTGTTGCTTTGTGCGATGCCGTATGCACCGTCGTCTGCGAAAACAACGCAGGAGAAGCTTGAGGAAGCGCAGCAACAGCAGCAGGAAACGCAGGAGCAGCTGGCGGAAACAAAGGACAATCTGTCCAGTTTGGAAGGACAGCGAAACGAACTTCAGGAAGAACTGAGCAGCTTGAATGATCAACTGAATGAGGTAAGCGACAATCTGGAGGACCTGGAGGCACAGATTGAAGATAAAGAAGCTGAGATTGCGCAGACTCAGGCAGATCTGGAGGCGGCAAGACAGCAGGAGCTGGAACAGTATGAAAGCATGAAGGAACGTATCCGGTTCATGTACGAAAATGCCGAGGCTACCTATCTGGAACTGTTGTTTACGGCAAGGAGCTTTGCGGATTTCCTAAACAGAAGTGAGTATATTGCTCAGATCGAGGAGTATGACAGACAGAAACTGGAAGAATATCAGCAAACCCGTGCGTTCATAGAGGAAGAAGAAGCACGGTTGGAAACAGAACTCGCGGAGCTGGAAGAGTTGTCATTGGCGGCACAGGCAGAGCAGCAGCGCGTCAATGAGCTGGTAGCAGAGACAGCGGACAGTATTGCGGGATATTCGGATCAGATTTCCGTGACGGAAGCGCAGATGCTTGCATATGAAGCACAGATTGAGCAGCAGAACAGTAATATTGCGGCATTACAGGCTCAGTTAGAGGAAGAAAAGCGTCTGGCAGCATTGTCGGCAGCATCAGTGAAACGGGATATTTCCCAAGTGACATTTGATGAAGGTGACCGGTATCTGTTGGCAAATCTGATCTATTGTGAAGCGGGTGGAGAACCTTATGCCGGACAGTTGGCAGTAGGGGCGGTTGTTATTAACCGTGTCCTGAGTCCCTTGTTTCCGGATACGGTGGTCGGTGTGATCTATGCAAAACGTCAGTTTTCTCCCGTGGCAAGCGGACGGCTTGCACTGGCACTTGCCCAAAACCGCGCAACGGCGAACTGTTATCGTGCGGCGGATGAAGCGATGTCCGGTGTAACGAATGTCAGTGACTGCGTATTTTTCCGTACGCCGATTGACGGGATCAATCCGAGATATGTGATTGGCGGACATATTTTCTATTAAAAACACCATTTATTTTCGCTTTATGCAGAGTTGTTTTGTACACTGTTTTATAGAATTTTTGAAAATGTAATTTATAAAAGGCTATCCACTGGTTT
>JBJFCE010000008.1:0-20819 GCA_051888775.1 Lachnospiraceae bacterium | reverse complement strand
CTATGGAAATTTTTGACTCAAAAAGCCCAAAACACCCTACCCATTAACATCTTATCTATAAAGTTCTTACTAAAATTGAAACAAACGGCGAAATGCCTAAGAATTTGTTTTCCCGGAATGGGATGATCAAAAAAGATACCTGTCCCGCAGGTTTTCTTTATTATAATACAGGGCGGATCATTCTGTCAACGATCCACCCACACGGTCCTTTTAACTTAAATTGTTGGTGGTTTCAGCTTTGGCACTTTTACCAATCATTGAAGCAAGCAGGGAGATATGGTAATATGACAGAAAGATAAATCGGGATTTTTAGGAATAAAGGAGAAAACGTAAAACATGAAAAAATATTTTTTGGATAAAAGATATATAGGTATATTTCTTGCTCTTATTTTAGGAGTGTTGTTTGTGGGAATTTCACTGATTGTTTTGAACTATTTGAGTGGAACTCCTTGGTATTTGTTTAGTAGTATACTAAGACTGTTATTTGGAGTAGGGATACTATTTATAGTAAATAAAGTATATGGGAAAACAGGTAAGCAGGTTTCGGGATTTCACAATAATAAGGTTGCATTAGTATCTGGTATAGGTTTTATTGCATATTTTTTATACTATGTGTTTATTTTTGCTGTTGGATATGAAGCTATTGTAAATCTACCTATTGGAATACTGATAACCAAGATTATATTGCAACAAATTACAACCGGATTTTATGAGGAATTAAATTATCGATTACTAATTCTCGAAGGATATTCTTACGGAAAAAGAACTATAGGAAGAAAGATAGGTTATGCATTTCTAAGTTTTGTTATTTTTGGATTATTACATGTTGTTACTGGTTGGGATACTTATGCATTTTTACAAACAGGAATAATTGGATTTGCTTTTGCTGTTATTTATTTGAATTCTGGTAATATTATCATTCCTATGTTGTTACACTTTATTTATGATATATTTGCAAATTTAGCAGGTGGTTACATAGAATGGAATAATTCATCGTTGTTTATAAGTGCAAATTCGATATTTGAAATTGTATTAGTGGTTATGTTTATTTTATCGTTTGCTTTGCTATTTAAAAAGGAGATTGAAAGATAACTTGATATTTTATCTATGTAAAGAACTCGACAACTTCCAGTTTAAAGATTCAAGGGAAATCAGTGTTATCATTTGAGCTTTTTACCACAAAAAGGGCAAAATTCATCTGGTATTATACCCTTTAAATGTAATTTCCGATGACAAAAAGGACAACGAACTGTAATGATTCCAAAAACTATTGAACCAAAAGCAATAAGCGGACCTACAATAAAAAGAGGATGTATAGGTTGTACTCCAAATATAATTCCAGATATTCCAGCCAAAATTAAACCAACAACAATTAAAATGAACATAATATATCTACATTTATTGGGATTTTTCATTAAATTCATCTCCTATAAACTTTGATAAATCAATTATATATTGTTGACAGAATGTTGCAATCTCAGTAATGAAAAAACAAAGTAAATGCTAGGTAAATTCCAGTTTATATGACTGTTGAAAAGGCTCCACCTTTCGGGTGGGGCCTTTTCCGTCATTTCAACGAACGATTTTCCCAAAGTCTAAAGCCGACATATTAAGTTAAAAGGGATCCCACACGGTTCACTGTTATCCTCTGTGACTTTCCATTTCCTGTGCAAGTTCCTCGATTGCCGGTTCAAACGGCTCTGTAACATGCCAGATGCCATCCAAGCCAAGCTCCATGGAATAAGAAAAGGTCTGCCCGACAGTATCCTTATTGTATTGTATCGTTTCATACATCTGAAGCTCCGCATGCTTTCCGTCGCCGGACAAGGTAATCTCATATTCCCGGCTGTTTCCGAGATAATGCCAATTTCCCATTCCTCCTTGGATGATATAAAGCACACCGTCCTGCTCCATAAACGGCATATAACCGTCAGAGCGCGGTTCCTGCAACAACTGCTCTGCCATTTCCTGCGGAAGATATTGCTTGAGATAGTCTTCCAATTCTGACACCCCCGTGATGCCGTAACGCCTCATCGGTGCATATGCCATCCTGCCGTCTTCCGACCGGATCTGCTCCTGTGCCACATCCTCCTCGTCGACTGCTCTGTAATATGCTTCCCGCTCTTTTGACACATACGGTTCATAGGACCGATAAAAATCAGCCACGAATTCTTCCGTCAGTTCATCCGGCTGATTGTATCTGCCAAACCAGGATACCGCTTCTTCCGCCCGCAGGAAGTCCAGCAGGATCTCATATTTTGTCGTGTCTAAGGTGTCATAAGGATAGTCTTTTGCACGGAAAGTGGAAAAAGCCTCCCGCAACAATTCTTCATACCGGAAATATGCTTCCTCCTCTTCCATCGGAAACTGCACATCCGTCGGATGATACAGGCAATATGCACCGGTCCGGTCTGCGTTAAAATCAATCGGACGGTCCTCCGGTCCAAATCCATAGACATATCTGTTCAGCGCATCCATCTTTTCAAAATCCACTTCTCCGCTATATAATAACAGGTTCTCAATTCCACTGTTCGGATACAGATAATCACCGCTCTCAAATTCCATAAGTCCGCGCCAGTCAACCCACCATAAAATTCCTCCGCAGGGATCCTTTAGTACCCTTGCCTCTTCCTTTGCACCTTCCGGCTGTTCTTGGGCAGGCTCCGTATCAGTAATCCTGTCCATAACAAAGGTAACGGACATTTTCAGTAACCCCTCTTCGTCATAACGGCATGTCACCTGATAACCGACTTCACCGATGAGTTCTTCCGATACCGTCATGGTGAAAAATTCATTATCCACTGTTGTACTTTCAATCACTTCATAATAGGTCTGCGGCAGCGGCTCCCGATTTTCTTCCTTGTCCGCTTCAAGCTCCTGTACCGGAGTGTTCCCTGTGCCATCTCCTTGCACGGCGTCACTCTGTGCGTCGTTCTCTTGTCCGGAATCGATTCTTTGCGGCTCTTTAGCATCCCTCTTTCCGGTAAAAGAAATTCCGACTGCCGCTACAACGATCAACATTACCGCAGCGACCGACAGCACCAGTATTTTAGGCTTCTTGGCAAGCAGTGTAATCCGCTCTTTGATGCTCTTTTTCCCTGCACCAAGAGATGTCGCCAGACACAAAAAGTCTCCGGCGGAATGTGTGCTTACCGTCCATGCGATCAGCGCCTTTCCATAGTCGGTACGGTGCTCCTCACCAAGCTCCCGTACAGTGCTTTCGTCACAGGCAAGCTCACTGTCCCGCCTACTCAGAACCACCGCCGCCCATACAAGCGGATTATACCAATGCAGGATCAGGCATACACTGCGAAAAAATGCCCAAATATGATCTCCGTGCCGATAATGATTCCGCTCATGCACCAACGCAAACCGTAGCATCTCTTTCTCATCCGTACACTCCCACAGACTTTCCGGCACATAAATTGCCGGTTTTAAGATTCCAAACAGGCACGGTGTCTGCAGCTGTGTCACAACATAGACAGGCAGCCTGCCTTCCTTGCCGCATAACTTTCGCACTCTGCGCAATCGGATATAAAACCCGATATTTGCCAGAAGAATTCCTATGCCGAATACTGCCATTCCAATGATCAGTATGATTCTTCCAATCCGTTCTGCATGCTCCCAATTCCTTTCTGCTACCGCTGTTTGTGGCATTGCAGCAGGATACTCACTCCCGGCACCGGCTCCCGGAGCTACGCTCTCAACAGGATCTGTCATATCCTGATCCGTAGTCTCCATACCCCCGATATGCCATGTCACAGATTCCCCATCTGCCATATCAGTTCCTGCTTCTCTTTCGACTATATCCTGCCTTATGTACTCTGTTACGTTTAGAATACTGAAACTGCTGCCCATAATCATAACAGGGCACAACAAACGGAGCATTACAAGAAACCATAAGCTATACTGCATGCGCGGACTGATCTTTCCTATAAAAATCTGCCTGACTGCAATGATGATCAATATAAAAACACTTGATGTAACCACCCATTCCGGCATATGATCCCCCTCCTATCTGTTTTCTGCTTCTTTCAGGATATCGTATAACTCCTGAATCTCCTCTTTAGACAGACTTTGCTTCTTTGTCAGCGTACTCATCATCAGTCCTACACTTCCTTGGTATACCCGATTTAAAAAATCATCCGTCTCCTGAAGAACCGCTTCCTCACGGTTGACAAGCGCTGAATATTTTCGAACCTCACCGCTTTCATCACAGGCAATTAATCCTTTTTCCGTCATTCTGCGTAACATCGTCAGCGTCGTACTCTTGCTCCAGCCCATCCGTGCCTTCAAAAAATCAATGACCTCTCGTCCTGTCCGCTCTTTTCCTGTCCAAAGACACTCCATCAGATTCCATTCTGCCGGCGTCAAGTTGGTATTTTTCATAATAGCCTCCTGAATTTATGGCGTAGTTAGTTTACGTTGTAAACCAATTATGCCACATATGGTTTACATTGTCAACCCTGTGCAATAGTTTATAATGCCAACTATTTAGATATGCTTGACAACAAAATACTCCATGATACTATAAAAATATAAAAGTGCTGCCGATAGACGGTCAGCCCATATAAGTTTAGACAAAAATAATCGCCCAAAGCTTGCAGGACTCGGGGCGATTATTTTGTGTCAAATAACATTTTATAAATCTCACTGTTATTTTACAATTAAAATCGTGTGATACTATTTTATTGTACTGCCGCTTCACGCGCTGCCTGTAAATCGGCCGCATTCTGCATATCTACCGCAACCACTTCGTTATAACCGAGTCCGACGGCAATTTCTCTCATCTCGTTAATGATCTCCTGAAACTCTGCTTCATCCTCTGCATAGATCGCTTTCCAGGAATATTCTTTTGTGATCTCTTCGATCTGCGCCCGCATAGTCGCAATATCACTTGAGTCGGGCGGAGCGGAATAGAAAATCCCGGGTGAAATACAGACCTTTCCGGTGCTCTGCCAATAGTCCGCCGCATTCAACGCTCCCATGTGCTCCTGCCAGTCTTTATCCACCGGGCTTGAGACCTCTTCCACATAAGAGTCCCACGTCTGGTAGGCATACTGATAACCCGTCTCCGGATTGATCTCACTCAGACTGACCACCTTGTAATTGAGCTTTGGCGTACCGTCTTTATAAGAACCGCCGCCGTATGCCTGCGGCATCTGTGCATCCCCGTCGATCAGGGCAGACTTTCCGAGTTCTGTCAGTATCGGACCTGTATCACTCATTTCGTACATTTCATCCGTCATCATGAACCACTGTAACTGGATCCCCTCCGGAGAATAAAGCCAGTTGATAAAATCCACCATTCTCTGCGGATCCTGCGCCTGACTTCCTACCATGATCCCCATTTCCGGATTACCGGCAACATAGCAGCCCCACTCCCGGATCTGCAGATCATCGATCGATGCCGTCTGAAATCCTTTTCCCGCATCGGTATGCTCGGTTGTGTTATAAGCGGCAGGTCCCTGCCACGGCCAGGGCGAATACAACACTGCCCCGTCTTCATATTTACTTTGCAATGTATCATAATTCTGGGTCGTAGATTCCGGATCTAACAGCCCCATCTGATTTGCGTGAAAATAAAATTCCAAATTTCGGATATAAGGAGAATCCTCCGCCAGAAAATCAATCGGTTCTTCCGAATCATCTGCTTTCTGGAGTACAAAGCTTTCGGTCGTCCAGCCATAATCACTGGGAATGTCCTGTGCTGCCTTGATCATGTGACTGTCCCAGTCCTTGAACAGAGAAAATGCATATACAGGCTTGCCGCTGTCACTCACACCCGCGATTGCCTGCATATCCGCCATAACATCCAACAGATCTTCATAAGTTTCCATTTCAGGATATCCCAACTCTTTATACAGATCCCATCTCAGATAAATACCACTGTTCAGGGAAGTCGTATTTAGCATATCCGTTGCTTCCTGTTTGGTCACTTCCGACGGAATTCCCCAGATTCCTTCCGCATCCACCAGATTTTCGTTCGTTGTTTGAATGGCATCCATATAGCTGTTTAAATAAACCTGTCCATCCATATAGCCGCTCATATCCATGACAAGCCCTGCTGCTACGAGATCCTGCAGCTTACCGCCTGTCAGCTGGGAGATGATCAGATCTCCGAGATTGCCTGCCGCGCTTCTGGTCTGATACAGTGTCTCGCCACCGCCCGCAACATTGGGCGCTACGATATTTAACTCCATGTTAAACTTCTCTTTAACGATCTGACCGAACCATCCGCCCTGAATGCCCTGATAATTGGACTGTGCATCAAAAACATCGACCGTAATAAACTCCGGGTATTTTTCCGCTCCTTCGGATGAAAGCCCCGTTGTTTTTCCCGTCCCGTTTCCGCACCCTGCCAATGCAGAGATTATGATGAAAAAGCTTAGAAGCACACTTACAACTTTCTTTCTCATTCTCCTTCTCCTTTGGTTGTAAGTTTATCATAAAAGGCAAGACCTTTACAATCACTTTTGCGTCTTTTCCGGACCGACCGGACCCCCATTTTTCAAAAACCTAGAATTTTTACTGTAATAATCCTAGAATTATATTGTAGCAAAAAAACCGACTATTTTTTATTATTAGATTATGCAAAAAAACGGTTAAGGGGGAACTGAACATGTTTACGGTTTTGATAGCGGACGATGAACCGATCATCCGGCGCGGAATCAGGAAACTGGTCGATTGGGAAAGTCTGGGCTTTTGTATTATCGGTGAAACAGGCGACGGCTTAAGCACACTGGAATTTATACTCAAAAACAATCCTCAATTAGTACTTCTTGACATTAAAATGCCCGCTATAGATGGGCTGGAAGTCGTTCGTAGAGCCCGCGCCGCCGGCTATAACGGAAAAGTCATTATTTTGAGCGGTTATTCCGACTTTACCTATGCACAGGAAGCACTTCGCTATAATGTAAACGATTATATCCGCAAACCTGTGGAAAGCAAGCTGTTAGAACAGGAACTGACCTCTCTTTCCGAACAGATCAATCAGGAAATCTCCGAAAAGCAGGCTCTGGACTTATATAAGCAAAAAGCCTCTGATGCCATTTTAAAGGAAATTCTTTTGGGCACCTGCAATTTCTCCCAGATCGACCTTGCCGACCTGCGGATGGATACCGGTTCTTATCAGGTTGTCATTTATGAAAAATTTCATCAGGATTCCTCCCAAATTTCCTATGATTTTTCGGAGCTTCTGCGTGTTGCGAACAAAAACCAGAACTCCTTTTCCACGATCATCTTAGGCAGTAATGAAGTGATCGTCTTAAAAAGTGAGCATGCCGTTTTAAAGTTCAAAGAATTTTTAGAGCACTACGAGCGTGACATGAAACCGCAAAAAGGCTCGCCTTTAGACTCTCTGTTCATCACCTACGGAAGAGTCGTAAACTCTGTCAAAAATATCCGGGAATCCTATCTGGAAGCCAAGCAGCTCCTGCAGCGTCGTTTTTTCTGCAAAAAGGGTCAGCATACGCTCGGTTACGAGGAGCTTGACAGCATCGTATCCAATTCCCCCGCGCATTCGGATGAGTTGATGGAAGAGTATACCTGCCTTTTTTCCAATTATATTCAGGCCGCAAACAGAAACGGACTCATCAACACGATCGAGGAGCTTACGGAAAAGCTTTATTTTTCTTCCGAGACGGCAGACTCCATAAAACTTTTCATGACGGATTTATTGTTGCAGATCAAAGAAAAAATAACACACATATATACAACAGAAGTTTCCTTTTCCACAAACTCGCAGATCATCAATGCCATCCGCCATAAACACTATCTGTACGAAATAACCGCCTTTTTCCTGGAGCAGTTCGACAAGGTGCTAAAGGCAAGCTGCCTGTATACAAAGCAGACGACTATTGATAATGTGATCTATTTTATTGAAAATAACTATCAGGACAATATTCGTCTTGAAACCATTGCAACCGCTTTTGGCTACAATACCTCTTATCTCGGGCAACTCTTCAACGAGAAAATGGGGTGCTGTTTTAATACCTATCTGGATAAAATCCGAATCGAAAAAGCCTGTGAGCTATTGGCAGACCCTGCCTTGAAGGTGTATGATGTTGCTGAACTGGTAGGATACCGGAGTGTGGACTATTTCCACCTGAAGTTCAAAAAACAAATGCATGTATCACCGCTGGAATACAGGAGAAGCAAAACGCAAACATCATGAAAAAATATCGACAGGGATTTATCCATTCATCCAAAATTGCCCGGGAAATGTGCCTGCGCCTGACCTTGATCGTAGTATTACCTGTTCTGATCGTCGGGCTTTTTTTGGTGAGGTATTCTTATCATACGCTTTATTCGCAATCGGCCAGTCAGATCGAGTCCGATAATCTGCGCGTAAAATCGATTCTGACGGACTGCTTTATCAATATTTCCAATTTTTCGGATGAAATTCTGGAAGACCGTTCCCTACAGGCATATCTGATGGTGCAGGAAGGCAGCCAGAATGCTGCTCTTTTCCCCGAATCTTCTTACTCACGGATCGAATCTATTCTGGCAAAAAATACTTCTATCTCGTCTCTTCATATTTATACAACGAACCCCTACATCAAGGAAGGGACTTATATTTCTACGGCAACCGGCGAAATTCTGAATGAATGCTTTATCAAGGCTGATATTCCCGCAAGTACGGTCTGGGGGATCTATCCCAGTGTCAATCGCAATAAAGACAATCCCGAATTAACCCTGATCCGTTCCTTTCCCCTTCGGGATTCGCGCTATCCTGCTATCGTTGTGATCACTGTCAGCTCCAATTATCTGAGAAACCGCATACAGAATAACTCTCTTTCCACCATGCTGACAGTCAATGACAGCAATATCTTTTTCTCTACCATCCGCTCCCTGCAGGAAACTCCCATGCCGGTAGAAATAGATTACAGTACCAAATATTATTCTGAACAGGGACTCTTTGAATATGAGGGTGAAAAAGTTCTGGGATATATCTCTTCCCTCCCCATTTACAACACCTCCGATACCGTCTACATCTATACGATCGACCTAAATGCACGCAGCCGTATGCTGACTGTCAGCTTTTCCAATATCTGCATTACCATTGGCGTAATCATAGCCGCTCTCTTGGGCATTGTGATCTATGCTTCCTATCTAAGCAAACGGATCATTTCCTTAAAGACCTCCATGAAGGGCGCAAAGGACGGGAATTATGACGATATCATTGACTCCCTCAAGGGCGATGATGAGCTGACGGAAACCTTTGAAGATTTAAAGGCACTGATCGAAGATATTAAAAAGAAAGATGCCATGATGTATGAAGCACAGATAAAAGAGCAGGAGTTCATCAATGAACAGAGCAAGATGAAATATAAGCTTTTAAGCAATCAGATCAATCCGCATTTTATCTATAATACATTGGATACGATCCGGATGCTGGCTTTGGAAGCAGACGCCTCCCAGGTAGCGGACGCAACCCTGCTTTTGGCAAAATCCATGCGCTATGTCCTTGATAATACCATGGTAAATTCCACCACATTGGACAAAGAACTGGAATATGTGGATGTCTATCTGCAGATCCAGCAGATCCGCTTTGAAGAGAGACTGGAATATGCTATTCATGTCGATTCCGCTATTACACCTTCTACATGCAAGATCCTGCCGATGCTCCTGCAGCCCATTGTAGAAAATGCAGTCATACACGGTCTGGAATCCATTACGCAAAAAGTGCATATTGATATTATTATCGAATTGCAGGATGAAAAGATCATGCTGATCACCATTACAGATAACGGCAAGGGCATTACGCCCGAACGCCTCACGGAACTGACGGATAAACTCGCTCAGAAGGCAAACAATGCAAAAACAAGCATCGGTCTCTCCAATATCCAGAATCGCATCAAACTGTTTTACGGTGAAGAATACGGCATGGAAATCACAAGCGCTCCCGATATGGGGACATCGGTCACCATCCGTCTCCCCATCCTGCCCCCAAGCCAGAACTAACTATCCAGCACAAAGGAGCTTGCGTACGGCACACAAAGGAAATGGTTCCCGGTAGCACATTCTCATTCCGTGAAAAAGCGCAGCGGACACTAGGCTCAAAAGAACCTCTGTCAGCAGGAGGGAGAAGGACCCCCACAGACTTGTCAGCCGCGGGTACTGTGAGTCCGTCGGTACTTAGGTGCCGTATTTTGGCACCTTATGTACCGCTACGGACGAAGTGTAGCGAGAGCGTGCCCGCGGCTGACAAGTCTGTGGGGGTCCTTCTCCATCCTGCTGACAGAGGTCTTCAAACACCTATGCCAATCCTAACCTGCACTATACCACAAATTTTTCAATCGCACTTAACAGTTCTTTCATTCTTCCGCTCAATTCTCCTGTCGCAAGCAATAATTCTTCTACCCGCTGCGACTGATCCTCCATCGTATCACTGACGCTTTCGGAAGAAGCTGCCGTCTGCTCCGATACAGCCGAAATACTTTCAAAAGAAACCAGTGTATCTTTTCGGTATGCATCCATTTCATCCATATCTGATATGCTGCCGTTAATATGCTTCAGCAATACCTCCATATTGCTGTTCATCTGTGCAAACAGCGTCCTGATATCTTCTACCGCAAGCTCCTGTTCTTTTACGATATCCTCCGCCTTCCCGGAAGCTTCTTTTGTTTCCTCAAATACGACCTGAAGATGATCGATCACATCGGCAATCTGTTCGGAGGATTTTTTAGAACTGTCCGCCAGCTTTTTGATCTCACCCGCCACTACGGCAAAGCCCTTTCCTGCGCCGCCGGCTCTTGCGGCTTCAATTGACGCATTCAAAGACAATAGCGTTGTTTCCTCTGAAATAGCATCAATTGTACTGACCAGCACACGGATATTCTCCATGCTTTCATTCAATATCTGCATTTTCCCGGTCAGGGAATCCATAATTCTGCCGGTTTCCTGCGCCTGCCCGCTTAAACAGTTCACTTCCGTAGTACTTCTTTCGATCATTTCCATTGTATGGTCAGCCAGCTTTTCCATCTCTCGCACACTTCCGCCTGCCCGGATGATCTTCTCTGACAGGGAGTCCATCTTGGAAAGGCAGTTCTGCGTGTCCTCTGCCTGTGTATTGACACCCCCGGCAATATCTGCCGTAATACTCTGCACATAAGAGTTTGACGATGCCAGCTGATCACCTACACCCTTGACACGTCCAACCGCTTCATCAACCTGATTGGAGGTGTCCTTTACTTTTGCAATCAATTCTTTGGTATTTGTTACCACATCCATCATGCGTCCCGAAAGAATGCCGAATTCCGCACGGTCATTGAGCCGCACATCTACCGTCAGATCCCCTTCCGACACCTTAGCCAGCCGCTTCATGATATTTTGCATCTTACTGTTGATGCCCATAAAAATGCCAAAGCCTACGGTAAATACAATGATGCAGGAAAGGATTACTCCCAGAACAATACCGTTTTTGATCGCAGTCGCTTCCCGCATCAGCACACTTTTGGGAATCAGCGCACAGATTGCGGCACGATTGGACTCACAACGACCGTACATAAAGAGATACTCTTCTCCGTTTTCTTGCACATAATCACTGTAAAAACTTTCTTCGCCCGCCTTTGCCGCAGCATAATAACTTTTATCCGCAAAAGAGAATCCGTTTCCGGCATCCAGTACAAGTTCCCTTCCGTCCCAGGTCAGGAATGAAATCATACTTCCCTCCCCGAGATTCAGATCCTCCAGAATCGACCGGATCTTCTCGGTACTGACATCAATGATAACGCATGCATTTTTGGTGCTGACCATACGATATTGTGCACAGATATAGCTGTCGGTACTGGTCCGAAAGCGCTCATCCAATATGGCATGCTCTCCGACCCATCTGTCCGCCTTATCATCCGAATCCAGAATATTCCGGCTGGCTTCCATAAACCGGTCATAGTATCCGGTATTATCGCCCTTTCCGGTCAAAGTCGCAATATCATTCAAGTTATCCGCCGTTACGATTATAATATCTTTGATAAATGCATTGCTGTTCTGCTTGGATTTGATCAGGGTTTCCGCCTGTGTCAGCGCTTCTGCCTTCAATGCCATATCGTTTCTATAGGTATCCGATACATAATTCTTGACATTACTGTCATTAAAGATCTGCATGGAATCCGTATCTACCGTGTCAAAACCGTAATCCAGCAGTTTTACTGTCATCTGCAGCGCTGTCTGTGCAGATTCCCCATAATTTTTGAGCATACCGTCTTCTGCTTTCCCATAAGCAAAAATACCGACCCCTATCACTGCCAGAACCGGAATCAGAAACCCTAAGATCAACTGCGATCGAATGCTCAGACAAAATCTTCTGCCTTTTTTAGATTCTCTTTTTGACACTTTCCCAGATGCTTTTTTCATGCAAACTCCCTCTCATTTTGTACTTTCCCAATCATTGATGCAACACTGATCACAAACAGCTGTCACGACAAGCTCATTTTTAAGAAGCGGCGGCACTGTTTTCCTTCTCTATGCTCTGAAAAATCCGTTTGCTGAAAGCAGCCACAGTAAAGATCATAAAGCCGGGACCGACGATCAATCCGATCAGCAATAAAGTACTGTTGAATTGAAACAACAAGACTTCCAAAAAGACCGCAAATACCATCAGTAGCGTCCTGCCAAAATACTGTTTGGAAATACTGATCGAATTTTGCAATGTCCTGAACAACGTATTTTCATATCTGGCAACCAAAGGATATGCATATACCAATGTAACGATCGTCAGAAAGCTTGCGATGATCCCAACGATCAGAAACCCGATCGGATTACCCGGTACCGCTTCAAATAATTGAAAATCCAGATAAATCGCATAGCAAGCCGCAATCGTAATCAGCTCCAGCACGGTTCCCTGTTTCCAATTTTCCCGAAAAGCCTTTAAAAAGCCTTTTAAAAAATAGCCTTCCTCATCATCTACCATTTTGAGTGCAACAGACATCGCTGCCACCGTGGAAACACCGATCGTAATAATTGGCAGACTGAACAAAAGCCATAGCAGATTCAATTTAACCAGATCCGTGAATTTACATAATGTTCTGTATAAAGGACTCTCCACACTAAAAAATTTCATATCATCCTACCCGACTCTTTCATCCTATCCATACTGTAATCGTTTTTTCACAATCAAAGCTCTGATAAAAACAAGGGGCTACTGATCAATAGCCCCCTGTTTCATCCCCTTACACTTATTTTCAAACTACTGTCTGACAGCATCTTCGGCAGCTTTTCTCAGTTCCGCCTGCTCCAGCTGGAATGCGATACACTCATCATATCCATACTCATTGGCCTGCTCGATCATTTCTGCAACGATTGCGTCAAACTCTTCATCAGACTCAGCATAGATTGCCTTCCAGGAGTTGGACTTGATACATTCAGCTACCTGATTCCATACTACGGACAGTTCATCAGACTTCACGCCGTTAGAATAAGTTGTACCCGGTGCAAGACCGTAATCACGCTGACCCATGAACTGATCAGGAGTATCACAGCCTGTGAACTCTCTCCAGTCAGCCTCAATATCGGATCCGGCTTCGCTGGTATAGCTTTCCCATGACAGATAGTTATAAGTATCGCCATTGGTATCTACGTTTGCAGAGTCAATTGCCCATGTTGTATTGTTCATCTTGAAGTTACCGTCTTCAAATGCACCTTCATATCCGTCTGTCATATTGGTCTTACCATCCAGTTTTGCAGCACGTCCGAGTTCTGTAAAGCAAGCTCTGCCATCCTCGTCATAGTACCAGCATACGCCTTCCGGACCATACTCGGCTGTCATACGTCCTTCTGGTGTTGCCAGCCAGTTGATGATTGCCATGCAAAGCTCGGGATATTCTGTCTTAGCGCCGATTGTCCAAGGTCTGTTACCGCCGTATACGTTCTGACCGTAAACAATAGGAGTTGCTTCAGCAGGAGGACAGGGATACATTGCCTTACCTTCAGCTGTATGTGTCTCACTGTTGTATAAACCGGAGCCCATCCACTGGAATACATTTAAGAATGCGGTACCGTTCTGATAATCCTCTACCATACCGTCATATTTCTGTGTCTGAGAGTCAGGATCCAGCAAACCTCTCTGATACAGATCGTTGTAGAACTTCAGACAGGTTAAATAAGGACCGTTCTCATCCAGACAAGGATAATAAGTGCCGGTCTCGGAATCATACAGACCGAAACCAAATTCATCATAACCATAGTAAGCAGATGCGGTAGACTTTACAAACATTACCATATCGCCGTCCCAGTCATTGAAAAGAGATACGCCATAGGTTGTCTTTCCGACATCATCGGTAGGACAGATCTCTTTCATCTGGGCAAGTACTTCTACCATATCATCCAGATTGTTGATTGCCGGATATCCTAATTCTTTGTAAAGGTCCCAGCGAAGATCCCATGTATAGAAGAAGTTCTGACGATCCTCTGCGCTAACAGCCACATCATGTCCGAAGCCGTACAGCGTTCCGCCGGAAAGGTTCATGTTCTTCTCAAGTGCAAAGGACATATTCTCTTTGATATAAGGACCATACTCATCCAACAGATTGTCTTCATTCCAGTCATACAGCATGCCTTTTTCAACTGCCTGCAGATAATCATTGGAATCATCGCCCCAGATTACGATATCGCCAAGGTCGCCTGCTTCCATACGTGTTGCAAAAACACCTTCTGCATTCGGGATGATATTCAGCTTGACATTGAATTTCTCTAACATAACCTGAGCAAACCATCCGATCTGCTCACCGGAATAGTTTGCAAGCTGATCGTATACATCCAGCGTTACTGTTTCTTCAGGAATGATGTCAGCTAATAAAGCTTCATAATCATCATCTGTTGTCCCTTCATCTGCCGGATCGGCATCTTCTTCTCCGTCGTCAGCAGTATCGGTCGTTGGGGTTTCATTTGTTTCATCGCCGGTGGGTGTGGTACTTGTATCTTTACTACCACATGCTGCAAGTGAAAATGTCATAACAGCAGCCATCAGCATAGCAACGATTTTTTTTGCTTTCATTCTTTTTCATCCTCCTTATTTTATGTGTTATATTGAACCGTAGTTATTACGGATAACACCCATGATGTGTTTTATCCTTTTACCGCTCCTAACATGATTCCCTTTTCAAAGTATCTTTGCATGAACGGATATACGATCAAAATAGGAATCACGGTAACCATGGAAATCGTATATTTGATTGTCTTGCCGCCCAATGCGGATTTGATTGCCGCTTCGCTTACCGAACCGCCCGATTCCATCAGCGCTTTTAAGTTTGATGCCTGATTCAGATAAATATATAATCTGTGCTGTAATGTATACAGCTCCGGTGCGGATTGCATCAGGATCAGGGAATCTGTCATGGAATTCCAATGTCCGACAGCTCCGAATATCGCGATGGTTGCCAGTATCGGTTTACACAGGGGCCATACGATTTTCCTGAATACCGTCATATAGGTAGCACCGTCCATAAAGGCACTTTCTTCAAGCTCTGCCGGTATGGACTCTATATAGGTTTTTACCAAAATAATGTTGTACGGTGCCACAATTCCCGGAATGATATAGGCAAGGAAATTATTCGTCAGTCCCAGCATCTGCATATTTAAGAACCACGGAATCAGACCCGCATTAAAATACATCGTAATAATCAAAAAACGATACCAGAATTTTCTTGCCCAAAGTTCCTTTTTGGTTACCAGATAGCCGATAAATCCGGATGCCGCTACCATCAATGTCGTACCGATGATCGTTCTGGAAACGGATACGATCAGTGAATTGATCAGATCCTGATTGCTTGCCAGTGCTATATAATTGCCCAGATGAATCCCTCTCGGAACAAAATTGATCGCGCCCCTGACTACCAGCTCATTATCACTGATGGTGTTGATGAACAGGTAATAGAACGGGAAAATACAGCTTAACGTAAACAGTCCGAATATCAGATAGTTTACAATTCCGAATGCGATATCGCCCTTAGTTCTTTTAAATTTTTTCTTATGCGTTTTTTCGTATCTCTTTTCCGCTTTTAAATCCGCTTTTTCCTGTGCTGTCTTTGCCATAACCATGCCTCCTATACAATACTCTCGCCGCGGATCAGCTTGGAAACACCGTTAGCCGCAAACAGCAGCGTTACGCTGACAATGGATTTCAGCATGCCGATAACCGTCGTCAAAGGAATAATATTCTTCGTAAGACCCAGCTTATATACATACAGATCCAGCACACGGATCGTGTCAGTATTCATGGAGTTCTCAAACACAAGATACTGATCCATACCGTTATTCAGGATGTTTGCTATGGACATTAAGAGAAGCACGCAGAAGGTAGGGATCAGTCCCGGCACCGTAATGTGCCACATTCTCTGGAACCTTCCCGCTCCGTCTACTTTGGCTGCTTCATAGAGCTGTTGGTCGATACCGGAAATCGCCGCTATGTATATGATGGCATTCCAGCCAAGGCCTTTCCACATTCCCCATGCCCACATTTTTAACCATGTATGGGAGCCATCCATCAGCATGTTTTTGCCTTCGCCCCAAACCCCGAGATTTACCATGATACTGCTTACAAAACCGTCTGTAGAGAAGATTGCAAACGCGATTGCGTAAACCAGAACCCAGCTGATGAAGTTCGGGATCGTGGTAAAGGTCTGTACAAAGCCTCTGAACTTCGTACTCTTGATCTCTGCGAGAAAAATCGCAAATGCCATGGGGATCCAGCTTGTTGCAATTCCCAAAAAGCTCATGCCCAGCGTATTTTTCAATACCCTTACCATGTCCCTTACGGTCGCTGGATTCTTGAAAAGTTCCACAAACCATTTAAAGCCCACAAAATTTTCTCTTGTCAGGCTGTCGCCTGCTTTGTAATCAAAAAATGCATAACGCCAGCCCCAAAGAGGAAGATAACTAAATACCGCAACCAATGCCAGAAACGGCATCAGCATAAGAAACAGCTTATACTTTGTCTCCATATGAAACTTTTGTTCCTTCTCGGACTTTGACAGTAAAAACGTCTGCACCAGTGCCCCTAGAAAAATCACTGTATTGACTGCCAATACCATCCAAAAACCATTCGGGAACATCGGTTCAATCTTGCCCGGCTTCGGTGTCTGTGCGACCTGTGTATAGGCTGCATAAATACCGGCAAGACCTGCATAACTGATAATACTTCCCACTAAAGCGATCAGATTACCGAGTTTTTTGAATTTGATATTTCCGAGCGACATACATCCGCTGACTCCGCCTGCAGCTATCCCTGTACTGACTGCAATTGCTGATACATATAACAATTTTAGAGATGAGGGCTCTACCCATTCCTTTTTGAAAGCACGGCCGAATTCCGCAATCAGACTGGAATAAGAAACACTGGAAGTAAACAAAGACAGATTCTTGTTAATCATTCCGCAGATCCTTGCCGGATTAAACCCCGGAATGAACAGAATCAATACGGAAAATAATGTTGCAATCCTGATCAAATAGTAAATTTTGTCTGCTATGGACTCACGGGAAGTTTTATCACGTTTCATTTTTTTTCATCCTTTCCTGATAATTCCCAATAGGCGATTGTGAAGCTCTGTCTGCGGGATGGAACCGGTGCTTATAGACCTGCCACCGACAGACCTATAAGCACCGGTCCCATCCCGCAGACAGAGTTTCACAATCTCCTATAATTCCCAAAACGAACTGCTCAAATACTGTATTTATTATAGATTTAAGCAAAATGATAAAACTACCTGAAATATTCTAGGCAAAAAACAGCGAGGATTCTAGTAATCAGATATGGATGAGAATTTTGTGAAATTACAATACTCCCCGGAGTCCATCATGCCTTTTGACTCCGGGGAGTATCGATAGAAAGCTAAGATACTTTTATATATGACAGAATATCCTTTTTAATACATTGTAACGGCAGCAACTTTTCCGTCCCTGATACAAAATGCCGCATAGTCATAACAGCGAACCTCTGAAAATCCCTGCACCGGACCGATTGATATCTGTTGGGAAAGTTTTACCACAAGACAGTAATCAAACCGCTCACAGAAGCCTTCAGGATAATCATCAACCGGAAAACCTTCTATCCCTTCCGACAGATGATCTTCTCCTGAAAAATCGTCTTTTACATACTCCGGATAACTGGCCAGCAGCGTCTCTTCAGATTCTCCGATTCTGACCGCCCTACCGTTTACACTGCACTGCCACTCCGTTAATGCAATGGAAATCGGAGGGATTTTCATATCCGTATTTCCGGTTGCACTTTCAGGCAGCTCCGTAAAACGGTAATAGTATTCTACCCCTTCTACTTTTGCCGTTGCCCAGATCACATCCTCTCCCCGGTAAGTACCTTCCTGCAGCTCCACGTAGTCCTCTCGAAATCCCTCCGTCATAACCGGTATAACGGATACCCATTCGCTGATATAGTCCTTCCAATCAACAAATTCGTTACTGTCCTTATACCATGAAATCCGCCATTGACCGTTTTCCTTCGTTACTTTTATGACGATTATTTCTAAGCCGTCTCCATTATCTGCCCACTGGGCATAACAGCTAAGTTCCGCCCGTATATAGGAATCTGATGCATATGTAATTTGCACGCTCTGAAGTTCCGAAAGTCCGTCGGTAAACATGGCACTGCTTCTGCACAGCTGCCCATTCTGCTCAAAATAAACTTTGGCTTCTCCATCCAGATACTTTTTATAAAAATGGTCATTTGCGCAATCAGCGGTAAAAATTTCTTCCGTCAGTTCCTTGATATCCTCAATGCTCTGAAATACTCGGGAATCCACAACGGCATATCCTTCCTTCCAATGCTCCTCGCTGTATGTCGGTTCATTCATCCAGACATTGGCAAAATACTCCTTCCAATCCTGATACAATTCTCTTACAATCTGCTCCTCCTGAGTCATCTCAAATACCGGCTCGATATATCCCCCGCCATGACTGACCGCAAAATGCAGATGCGCTCCGGTACTTGCTCCGGTGTTGCCGACTTTCGCAATTGTTTCACCGCGCATCACCTTCTGCCCCACCTCTGCGAGCAGTTCACTGCAATGCATATAGTATGTCAGATCCCCGTTAGAATGATTGAGAATCATATAATTTCCGCAAATTGTATCATATCCTGTCTCGAATACGGTTCCATCCGCAGCTGCATAAATATCACTTCCGGAATCGGCTTTAAAATCCATCCCGCTATGTATGCTTACTGTTCCGTCCAGCGGATGGACACGCCTTCCATAAGCAACGGCGATCACCCCATCCGCAGTCGGATAACTGTATAAAATCTGCACATCATTATAATTTCCTTCCGGATTTCTAAGAAGAACTTCACAGAGATCATCCGTTTCATCGGACGGTATTTCCGATTGTGTATCAGATGCCGGTTCCTGCATATTTTTTGCGGTATCATCCTCTGCCGCCCCATGATTTGGCAATTCTTCGGATCCCTCGACAGTATCTTCTCCTGTTTGTTCCTGCACACTATCCGCAGTATTTTCTCCTGTTTGTTCCTGTGTACTATCCGCAGCATATTCCACGCTGTTCTTTCCCGTATGGTTCACAGAAAGCAGCACAGTCACGCCCACCACCAATATTGCAGATACTACCGCAATCCATGTCTTTACTTTTTTTAAGCCTACCGCATTCTTGATTCTTTCCTTCACGTTATTTTCTCCAAACGCCAGCGGACACCTGCCGATTTCCACCGGATGACCTGAAGACAGGGATAATAAGGCTTTGGCATAAGTCTTTTTTCTGTCATAACCGATCCGTTTCAGAACTGCTTCATCACAGGAAGCTTCCATATCTGCCTCCATCAGGCGGAAAGATAACCATACAAGCGGATTGAACCAGTGCAGACAGGTAATAAAATATGCTGCCGCCTTTATCAGATAATCTCTTCGTCTGATATGCATCTTTTCATGCTCCATAACCATTTCCTGATGAATCGGAGCAATTCCTGCCGGAAGATAGATCATCGGTTTTAAGAATCCTGCCGTAAACGGTGTCTCGATATGCTCTGAAATAACAACATCAGTTTCTTCCTGTCCGTCAAGCCTTTGCGGTCTCTCCGGAAGCTTTTGCAATTTTAACAACAGCTTCCGATAGCTCCATACACCGTATCCGATGAATAACAGCATACCTGTCAACCAGATCGCGGACAGAATCCTCCAGACCACTGGCGATATTCCCTGACCGATCTTTAGCTCACCATCAAAATATCCTTGTGTACTTCTTTCTTTGTTTCCTGCTATATCACCGGATTCCGGTTCTGCGGTCTCTCTCCACGGTGCGCTCTGTAAACCGTTCAAAGATTCTGCCGCTTCTTCCGTATACCACGTATCCGGTATGTTATTGATCGCAGCCTCCATGCTTAGATCGTATCCCATATTTTCCCCAACCGACATGTCTTCGACAGAAACTGCCTGGGACTGTTTTTCAGTAGGATTGCTCATACTCTCCTGCTGCGTTCCTGCTTCTGTCCCTGACCCGACCTGAACACTCGGAATAACGCCAAAATCTGCCTCAAGCGCAAACGGGCACACCAGCCGGAGCATGACGACAATCCAAAGCAGATACGAATATACTCTCGGCAACCGCTTAAACAGCAAACGCAATACCAGTACTGCCAGAATCACAAATATTGCAGTGATACTCATATTCAAAACCGTTAAAAACAAGTTCGTCATATCCGCTCCTCCGATCATTCCCGATATTCATCAATAAAACGTCTCATCTCCTCGACTTCTTTTGCGGAAAGCTTGCGACCTTTACAAAAAGCCGTCAAAAAACGCGGCAGAGAGCCTTCAAATACCTCTTCCACATACTCTCTGCTTTGCAGTCCGTAGAATTCC
>JBJFCE010000007.1:0-21044 GCA_051888775.1 Lachnospiraceae bacterium | reverse complement strand
CGTCCGTAACGGTACATAAGGTGCCAAAATACGGCACCTAAGTACCGACGGACTCACAGTATCGGTCACCGATAGGTCTATCAGCACCGGTTCCGCTTTACGGACAGAGTTTCGCAATCGCCAAGGTATAGTAATAGTATAGCATTTTTAGGGAATCCTTCACAAGGGGATTCCTTTTTTATAACTGGTTGAATTTTTGCAATTATCGTCGACTGATTATGTTTCGTTGTGCGACAGCGGAGCAAATGGTTATAAAAAATTTATGATATTTGCAGAATAACCTTTACAGCCTGCTGGTGTCTGTGTTATGCTTAACGTAGTATTAAAAACCACATCAAATGTTTTTGGATAATACAATATCTCAATTTTGGAAATAGAATATTTGGAGGAAATTATGAGTTACAAGATTATATTGGACAGCTGTGGAGAATTACCGGAAGAGTTTAGGGACGATCCGAGGTTCGAGCGGGTTCCGCTTGGATTGGAGGTTGGTGATTATTCCATTCTGGATGATGAGAACTTTGATCAGAAAACATTTCTGGAGAAGGTAGCGGCATGTCCGACTTGTCCCAAATCTTCATGCCCGTCTCCACAGAGATATATGGAGGCGTATCACTGTGATGCCGAGCATATCTATGTGGTAACACTGTCATCCAAGCTGAGTGGTTCTCATAACAGTGCGGAGCTCGGAAAACGGCTGTATGAGGAGACTTACGGAGAAAAACAGATCTGTATCGTAGATTCCAGATCGGCATCCGGAGGGGAAACGCAGATTGCATTGCTTGCCATGGAACTGGAAGAGCAGGGACTTGATTTTGATACGATCAGCAAGAAACTGAATGCATATCGAAACGGTATGAATACTTATTTTGTACTGGACAATCTGGAGACGCTGCGTAAGAACGGACGGTTATCCGGTGTAAAAGCGATCATCGCATCTACACTGAGTATCAAGCCGGTTATGGGAGCTGATATGGGTAATATCATTCAGTTGGGACAGTGTATCGGTTTTAAGAAAGCATTAAAGAAAATGGCGGAGATCCTTTGTAAGGAGGTATGTGATCCGGAAGGCAAGCGTGTGATCATTACGCATTGCAATGCAAAGGAACGCGCAGAGGCCTTGAAGTCGGAGCTTATGAAGCAGCTTCGTTTTCGTGAAATGTTGATCTTGGATACTGCGGGCGTCAGCAGCATGTATGCCAATGACGGCGGTATTATCGTAACGGTATGATCAAGCAGGTATTATAAAACGGTATTATTTCATATAATTTAAGTGTTTTTGAGTGCAAAGTGTTGACAGAGTCGGATGTTGCGGGTTTTCCAGAGCGGAAAGCGCAGTCTGGCTCTGTTTGTCATTGTAAGGGAACCTCCGCGGATATCGGTAACATAACGCAGATTGACAAGAGTTTTTTTGTTGAGCATATAGAAGGCATCGTTATTTTCCAGTGTTGCCGCCAGATCGGACAGCTTTCCGATCGTACTGATTGTCTTTCCTGAGGCTGAATACACATATAACAAAGGCTTTGCAGCATGAGCATAGAGAAAATCTTCTTCCGGAAGATAGAAAGTTTCGGACTCTCCCTGAATCGGAATCGGAGGTTTACTGGTGGACTGAATCTGCAGCCCTTTGGTGATAAGGTCCGTCAGCTCTTTTACCTGAATGGGTTTGGAGATATGTAAGAGATTATCAGGTGTATCGGGAAGAAGCGTGTAATCCGTGCTGCCGGAACACAGAACGATCGGTGCGGTCACACCGGCTGTCCGCAAAAGGCGCGCAACATCCATGCCGTTTTTGCCTTCGGAATGATAATCAATGAAAAACAGATCGTAAATCATAGGTGCATGTGTCAGAGCTGCGATACTGCCGAAGGAGTCCAGATACAGATTCCCGGTTGTCTTGATCCGACGGTCGGATTCTCTGGAAAGCAGTCGTTCCAACTGCTTTCTGTCTGCAATAATATCATCACAAATCGCAATATGCATAGGTCGGTTCCTCCCAATAAAACGATATGGTGTCTGTCATGCAAACATGCCATGACAGGCAGATTATATAGTATGAAATTCAATCGGCAGATAAAGTAAGAGCAGTACAAGGGCAATCTGTATGATCAGAATGGCGGGCATGCCGTAGACAAAATACCAATGTCTGGTTTTATGATGAAATACGCGCATACCGAGAATCGAACCGATACTGCCGCCGATGATCGCAATGATAAAGAGTGTAGCTTCCGGAATTCTCCAAAGATGTTTTCTGGCCTTGTATTTATCCAGATACATACTGAGAAAGCCGGTCAGATTTATGATTATAAAATAGATGCTCAGAATCGCAATGACTTTCATAAACAAAACCTCCGAAATGCTGAGGGAAGAAAGTTACCGAAATTATTGTAGCATATCCGAGGGAAAAAGCCAATCATATAATGGGGAAGGAGACGTAATTTCAGGCGTTAAGAATTTTTTTTGTAAAGCTTTTGAAAACAGCAAAAAGCAAATAAGTATTCGGGCGGTATTTGTGGATATTTTTCTTGACAAAATCGACACGAGTGTCTAAAATAATAATCGACACGCGTGTCGAAAATGGAGATGAAACAATGAGCGGTAAAAAAGAACGAACAAGAGAAATGATTATATCAACTTCATATGGGCTGTTTGCAAAATATGGGTTTAATAAGATTACGATGAAGGATGTATGCGAAGCGACAGGTATGAGCAGAGGTGGATTATATAGTCATTTTTCAAGTACAAAAGATTTGTTTGAAGCGATTCTGGTGAAAATAAATCAGAAGGATGAAATGGATTTCTATGGAGAAATGGAAAAAGAAATACCGGCGACTGAAATATTAGATAGGGCACTTGTTCTTATGAGAGATGAAATGGAACATTCTGAGGATTCGCTTTCACTGGCGATGTACGAATATGCAGGAACATGTACAAACGATATGATGAATTATTTCAACAGTATTGGTGAACAGAAGTGGACAGCACTAGTGGAATATGGAATAAGAAGAGGTGAATTCTGCAAAGTGGATGTTAAGGAGATTGTTAATGTAATTCTATATGCTTATCAGGGAGTTCGAATGTGGAGTTGCATTATACCTATGACCTCAGAAGTGTTTGATTCAATTATCAGCCATATTAGAAAGCAGTTGGTAAAGGAGAGATAAAATTATGATTTTTGAAACAGAGAGATTAATTATCAGACCTTGGACAGTAGATGACGCAGAAAGCTTATATGAATATGCAAAGGATCCGTTGGTTGGTCCTATCGCAGGCTGGCCGATTCATACAAGCATTGATAATAGTAAAGAGATTATACAGACGGTACTGTCTGCAGATGAAACCTATGCAGTATGTCTAAAAGGAGACAATATAGCAATTGGTAGTATTGGTCTCATACCTCCGGCACAGTCACATACAAAAACAGCTGATGATGAGATTGAGATCGGATATTGGATTGGAGTTCCGTTTTGGGGAAAAGGATTGATTCCTGAGGCCGTAAGAAAACTGCAGGAGCATGCATTCAACGATCTTGGAATCAGTACTATGTGGTGTGGATATTATGATGGAAATGAAAAATCAAAGAGATGTCAGGAAAAATGTGGTTTTATATTTCATCATACTGAAAAAAATAAGCCATGTACATTAATGGGAGATGTTCGTACAGAGCATTTTACGAGAATTACAAAAAAACAATGGCAGGAAAATAATTCCCAAAAGGATATTGTAGTTTTTGTTCATGGCAAAGGTGGCAGTGCAAGCGAGGCGGAGCATTATAAACAATTCTTTGAAGAGGATATCTATGGTTTTGATTATAAATCAGAGAATCCTTGGGATGCAAAAATAGAATTTATGGACAAATTCAAAGAGCTTTCTGAAAAATATAATAGGATTACTCTGGTAGCCGGTAGTATCGGAGCATATTTCTCAATGAGTTCGGGAATAGGTGAGTTTGTTCATAAGGCGTATTTCGTTTCGCCTATTGTAAATCTTGAAAAGTTGATTCTTGATATGATTGAATGGGCAGGAACTACTGAACAGGAACTGGAGAAGAAAAAAATAATTCCGGTAGATTTTGGGGAGGATTTATCTTGGGATTACCTTCAATATGTCAGAAATAATGGGATATGCTGGAAGGTACCGACTGATATACTTTATGGAAGTGCTGACAATTTGCAATCACTTGATACGATGAAAGAGTTCTGTTCAAAATCACCGGCTACGCTTACGGTGATGGATGGTGGAGAGCATTGGTTTCATACAAAAGAGCAGATGGAATTTTTGGATGAGTGGATAAAAAAGGTAACAGGTTAGTATATATCGGATAAATCATTTAACAATAGCTTTGGAAATTTTCGTTGTGGTCTGCTTTATGATATCTGTGCAATGTTAATCTCTCTTTTTTCGAATCTTAGTAAACAAGGCGAAGGGTTTCCTTCGCCTTGTTTTTGTATGATATCTAAATGTCACAATGCAATTAGTTGCTTGTCAGAGGATCTTTACCCTGCTCCTGAAGCTTCATGGCACGAACCTTGCTGGAGAGACCGAACAGGTTGATAAAGCCTTCTGCATCATGGTGATCGTACAGGTCACCGGTTGTGAAGGATGCGATGCTCTCATTGTACAGAGAGTACGGGGAAGTAGTACCGGCTTTGATGATATTGCCCTTGTAGAGTTTGAATTTTACTTCACCGGTTACATTCTTCTGGGTGGATTCGATGAATGCCTGCACTGCTTCGCGAAGCGGTGTGAACCATTTTCCTTCGTATACGATCTGTGCAAACTTGTTGCCGAGATCCTGCTTTAAAGCATAAGTGTCACGATCCAGAATCAGCTCTTCCAGCTGCTGATGTGCTTCGTACAGAATGGTTCCGCCCGGTGTCTCATATACGCCGCGGGACTTCATGCCGACAACACGGTTTTCTACAATATCAATGATACCGATACCGTGCTTGCCGCCCAGTCTGTTCAGTTCGCGGATGATATCGGAAACCTTCATTTCTTTGCCGTTGACGCTCTTAGGTACACCATGCTCAAAAGTCATCGTGACATATTCGCCTTCATCCGGTGCTTTTTCCGGTGTGGTTCCGAGTACCAGCAGATGATCATAATTCGGCTCATTTGCCGGATCTTCCAGTTCCAGACCTTCATGGCTGATGTGCCAGAGGTTACGGTCACGGCTGTAGGAATTGTCTGCGGAGAAAGGAAGATGAATACCGTGCTGACGGCAGTATTCGATTTCTTCTTCACGGGAGTTCATGGTCCACTTTTCGTTTCTCCATGCAGCGATGATCTTTAAGTCCGGAGCCAGTGCTTTGATACCCAGCTCGAAACGGATCTGATCGTTACCTTTTCCGGTTGCACCGTGGCAGATCGCGGTTGCGCCTTCCTTACGTGCGATCTCTACCAGACGTTTTGCAATGGCAGGTCTTGCCATGGAAGTACCGAGCAGATATTTATTCTCATATACGGCGTGTGCCTGAACACAGGGAACGATGTATTCATCACAGAAGATATCTGTCAGATCCTCAATGTACAATTTCTCGGCACCGCTTGCCTTTGCGCGTTCTTCAAGTCCGTCCAGTTCACTTTCCTGTCCGCAGTCGGCACAGACGCAGATAACATCATAGTCGAAGTTTTCCTTCAGCCAGGGGATGATGGCAGTAGTATCCAGACCGCCGGAATACGCAAGAATTACTTTTTCTTTCATTTTTATTTCCTCCGTTGATTATTAAAAAATATGTAGTGCGGTTTTCGGAAGCCGGTTCCGATTATCCGCAAAAATGTTCTGAACATAATATACAACATCCTGTTTCTGAATGCAATACCTAATTTATGCATAAAATATCAAAAAGAACTGAATATAGTGCATAAAATAAAAAAGCACTTGAATATTATGCAATGCAAATGTATAATTATGCAAATAAAGAACTAAATCCCACAGGAGGCATTATAACGGGAAGAAATGAGAAAAAGAAAATACAGGTTTTCGTATCTGCTTTAAAGGTTGTTTTTCTATAGTAGATACAGTAAAATAAAAAACGTGGGCATTTGCCCGTTAAACGATCAGAGCAAGGAAATCAAATACGGATAGGAGTAAGATTTGAAATGATAAAAGCAGGAATTATCGGTGCTACCGGATATGCAGGCGGCGAATTGGTACGGATTCTGATGGGACACAAGAATGTGGAGATCAAGTGGTTCGGTTCCAGAAGCTATATTGATAAGAAATATTACGAAGTATACCGAAATATGTTTCAGATCGTAGATGCGGTATGCATGGATGATAATATGGAAGAACTGGCAGATCAGGTGGATGTGATCTTTACGGCAACGCCTCAGGGACTGTGTGCATCCCTTGTGAATGATGAGATTTTACATAAGGTAAAGATCGTGGATCTGAGTGCGGATTTTCGGATCAAGGATGTAAAGGTCTATGAGAAATGGTACGGAATCGAACACAAGAGTCCGCAGTATATTGAGGAAGCGGTATACGGACTGTGCGAAATTAACCGTGAAAAGGTAAAGCAGGCAAGAATCTGTGCAAATCCGGGATGCTATACGACCTGCTCTATTTTGACGGCATATCCGCTTGTAAAGGAAGGCCTGATTGATCCGGATACGCTGATCATTGATGCTAAATCGGGTACGAGCGGTGCGGGCAGAGGTGCAAAGGTGCCCAATCTGTACTGTGAAGTGAATGAGAATATCAAGGCATACGGTGTGGCATCCCACCGCCATACACCGGAGATCGAGGAACAGCTGGGGTATGCTGCGGGAAAGCAGATTACGGTAAGCTTTACGCCGCATCTGGTACCGATGAACAGAGGAATCCTTGCAACGGAATATGCGACACTGATCAGAAAGCCGGACGGCAGTCTCCCGACCAAGGAAGAAATCCGTGCCGCGTATGAAAAATATTATGCCGGAGAGAAGTTTATCCGACTGCTTGAAGATGGTGTGTGCCCGGAAACAAAATGGGTAGAGGGTAGTAATTATGTGGATATCGGTTTTGTGATTGATGAAAGAACCGGACGCATTGTCATGATGGGAGCAATTGACAATCTGGTAAAAGGCGCAGCGGGACAGGCAGTGCAGAATATGAATCTGATGTTCGGACTGCCCGAATCGGAGGGACTTGATCTTGTACCGATGTTCCCCTAGGCAGACCCGCTCGGAAAAAGATGACCGCCTTTACTTTCGGGAAGTTCCGTTAGGAAGAAATAGTGCAGAATAATGGGAGGTTTTTATGGAAGATATCGATAAAAAAGTTCAGAATATGGAGCTGATCATCGCAATGCGCGTGTTACAGCAGGAAAACACACCGGAAAACAGGAACCGGATGTTAAATGAAATGATGAAATCCAAATTTATCACGCCTGCTTCAATCGATGAGAAAGAAGAAGAAAAAATGCGTGAGAATCAGAAAAAGGGTGAAAAAACGCCGGTACAGGTCAGCTTTAAGGTAGTGACCACCAAGGACGGAAAGCGCTTTCTGCCTGCCTTTACCGATACCATGCAGTTAAATGAGTGGAAGGAAAAGTGCGGTATTACGGAAAAGTTCAAGAATATGATCATGAATTTCGATGTTTATGCACAGTATGTTTTGAATTCCGGCGGCAATCTGGCGGGATACATTATCAATCCGTTCGGTGAGAATCTGGTATTCCCCGCTGAGATAATCAAATCACTTGCCATGCAGAGAGCACAGCATATGGCAAGGCTTGCATCAAAAAGAGGGGTAAAGCCGGCAGAACCGCGGGAAGGGATCAAACCGGAAAATCCACAGGAAGGAAGTAACGAGCAATGACGATCAGAACGATGACGATCGAGGATTATGACGGTGTCTATGCACTTTGGATGAGTATTAAGGGGTTTGCCATCCGAAGCGTGGATGATTCCAGAGAAGGTGTTTTGGTGTTTTTAAAAAGGAATCCTACCACCAGTGTGGTTGCCGAGGAAAACGGAAAAATCGTAGGTGCGATTCTGTGCGGACATGACGGCAGAAGAGGCTGTATGTATCATGTATGTGTTGCCGAGGAATACCGGATGCACGGTATCGGCAGGCAGATGGTGGTCATGGCAATGGAAGCTTTGAAAAAAGAGCGGATCAATAAAGTGTCCCTGATTGCGTTCACCAAAAATGATATCGGGAATGCTTTTTGGAAGAAGATCGGGTGGACAAAAAGGGAAGATCTGAATTATTATGATTTTACCCTGAATACGGAGAATATTATAGCATTTAATCAATAAGAAAGAGCGGAAGAAAGAAGGAATCACATGAATAAGACAGAAATGACTGAGGTCATGAGCAAAGCGCAGGTGCTGATCGAAGCACTTCCTTATATTCAGAAATTTAACAGAAAGATCATTGTGGTCAAATACGGCGGAAGCGCTATGGTGGATGAGAATCTGCAAAGAAGCGTCATTCAGGATGTTACACTGTTAAAGCTGGTAGGCTTTAAGCCGATCATTGTGCATGGCGGCGGCAAGGAGATCAGCAGATGGGTCGGCAAGGTTGGCAAAGAAGCTGAGTTTGTCAACGGACTTCGCGTGACGGATGCAGAGACCATGGAAATTGCGGAAATGGTCTTAAACAAAGTCAATAAGAGGCTTGTTACCATGGTGGAGGAGCTTGGCGTGAAGGCAATCGGCATCACGGGTAAGGACGGCGGACTGTTAAAGGTGGATAAAAAGTATTCCGACGGCAAAGACATAGGGTTTGTCGGAGATATCAAGCAGGTGGATCCGAAGATCCTGTATGATCTTTTGGAAAAGGACTTTCTCCCCATCGTGGCACCGATCGGTATGGACGATCAGTTTGATACCTATAATATCAATGCAGATGATGCAGCATGTGCGATTGCAAAGGCAGTAGGTGCCGAGAAACTGGCATTCCTGACAGATATCGAGGGTCTTTATAAAGATATCAATGATAAATCAAGCTTTATTTCCAGACTGACTGCAAGTGAGGCAGACGGACTGATTCATGACGGACTGATCGGGGGCGGTATGCTTCCGAAGCTCAATAACTGTACATCTGCGATCAGAAACGGAGTCAACAGAGTACATATTCTGGATGGACGAATTGCACATTGTCTGCTGTTGGAGATCTTTACCAATTCCGGAATCGGTACCGTGATTATGCGGGATGCGGATGCGGCACTTTGTCATCCGAAAGAGGCCTAGATCATTCGGTGAGCCTGTCATATAGCGGGATTTATGTGAGCATCCGATCAGGAAAACAGGAGGAACTTATCATGGATATGAAAGATTATATTGCAGATGCGGAAGCGGCGCTTCTGCATACCTATAACCGTTACCAGATCGTGCTGGATAAGGGTGAAGGTGTATATTTATATGATATTACGGGGAAAAAGTATCTGGATTTTGTATCGGGAATTGCAGTGTTTGCACTCGGCTACGGCAATCAGGCATATAATGATGCGCTGAAAGGACAGATCGATAAACTGATCCATACGTCCAATTATTATTATAATGTGCCCGCCATTGAGGCAGCAAAGAAGTTAAAAAAAGTATCCGGCATGGATCGTGTCTTTTTTACCAATTCCGGTGCGGAAGCAATTGAGGGTGCGATTAAGGCTGCAAGAAAATATGCGTATTTAAAAGACGGCACAACCGATCATGAGATCATCGCAATGGAGCATTCCTTCCACGGAAGAACCATGGGAGCATTGTCCGTAACGGGCAATCCGAAGTATCGTGAGCCGTTTGAGCCGATGATCGGCAATATCCGTTTCGCAACGCTTAATGATTTTGAAAGCGTGTTGGCAAATGTTACGGATAAGACCTGTGCGATTTTATTTGAGACCGTGCAAGGAGAGGGTGGAATCCATCCGGCAACCGAAGAGTTCATGAAGCAGGTAAAGGCGCTTTGTGAGGAGCGGGATATCCTGTTGATACTGGATGAGATCCAGTGCGGAATGGGAAGAACCGGAGAAATGTTCGCATGGCAGAGATACGGTATCAAGCCGGATATTATGACCTGTGCAAAAGCGCTTGGCTGCGGTGTCCCGGTAGGGGCATTTCTGATGACGGAAGAGGTGGCAGGTCATTCTCTTGCAGCGGGAGACCACGGAACAACATACGGAGGTAATCCGCTTGCCTGTGCGGCAGTCTGCAAGGTGCTGGATCTGTTTGAAGAGATGAATATTCTTGAAAATGTCAGAAAAACAGGGGAATATCTTCAGGAAAAACTGGATACATTGGTGCAAAAATATGATATGATTACAGAAAGAAGAGGCGTAGGTCTGATGCAGGGACTGGTATTTGACAGACCGGTTGCGCCTTACATCAATCAGGCACTGGAGCAGGGACTTTTACTGATCAATGCGGGATCCGATATTATCCGTATCATTCCTTCTTTGATTGTGACAAAGGAGCAGGTGGACGATATGATCGCAATCCTTGATCGGTGTCTTGCTACATCATAAAAACGGAGATAGGATATGAGTTTAAAAAACAGACTTTGTGTTGTGCTGCTGATCGTCTGCATGCTGGCACTGGAACTTTATGTGGGTGTGATTCATTCCGGAACAACGGATGAAGAGGGGGCAAATACATTCTCTTCTAAGGATACCATTGTTTTGTGGTATACGGACGATACACTGACGGACTTTTTAAACAGCGTGGCACTTGCCTATTATGAAGATACGGATGTGCATGTGGAATTAAAACTGGTATCCGGTCTGGAGTATCTGGAAAATATCAACTATGTAAGTATCCGGAACGGAGAAAAACCGGATCTGTATATTGTAGGAAACGATTTGCTCGGAAAAGCATACAGGGCCGGGCTTGCAGCTGAGGTGTCGGACCAATACGGCATTCTGTGTACCGAGAATTATTCCCAGCCGGCATTGGATGCGGTTACTTATGAAGGCAAATATGTCGCTTACCCGATGTACTTTGAGACAAGCTATCTGCTATATAATGCCACCTATCTGGAGCAGGTGGCACTTGCCGAGGTGGAGGCAGAGTGGGCTGAAAATGCCGAGGAGGATATCGCAGCGGCAGAAACTTTCCAGAATACAGAAAATGCACAGGAGAACGGAGACGGCGAAAATGCCGGGGAAGCTGCACTGATGGAGGATCCGGAATTTCAGGCGGCGGTTTTGGCAAGAGCGCAGGAACTGGTACCTATGACGATCGATGATATTCTGGATTTTGCGGATCAGTATGACGCACCGGAAAATGTAGATGCAATTTTTGAGTGGGATGTATCCGATATTTTCTATAATTACTTTTTTGTCGGTAATTATGTGGATGTCGGCGGACCGGCCGGAGATAATCCGGAGCAGGTAGATATCTATAATGAAAATGCGATCCGTTGCCTGAACGTATATCAGGACTTAAATCAGTTCTTTTCCGTTGATGCGGATCATGTGAGCTATGAAAGCGTCATTCAGGATTTTATGGAAGGAAAGACGATCTTTACATTGGCGACAACGGATGCGATTGCAAGACTGGAGCAGGCAAAAGCAGACGGAACTTTCCCATATGAATATGGGGTGGCCATGATTCCGGATCTGACGGATGAGCTTCAGTCTAAAGAGGTTTCTTATACCAATGCCGTTGCGGTCAACGGATACAGCGATAAGAAGGCACAGGCAAACGCATTCGCAAAATATATTTGTCTGGATCATGCGGATTCCCTTTATACCAGAACGGGCAAGGTTGCATCCTGCCTGAATGTTTCCTATGATGTAGGGGCAATTGATATTATTCTGATGGAATATGCCGCAACCGTTCCGATGCCCAAGGTAGTGGAGACGAGCAATTTCTGGGTGGAACTGGAGATGTGCTTTACCAATGTATGGCTCGGTGATGATGCCAACCAGACATTGCGGCGCCTCTCAGAGAAGATCATGAAACAGATCACGGGAAAAGAATATATGGAGGAGTATATAGAAATTCCGGAAGAAGAAATTGATGAATCGGAATACGAAGACAGCGGAATGGAAGATTCGGATTGATCAAACGCATAAAATCCAATCATCGGGACATGCTTTATGAAAAAAGAGGTTTCGTATGATTGGATTTCTTATTGCAATTATTTCCGGTGCGCTGATGAGCATTCAGGGTGTCTTTAACACACAGGTATCTAAAACGGCGGGAGTATGGACGGCAAGTGCGTTTGTCCAGTTCAGTGCCCTTTTGGTCTGCCTTGCGGCTTGGGGGATTACGGAACGCCGATCCTTTGGCGGACTTTGGCAGGTAGAGCCGAAGTATCTGTTACTTGGCGGTGTGATCGGTGCTTTTATTACACTGACCGTCATCAAGAGCATGTCGGCGCTCGGCCCGGCAGCATCCGCCATGATCATTGTCATCTCACAGCTGATCGTATCCTATGCGATTGAGCTTTTGGGTTTGTTCGGTGTGGAAAAGGAGCCTTTTTCCTGGAGAAAGGTACTGGGAATGGCAATTGCAATCGGAGGGATCGTGCTATTTAAGAAATAGCAGGGAGCGTCAAAAGCACTGTCCCGGCAACCGCATAAAACAATATTTGAGTGCCTTCTGAAAACGTCGGTACTTATGTCTTGTATTTTAAGACATTAGTACCGCTACGTTTGAAGCAGAGCGAGAGCGTGCCGAAAATATTGTTTTATGCGGTTGCCGGGACAGTGCTTTTGAAACATGCGTCTCAAAACAATGTGGTTTTTTGCGTGTGGAAAGAACTTGCACTTGTTTTTCAAAATCAGATAGCATACAATAAATACACGGTTATCATATGTAAAACAGAATATGCGAAATGCAGGAAAAATAAGGCGGGTTTCTATAGGTGTCTGTGCAGGTATTGTAGGATTATTTTGCTTGTATCTGCTGAGCGGATGTGCGAAAGAGGAGTATCGGTTTTCAGGAAATACGCAAATGGCAGGAGAGGAACCGGCGGATACGCAGCAAATGGAATGTGACCGTCAAGAGTTCACGGACAATTCACAGACTGTATCTGAGCAGAGTGAGCCGGAGCAGAACACGGAAGGACAGAGTAAGTCCGAGAATGTTGAGCCTACAGAACATATCGGTGTCTGCTATGTACATATTTGCGGTGCGGTAGCACAGCCGGGAGTCTATTGTGTGGATGAAGGAAGCAGATTGTACGAGGTGATCCTGCTGGCAGGAGGATTGACCGAAGATGCGGCAGATCAGGCGGTGAATCAGGCACAGGAGCTGACGGATGGGATGCAGATCTATATACCCACGCAGGAAGAAGTGCAGAGCGGTATATTTTCCGGGCAGACGCAGAGCTATCGGACGGAAGAAACGCAGGATACGCGAGTCAACATCAATACGGCGGATGAGAAGTTATTATGTACCCTTCCGGGTATCGGAACGACGCGGGCGGAAGCGATCATTTCGTATCGTAATGAGCATGGGGCATTTCGGAATACGGAAGAATTAATGAATGTAACCGGGATCAAAGCAGGAGTATATGAAAAAATAAAAGAATTGATAAAGGTCTGAGTGTGAAAATGGGAAAAAAAGTGTTAATTGTGGATGATGAAAAATTGATCGTGAAAGGTATCCGATTCAGTCTGGAACAGGACAATATGGAAGTGGACTGTGCTTATGACGGTGAAGAAGCGTTAGAAAAGGTGCGGAATAACCAATACGATATTATTTTGCTGGATATTATGTTGCCTAAGCTGAGCGGACTGGAGGTGTGCCAGCAGATCAGAGAGTTTTCCAATGTACCGATCATAATGCTGACAGCCAAAGGTGATGATATGGACAAGATCCTCGGTCTGGAATATGGTGCGGATGATTATATTACCAAGCCGTTTAATATTCTGGAAGTCAAAGCACGTATTAAGGCAATTATGCGGCGTACGATCAGGGATGAAAAAGAAAGTACGGAAAATATTGTAGAGTATGGCGATCTGAAGCTGGACTGCGAGAGCAGACGTGTTTATATCTGCGGAAAAGAGATGAATCTGACAGCGAAGGAATTTGATGTGTTAGAGCTTCTGGTGCTGAACCCGAATAAAGTCTACAGCCGGGAAAAGCTGTTAAAGACGGTATGGGGGGCTGACTATCCGGGAGATGAACGTACGGTGGATGTCCACATCAGACGCCTGCGTGAAAAGATAGAAACGAATCCGAGCGAGCCGAAGTATGTTCATACAAAATGGGGAATGGGATATTTCTTTAAAGGATAACGGCTTTTATGATTCAAAGAGTAAAAAACTTTCTTGGAAAAATTAAATTACTGAGAAGCTTTAAGGTACGTATTTTTTTGATTATCATGCTGGCGGGAAGCATCCCATGTATCATTTTGCGTTACGGAATCCTTGAGACTTATACGGAAAGAGCCGTTAATCTGAAAACGTCGGATATTCAGACGCAGGGGAGGATTCTGGCAAATCACCTATTGACTTATAACTATCTTCTGGATTCTTCTTCAGAGGTTGTCAATGCAGAATTATCGCAGTTTGCGGAGCTGTATGACGGAAGGATTCTGGTGGTGGATCAGAACTTTAAGGTGATCAAGGATACTTACGGAATCAGTCAGGGCAAGGTCATGATCTCCGAGGAGATCATCAAGTGCTTTAACGGTACCAACACGACCAATTATGACAGCAAAAACGAATATCTGGAAATGACGATCCCGATTATACAGACTATTACGGTGGAAAATCCGGAAGGAACCGGAGAGGTTTCGACAGTGCAGGGTGTTCTGTTGATCAGCGTTTCGACGGATTCCATTCAGACGACGAGACAGATTTTGAACCGGAATGCTTTGATTTTGCAGTTTTCCCTGTTGATTCTGTTGATTGGAATTTCGGCAGTGACCGCAAAACTGATCAGCAAGCCGTTTGATCATGTCACGACGGAGATTCAGAAAGTAAAAGCGGGCTTTTCGAATGAAAAGATATCCGTACCGGAGTATCTGGAAACGGAGCATATTGCGGATGCCTTTAATGAGCTGTACGGCAGAATGCGCGTACTTGATGAATCCAGAGAAGAATTTGTATCCAATGTGAGCCATGAACTGAAAACGCCGATGACCTCCATGAAGGTATTGGCAGATTCTTTGTTGATGCAGGAAAATGTTCCGCCGGAGCTGTATCATGAATTTTTGCTCGATATTGCGGATGAGATCGACAGGGAGAACAAGATTGTCAATGATCTGCTTTCTCTGGTCAAGATGGACAAGACGCAGGCAGATATCAATATTACGCAGGTGGATGTCAATGCGATGCTGGAGTTGATCCTAAAACGGTTAAGACCGATCGCAATGAAGCGGGATGTGGAACTGACATTGGAATCCATCCGTCCGGTGACGGCAGGAATCGATGAAGTGAAGATTACTCTCGCATTTACAAACCTGATTGAAAATGCGATCAAGTACAATGTGGAGCATGGCTGGGTAAAGGTGCTGTTAGATGCGGATCACCAGTTCTTTACAGTGGAGGTCTCAGATTCCGGAATCGGTATTCCGGAGGAAGCATTTGACCAGATCTATGAGAGATTTTATCGTGTGGACAAATCCCATTCCAGAGAAATCGGAGGTACGGGGTTGGGACTTTCCATTACCAGAAACGCTGTTTTGATGCATAGAGGTTCTATCAAACTGGCAAGTACCCTTGGTGAGGGCACGACTTTTACAGTGAAGATACCGTTAAATTATGTAAAATAACAGGCGGCAGAAGCCGTTTCTTAAAGAGAACGGTGCCGGAACGTCATGTTATAGGAAGTGTATATATGAAAAAAAGAGTAACAGCTGTATGGATGGCGCTGATCTTGCTGCTTATAACCGGATGTTCCGGGCAGGAGACAATGAAGACCGAAAATACAATTTCATATGATCTGTATTTCCTGAATAATGAAGAAACAAAAGTTTTTTCCAAAGAAATTTTGATTGAGGAGGGAGATACGGCGTTACAGCTGTCGGCATTGATCGAGGCAATGAGGACCAAGCAGGATGATCTGGAGACACATGCGGCGTTGGATTATGATTTTTCTGTGCTGAGCGTGAGTCTGGACGGAGAGCAGGTGATCATGAATCTGGATGAAAAATATCTGCTGTTGAAGCCGACCACGGCAGTTTTGATCCGTGCAGCCATTGTGCGTACATTGACGCAGGTGGAGGGTGTAACCTGTGTCAGCTTTCAGATCGCGGGGACGCCGTTAACGGACAGTGCGGGCAACCCGCTCGGAAACCTGACCGCAGATATGTTTATCGATAATGCAGGAACAGAGATTAATGCGTATCAGACAACAACACTGACCTTGTACTTTGCCGATGAGAACGGAGATATGTTAGTTTCCGAGAAGCGGGAAGTGGAATATAACAGTAATATTGCATTGGAAAAAATCGTCGTAGAACAGTTACTTGCCGGACCGGAGAAAGAGGGAAGTTACCCGATGATCAATCCGGCAACAACGATCCTGTCTATTGCGGTAAAGGATGGTATCTGCTATGTCAATCTCAGTCAGGATTTTCTGACTCAGATTTATAATGTAACGTCGGATGTGACATTATATGCGATTACAAATTCTTTAGTGGAACTGACAAATGTTAATAAAGTACAGATATTGGTGGAAGGGGAGACCGATGTCCTGTACAATGAAAAGGTCAGTCTGAATACTGTTTTTGAAAGAAATCTGGAGCTGGTCGTGAAATGAGCGGCATTTATGAAAAGACCTCTATGTTATATCTGCCTGATCTTTGTGATAACGGTGGCACTGTACAGATATGTTGTGCCGCCGCCGTCGTTTGAGGCAGATGCCTTTGACGGCACACAGGTGATCCTGTCCGGAACGGTAAAACGAATCGAGTACCGGAACGGAAAAAGACGTTTGTACCTTAATCAAGTCAGTTGCGATTCCTCGCAAATTAAGCTCGATTCCGAGCTTGATAAATTCTCAGAAGTATCCTGCATATGCAATTTATCGGAAGTAAATCATACGGATCTGTATTCCGAAAGGAATGAAGAGGTTCCTGTTCGGATCGGAAGCAGAGTCATGGTAACCGGAAGGTTGCGCTCTTTTTCGGAAGCCACCAATCCGGGACAGTTTGACCAACGTGCATATTATGCTGTTCAGAACCTGTATTTTTCCGTGGAAGAGGCATCGCTGTGCGAAATCAGTGCAGACTATGATAAGCTAAGAGATTTTTTGTATCGGATCCGACTGGCGGGCAGCAGGAAACTGGATGTGTATCTGTCGGAAGAAGATGCGGGAATCATAAAGGCAATGCTCTTGGGAGACAGGAGCGGACTGTCGGAGACGGATCGACTGTTGTTTACCCAGAGTGGGATCTCCCATATTCTGGCAATATCGGGACTTCATATATCTTTATTGGGCATGGGATTATATCATCTGTTCCGGAAGATCCGCCTGCCCCGGACACCTGCTATGCTGATTGTGATCGGTTTCATGGTGCTGTACGGGATGATGACGGGAATGAGCAATTCGGCATATCGGGCGATTTTGATGTTTGCGATCCGGCTGAATGCCGGGCGTGTGGGAAGAACCTATGATATGCTGACGGCATTGGCGGTGGCAGCGGTCTGCCTGCTGTTGGAACAGCCGGGATATGTTTTTTATGCGGGCTTTCAATTGTCTTTCGGAGCTGTGATCGGCATGGGATGTGTGCTTCCGGCACTGGAAAGTCTGTTTGGAAAGAAGGACAGGAAGAAAATTTCGGGAAAGTTCAGAAGCATGTTGTATGCAAGTCTGTCCGTTACTGTTGTTACTTTCCCGATACTCTTATACCATTATTTTGAATATTCTGTGTATTCGATTTTTTTGAATCTGCTTGTACTTCCGACAATGGGAATTCTTGTGGGGAGCGGAGTCTCACTGTTGTTATGCGGCGGTATCCGAATCGCGGGAAGTATAGCGGCGTCGGTCTGTAGTATGCTTTTGCGGATATATCGGGGCGGATGCAGACTTCTTTTAACACTGCCGGGAGCAGTGCAGATCATCGGAAGACCGAAAGGGTATCAGCTTTGCGGATATGCATTGGGTGTGCTGGTATTTTTGCTGGTTGCAGCATATACAGAGAGAAAAAGAGCATCAGGATGCAGGAGAATCGGACGATTTCGGATAGCAGGCATGCTGATTTTAGGCTTGTCTGTGCTGTGTGTGACGGTTCCTGTCAGACATGGGCTCAGGATCACATTTTTGGATGTAGGACAGGGAGACGGGATTTGTATTCAGGAAAGAAACGGTCACGGAATCCTGATTGATTGTGGCAGTACGGATCAAAACGGGCTTGCCGAGTATCGTCTGATTCCTTTTTTGAAAAGTCAGGGGATTCATACGCTGGATGCGGTGTTTTTATCGCATCTGGACAATGATCATACGAGTGCGATATTAGAACTTCTGAACGATGAGACAAGCGGGATACAGCTTGACCGGATCGTGCTGTCTGCACATGTCCCGCGCGATGAAGCATGGGAAAAGCTGGATGCATTGGCAAAACAGGCAGGTGTTACAGTGAATTACATGGATGAAGCAGATACCTATGGTAACGATCATATCATATTTACCTGCCTGTATCCGAATGCGGAGGCGGCAAAAAGAACGGATGAGGACAGGAATGCATTGTCGATGATTCTGTTGTTGGAATATGGTTCTTTTCAGGCTGTTTTTACGGGAGATGCGGATGAGACAGGGGAACTTCTGGCTTTGGAAAATATGCGGGATCCGTTTTCCTGTGATCTGCTTAAGGTCGCTCACCATGGTTCCAAGACAGCGACAGGAACGGAATTTTTGGCGACACTCAGACCACAGGCGGCAGTGATCTCCTGCGGAAAGGGGAATGTATACGGACATCCGAGCGGGGAGACACTGGAGCGGCTTGATGAAGTTGATTGTAAGGTGCTGCGAACCGATCAGGTCGGCGCAATTTGTATCACGGTGGACAAGGACGGAAACTTGCAGCATACAGGGAATCTGCAATCCTTCATTGTCAGCCGGATGAAAAAGTAGTATAATTTGCAAAATGTTATGATTGGTTTATAAAGAAGTTAAGAAGGTAAAGGCTAAACGGAGGTGCCTGATTTGCAGGAAGCGAAAAAAATAACCCTGATTTCCAACAGAGCAAAGATTGTGCTTGACATCGGTACAATCCTATATGTCCTTATGATAGGGAATAATGCCGAGATACATATTTCCGGAGATAAGATTTACAAAACAAGAATGACACTTTCAGAGCTTGCAGAAAAACTTGGCGAGGGCTTTATAAAGGTACATCGTGGTTGCCTTGTGTCCGTAATGGCAATACACGATATTACCGACAAGATCAACTTAAGCAATGGCGAGTCCCTGGATTATGTGGTACGAAAAAAGAAACAGATTCTGACCCAGTTTCATTCAAAACAGAAGAACATGATCAGCGGCTTTTTTGAGGACGGGATTCCTGCTACGGAGGAGGAATACCGAAAGTATTACAGCGGATTTGAAAATCTGCCCTTTGCGTTTACGGATATCGAGATGGTGTTCAATGAGGAAAGTCACGCTGTGGACTGGATTTTCAGGTACGGAAATCCTGCGTTGGCAAAATTAGAGAAATTACCGCTTGAGCAGCTTATCGGCAGCTCCTTTGGCAGCCTGTTTTCCAACATGGATTCCAAGTGGCTTCGAAACTACGAGCGATCCACCCTTTACGGCGAAATGCTGGAGATGATCGATTTCAGCCCGGAAATTGATACCTATTTGAAAGTGATATGCTTTCCGACTTTTCGAGGCCACTGTGGGTGTATTTTGTTCGATATCTCGGAGATAGAATTTACCCGAAACAGCAGCGATGCCGAAACAGCGCTGATGCGCTATTTGGGGAAACTGCCGGAGTAGTGTTGTCGTTTCATAATAGAAATTGAGCATATCAATCGAAAAGGGCAGATTTTGTCAATTCGTCACGTATAAATGTCAATTTGTCACATATAAATGTCGATTCGTCACGCATTAATGTCGATTCGTCACAGGTCAATTGACAATAATTAAGAAACGGCATTACAGTAGTAGGGTGTGAAGGAGATTGATATATAGATAGTAAGCAACAAAAAGGAGAAAGTTCTATGAGAAAGACACGGAAAAGATTAATGACAACAGTATTGACCCTCACCATGATGATTGGCGTATTTGCAGTGGGGGGGGGTACAGGTAAAGGCTGCACCAACATATGAGCTTGTTGCTGTGGGGGAGGATGTTACCTTTGATGAGGCAAAAGCCTTGGTATCGGATAATCCACCCAGTCAAGCAGAGCGGGAAGCGGATTCAGAGTACATTCCCATAATAAGAGAACTTATTCGAGATGCGGGTTTATCTTCCGGTAAGTTAGTTGTGTTCTACAATATAAGTGCTTATAATAGTATAAATAGTGCAGTTTGGGAGTCAGAGAGTTCATCCTGGACAACTATGAGTGGTGAACCACAATATAATGCTATGAAGGGTTCGATGGGGTACGTTTATTATTATTTAGTTATAAACGAAACAGATTCGGAATCAGCCCCTGCCCATGAACACTCCTATTCATGGGTGACAGTACGAGAAGTAACAACAGAGTGGGACGGAATAGAGGAATACAGATGTTCCTGCGGTGATGTAAGGGAAAGAAGAACAATTCCTCAAGCTACAATTTATGTAAACGGTTTGGTTGAAATGATTCAAAAGGTACCGGAAAATGGTGATGCATCATTTGAATCCGGCTGGTACCATACAATGACTGACTATATCGTGGAAAAGCTTGCCCAACGAAGCGATGCGACATTCGTAATCACTTTTGAATACAAAGAGGTTCTTTACAAAATGACAATTCCGTCCGGCGTGGATTATTCTGCTTTGCTTGCGGATGAAGAGTACTTTTATGGATACTTCTATTTTGCACAGCTAATAGGAGCTACAATTGAAATTTTAGAGTAAATATTGCAAAAGCTATTTAAGGGGTGTTCAAATGAACACCCCTTTCTTGAATTCTCATTAGGTAATTGCGAAGCTTTGTCCGTAAAGCGGAACCGATGCCGATAAACCTATCGGTGACCGGCACTGTGAGTCCGTCGGTACTTAGGTGCCGTATT
>JBJFCE010000006.1:0-4396 GCA_051888775.1 Lachnospiraceae bacterium | reverse complement strand
AGACATAGGGCGAAGCCCGTGAATGAGGGCACCGCAGGAGCCCGAATGGTGCATGGCGGACTTATGGTATAACAATTATATTCAAAACAAGAGAGAAGGCAAAATATGAAAAGAGTAATTTTGATCGTACTTGACAGCTTTGGAATCGGGGCAATGGAGGATGCGGCGCAGTTTGGAGATGCAGGAACCAACACACTGCGGTCCGTATCATCCAGCTCCTTTTTTCACATACCGAATCTGAAAAAACTGGGACTTACCGATCTGGATGGAGTGGATTTTCTGGAAAAGGAGCAGAAACCGATCGGAAGAATCGCACGCATGACAGAAATGTCCAGGGGAAAGGATACGACGATCGGACATTGGGAAATCGCCGGAATCTGGTCCATGGAGCCGCTTCCTACCTATCCGAACGGATTCCCGAAAGAGGTGTTAGATGAATTTTCAAGACAGACCGGAAGAGGAATCCTGTGTAATCGCCCCTATTCCGGAACAGAGGTCATCAGGGATTACGGAGACGAGCATGTAAAGACGAAGGATCTGATCGTCTATACATCCGCGGACAGTGTATTTCAGATTGCGGCGCATGAAGATGTTGTTCCGGTGGAACAGCTTTATGAGTACTGCAGGATCGCACGCAGAATCCTGACCGGAAAACATGGTGTCGGACGCGTGATCGCAAGACCGTTTATCGGTACAAGCGGACACTATGAGAGAACTCCGAGACGGCATGATTTTTCACTCGAGCCGCCGCAGACAACGATGCTTGATCAGTTGAAGGATGCGGGAAAAGATGTGATCGCAGTCGGCAAGATTAAGGACATTTTTGCCGGAAAAGGCATCACAGAGTCCGTCTATACAACGGGCAATGCGGACGGAATCCGAAAAACATTGGAGTATATGGAGCAAGATTTTGATGGACTTCTGTTCGTAAATCTGGTAGATTATGACATGTTGTACGGTCATCGTAACGATATCGACGGTTATGCAAAGGCAATCACCTATTTTGATGAACAGTTACCGGATATCATGGGGAAAATGAGAGAAGATGATATTCTGATGATTACGGCAGATCATGGCTGTGATCCCGGTTATACTGTTTCCACGGATCATTCCAGAGAGTATACGCCGCTTCTTATGTATGGAAAGAAGCTTCCTGCGGGAAATCTCGGAACCAGAGAGACCTTTGCAGACATTGCAGCAACCGTGTTAGACTATTTTAAAATCGAACAAAAGACGCATGGTACTCCCATGCTCTGAGGAAGAATAAGATAGCGGTAAAGCACTGAAAATGGTGCGATGTCGTACCAACACGCAGGAAAATCATAAATTAAAGGAGCATTTTACAATGGCTGACTATACAAAGGAAATCAACAGAAGAAGAACATTTGCGATCATATCCCACCCGGATGCCGGAAAGACGACTCTGACGGAAAAGTTCCTCTTATACGGCGGTGCGATCAATCTGGCGGGAAGTGTCAAGGGAAAGGCAACAGCCAGACATGCGGTTTCCGACTGGATGGAAATAGAGAAGGAAAGAGGTATTTCGGTTACTTCTTCCGTATTGCAATTTAATTACGACGGTTATTGTATTAATATTTTGGACACGCCCGGACATCAGGACTTCTCCGAGGATACCTATCGTACCCTGATGGCAGCGGACTCTGCGGTCATGGTCATTGATGCGAGCAAGGGCGTCGAGGCACAGACGAGAAAGTTGTTCAAGGTCTGTGTCATGCGTAAGATCCCGATCTTTACTTTTATCAATAAGATGGACAGGGATGCGAACGATACCTTTGATCTGCTTGATGAGATTGAAAAGGAGCTGGGCATTGCGACCTGTCCGATGAACTGGCCGATCGGTTCCGGGAAGAGCTTTAAGGGCGTTTATGACCGAGAGGAAAAATGTGTTATCACCTTTTCTGATACCGAGAAGGGAACCAAAGAGGGTGAAGCGACCAGAATCTCTATGGATGATGAGGCTGCCCTGCTTGATCATATCGGCGCTGATTTTAAGGAGCAATTGGAAAGTGAGATCGAGCTTTTGGACGGTGCCAGTGCGGAATTTGATCTGGAAGAAGTGCGAAAGGGCAATCTGACCCCGGTATTTTTTGGCTCGGCACTGACCAATTTCGGCGTGGAGATCTTTTTACAGCACTTTTTAAAAATGGCGACAACACCGCTTCCGAGAAAAGCGGATATCGGACTGATCGAACCGACCGAGCATGATTTTTCCGCATTTGTGTTTAAGATTCAGGCCAATATGAATAAAGCACACAGAGACCGTATCGCGTTTATGCGTATCTGCTCCGGTAAGTTTGATGCCAGCATGGAAGTCAAGCATGTACAGGGCGGCAGGGTAATGCGTCTTTCCCAGCCGCAGCAGATCATGGCGGATGAACGCAAGATCCTGTCGGAAGCCTATGCGGGAGATATCATCGGAGTATTCGATCCGGGTATTTTTTCCATTGGAGATACAATCTGCATGCCAAAAGAGCAGTTCTGCTATGAGGGCATTCCGACGTTTGCGCCGGAACACTTTGCAAGAGTCAGACAGCTGGATACGATGAAGCGCAAGCAGTTTGTCAAGGGGATTACGCAGATTGCGCAGGAGGGTGCGATCCAGATCTTTCAGGAATTTAACAGTGGTATGGAAGAAATCATTGTCGGAGTGGTCGGTGTGCTGCAGTTTGATGTGTTAAAATACCGGCTGGAAAATGAATATAATGTGGAAATCCGTCTGGAAAATCTGCCGTATGAGCATATCCGCTGGATCGAGAATACGGATATCGATTTGAAGAATCTGACGGGAACTTCCGATATGAAGAAAATCAAAGACTTAAAGGACAGGCCGCTGCTGTTATTTGTTAATGAATGGAGTGTCGGTATGACCTTGGAACGCAATAAAGGACTGGTATTATCCGAGTTCGGACGTGGATAAGGGGAAATCACCATGAAGATGGGACGAGCCGTAAAGGGCGTTGCAGTTTTCGGACTGATATTGATGCTTGGCGGATGCGCCGCACCGGAGCAGTTTGAGGACTTTTTTACAGAAGAGGAATCGCCTCCTTCTCAAAAGGAACATGCCGCGGAAGAAATATCGGAAAACGGCTATGAAATTACGGAAGGCGCAGATGTAGAGGACGGAACCGGAGAACCTGCACAGGATACCGGTGCCGTTGTTGTGCTGTGCGAAAATATCAACGGACTGACACAGGAAGAACTGGATGCGTGGAACCGGATCGGTATGAACGACCTGTCGGTGGAAAAGCTGCGGGAGGAACAGAAGGGACTCTATTACTATGACCGGCTGGAGGAATCACAGCAGCTTTTATATGCAGAAATTCTAATGATTTTAAGTCAGTTGGAGGAAAATATTACGGTGTCGGAAACCGACGGTGATCGTCTGGATCTGGTATTTCAGGCGGTACTTGCGGATCATCCGGAGATTTTCTATGTATCGGGCTACAGCTATACCCAGTATCTGTTGGATTCGAGCGTGCAGCGGATTCGTTTTACGGGAACCTATACCATGACACCGGAGCAGATCGCGGCAAAGCAACCGGAGATTGACCGTTATGTAGCAGAGTGTCTTTCAGGTATGCCTGACGGAGATGACTATGTCAGACTGCGTTATTTGTACGAATATCTGATCGGGCATACGGATTATATACTTAATGCACCGGAGAATCAGAGCATCTGTTCCGTATTTTTATACGGACAGTCCGTCTGTCAGGGCTATGCCAAAGCCTATCAGTATTTATGCCGGGAGGCAGGTGTGGAGGCAACACTTGTGACCGGCTCGATCAAAGAAACGGGTTACGGACATGCATGGAATCTGGTAGCTGCAGACGGAGATTACTATTACGTGGATGTCACATGGGGAGATGCTTCCTATACTTCGGGAGCGGATACCGTGACCGCCAATGTTCCGGGGATCAATTATGAATATCTGTGCATCACGACGGATCAGATCGAACAGACACATGAAATCGATACGATTGTTTCCATGCCGTACTGCACGGCGATCACGGATAATTTTTACGTTAGAGAACAGGCGTATTTTACGGTATTTGATACAGAAGCACTGTCCGCCCTGTTTGCACAGGCGGACCCCGCAAGACAAAACTATGTAACGTTCCGCTGTGCTTCATCGGACATCTATGATCAGTACCGGGACTACCTGATCACTCAGCAGAAAATCTTCCTATACATGAATTCCGACCGGGGAATTTCCTATTCAGAAAACCCCGTAGCCCAAACCTTGAGTTTCTGGCTGCCCTGATTTTTTTGATAGGAGTAGGAGAAACTCTGTCAGAAGGACGCGGCGGTTGCCAACAGACCTGTCAGCGGCGGGCACGCTTTCGCTACACTTCGTCCGTAGCGGTACATAAGGTGC
>JBJFCE010000005.1:0-4575 GCA_051888775.1 Lachnospiraceae bacterium | reverse complement strand
TGCTTTCAGCATATCATATTTGGATGAAAATAGCGATGATAAAAGTGGGTAAAATGTTTTTTGAAAATTTTCTGTTAAAATAGGAATGGTGCATAGCGGACTTTGGCGGGCTTATGATATAATATAAATCATTTAAAGCCACTTTTATACAGAAGGAGATCGGGAGATGATACATTTCGGATTTTCATACATAGGACTGTTATATCTGCTTATGTTATTTATCCCTAATATCATTTGGGTAAAAAACAGACCGAAAGATTATGACCACTATGTCCGGGAAGAAAACAAATTTTTGCAGATCATGGAGAGGATCGGAGAGATCGCAGTAAGTTGTTGCGTGCTGATATTCTCTGACTTTAATATCAGAGTTCAGTCTGTATGGTGCATATGGCTGTTGGTTTCGTTTGTGCTGATGATTTTGTATGAAGTATGCTGGGTCAGATATTTTAAAAGTGAAAAGAAAATGTCTGATTTTTACGGGAGCATTTGCGGGATTCCTGTCGCCTTAGCTACATTGCCGGTTGGTGCATTCTTTTTGCTTGGCGTGTATGGGTGCAATATATTCCTGATCATTTCGACGATTATTCTGGGAATCGGACATATTGGCATTCATATGGGACATAATAGAAAAATTTCTGAAAAACGCAAGAAAAGTATTCCGGTTCGCATAATGAAATGGGTCATTGGTGCTGTCTTGTTCATTCTTTTCGGAAGCATTGCAGTGATTATCGGATGCAGAAATTTCAAATATCTTGAGTCTTATATCGATACCGATCGAGGGATCAATGAAGGCATCTATGTCACACTCGGCGGTCAGGAGCAATATCTGCTCATTCAGGGTGAAAGCATTGAAAATCCTGTTATTATCTGGCTGCACGGCGGTCCTTCCAGTTCGGATACTTTTGTGAATTATATTTTTCAGAAATATCTAGTAGACGATTATACGATCATTAACTGGGATCAGAGAGGTTGCGGCAGAACCTATTTCCATAATATCGGGAAAGATGCAGCAAATGAAACAGTCAGCTTTGAGCAGGCACAGATTGATCTGGATGAGCTTGTTGATTATGCCTGCGATCGTTTTCGGACAGAAAGCGTTATCATTGTCGGACATTCCTACGGAACCATGTTAGGAAGCCAATATGTCCTAAATCATCCCGAAAAGGTCTCAGCATATATTGGTGTTGGTCAGGTTGTTACAATAGAAAGTGATATTTACAGCTATGAAGATGCCATGGAAAAAGCAATCGCAAGAGGCGATGATACGAGTGAGATGGAAGTTGCTTATCAAAGATATATGGGCGAACGGTCATTAGTGAATATGATGGACTTAAGAAATTACACAAGCAAGTATCATGTGGCAGAAAAATCATCCAACACCATTTGGGAAGGAATCACGTCTCCCTATATGGGAATGGATGATATGCGGTGGTTTTTAAAGCAGGCAGGTGACTTTAAAGAATATATTGCATTAAATGAGCAGCTGTTTGATTATATCATGGAGCATGATATACGGGATTACGGCATGGAATATCAGGTGCCGGTAGGATTTATCACAGGTTCTGATGATTGGACCACACCGGAAAAATATGCGCAGGAATATTATAACAGCATCAGTGCACCTGAAAAACAGTTTGCTTTGGCAGAAGGCTGCGGACATATGCCGCAATATGATTCACCAAAAGAATTTTGCGATATATTAGAGCATATGTTAGAACAGCTGCTTGAATAAATTGTACTTGGACAAAATGCAACAAAAAGTGGTTGAATCATTGACCGGAAATCAGTACAATACAATAAATAAGGTATTTTAAATGATTGCGAAACTCTGTCGGCAGGATGAAACGGACACCCACAGACCTGTCAGCAGCAGGCACTGTGAGTCCGTCGATACTTAGGCACCGTATTTTGGTGCCTTATGTACCGTTACGGACGAGGTGTAGCGCAAGCGTGCCTGCCGCTGACAGGTCTGTGGGTACCCGTTCCATCCTGCCGGCAGAGTTTCGCAATCATCCAAACAAGGTATTTTGGGTGAAGGGAGAAAGTAAGGAATGATCTACAAGTGCCAGAATTGCGGCGGAAATGTGATCTATGATCCGCAGCGTCGGAAAATGTACTGTCCGCATTGCGATGGGATCGACAGTGAGGCTCCGGTCAGTTCAAGAGGGATTACACAATGTGCAAACTGCGGTGCACCGATACAGATCGGGCCGTATACTTCGGCAGGAAGGTGTGCGCACTGCGGAAGCTACATCATATTTGAAGAACGTGTGGAAGGGCAGTTTACACCGCATTTGATCCTGCCGTTTAAAGTCAGCCGTAAGGATGCGGAGGATATGCTCAAAAAGGAATTCGGCAAGCGGATTTTTGCGCCGGGTGATTTTTTATCCCGTGCATCGCTTGACAAGATGGAAGGCATGTATGTACCGTTCTTTATGTACGACTATCATGCTGATTATGACTGGGCGGGAAGAGCAACTAAGGTGCGCAAATGGACCAGTGGTGATACGGAATACACGGAGACTAAGATTTTCCATGTGGAACGTGATATGGACATCGATTTTTCCAGAATCCCGGTAGATGCTTCTCTGGCGATGGAGGACAGAATCATGGATCTGATGGAGCCGTATGATTATCAGGCACTTGAGCAGTTCCAGATGAAATATATGTCCGGATTTTACGGAGAAATGTATAATATGGGATCGGCGGAGCTTGAGCCGAGAGCCAGAAGAAAAGCAGAGAATGACTCGGAGGAACTGATGCGGCAGTCTTTGACCGGATATACTTCTTTGACACCGGAACGAAGAAATCTGCAGATCCAGAATAAAGCAACCGATTATGCGCTGCTTCCGGTATGGGTCTATACCTATGAGTACGGCGGAGAATATTATCGTTTCCATGTAAACGGACAGACCGGAAAGATTATCGGAAAAGCGCCCATGTCCAAGGCAAAGATGGTCGGCTACTGTGCATCCGTATTTGGATTTATGCTTGCCGGTTGCCAACTTTTAAATATGATATTGGGGGTACTGTAGGATGAGAGATTATTTAAAGCATATGCGTGTACCGCTGATCATATTGGGCGTGATGCTCGCAATTTATTTATTGGTGTTTGGTTTACATAAAGCTACGGCGAGCGATTATGAAAGAGGAAATAACCAATGTCCGACGCAGAGAGTCTATGATTATGCGGATAAGCTGACCGACAGGGAAGAAGAAAAGCTGGAGGAGCTGATTGCAAAGTATCAGGAAGAAATCGGTTGTGATATCGTATTGGTGGTTCTGGATGAACCGCTGAGAGCGTATGCCGAGAGCTATGCAGACCGGATCGGATATGTATCGGAAGACGAATATGTAATGGTCTATGCGGATAATTTTTACGACGAGAATGCATTCGGCTATAACAAGCCGTATGGGGACGGATGCGTGTTTGTAGATAACTGGGATCGCTCGGACAGTGTGTACGGTTATGCCTATAACTGGCTGTCAACCTCAGGAAGAGTTGAAGATAGTTTTTCCAGCAGTGCGATCAATGCGATCATTGAAGATGTCAATGAAGTAGTCAATGATGATCCGTATGAGGCTTACAAGCGCTATATTGAGGGTGTTTATCATCATATGTCCGGAAGTCTGATGGGAGGAAAGCGGATACCGGTTTTGGGCATGATCATTGTTGCAGCAATCACTGCGGTTGTGTATCTGATGATCCATCTGAAAGACAACAAGGGCAGAAAGACGACAGTCAGCACGACCTATGTCAACGGCGGTCGTCCGGTATTGAATCGTCGTCAGGATATTTTAGTCAATACACATGTTACCAGAAGACATATTGAACGTTCCAGCTCCGGCGGCGGAGGAGGCGGTGGCGGACACCATACCTCGGCAGGAGGACATTCCCACGGTGGTGGCGGAGGTCACCACTAAGCAGCAATACCGGGAGCGAAAAGTATTTTTTCTTTAAATTGATTATGAGAACAAAAAAAGAACCCACATGACGGTATGGGTTCTTTTTTTGTTCTCATTTATGGATTGAGACCGTATCCGATATATTATGCCATTTTATTAACGGCAAGAGCAAGACGGGATACTTTTCTGGAAGCATAGTTTGCATGATATACACCCTTGCTTGCAGCTTTCTCAATAATGCTTGTAGCATCTACTAAAGCAGCCTTAGCAGCTTCTTTGTCGTTTGCTTCGATAGCAGCATTAACTTTCTTTACAGCAGTCTTAACGCTGGAACGAACGGCTTTGTTTCTATCTGCTTTGGTCTGGCTGACTAAAATTCTCTTCTTAGCGGATTTGATATTTGCCATGATGAACACCTCCATATCATATTATCGTAGTTATTGGTGTTTCATTAAAGCCGGACACGGACGAACTAACGGAACACACGAATATTATGATAGTGAATTCGTGGCAATCTGTCAATACATAAATTCCTTTTTTTTGGTAAAAATAGTGAAAGAGTATATAGGAGATTGCGAAACTCTGGCCGTAAGGCGGAACCGGCGCTGATAAAACTATCGGTGACCGGTACTGTGAGTCCGTCGGTACTTAGGTGCCGTATTTTGGCAC
>JBJFCE010000004.1:0-24109 GCA_051888775.1 Lachnospiraceae bacterium | reverse complement strand
TCTCCAGAATTATTAAAAACATTATGCGAAATGGGACACGGTGATGTCATTGTGCTTGCGGACTGCAACTTTCCGGCAGAATCGGTCGGAAAGGATACCAGAGTCATCCGCTGTGACGGTCACGGCGTGCCGGAGCTTTTGGAGGCAATCTTAAAGGTCATTCCAACCGACACATATGTGGAGCATCCGGTGAATCTGATGGCGCCGGAACCGCAGGATCCGGATCATTTCCCGATCTGGGACAGGTTCTATGAATTGTTGGAACGTTATGAAGGAAATGCGGATGCCAAGATCGGTTATATTGAGCGGTTTCAGTTTTATGAGGAGTCGCGTAAGGCATATGCGGTTGTTGCAACGGGCGAACAGGCCGTGTATGCGAATGTGATGATCAAAAAAGGTGTGATCACACCGGAAATGTTAGGATAAGAGATGTTATTTAATTCATTCAGCTTTTTAGTGTTTTTTCCGATTGTTATTGCGGTATATTATGTAATTCCAAAAAAATGCAGGCAGTTATGGCTGCTTATTTGCAGTTACTATTTTTATATGAGCTGGAATCCGCGCTATGCGCTGCTGATCTTATTTTCTACGATCATTACATATGCCTGCGGATTACTGATAGAGCGCGCAGATACACGGGGGAAGAAAAAGGGTTGCATTGCAGTCACAATGGTAGCAAATCTGGGGATCCTGTTTGTATTTAAGTATCTGGATTTCGCGCTGGAGGCAGTGGCAGATGCTTTGGCAGTGGTAGGAGTCGGGATCACGCCGCATACATTTGATCTGCTGCTACCGGTTGGAATTTCGTTTTACACGTTTCAGACAATCGGATATATCATTGATGTATACCGCAAAACAACAAAGGCAGAGAAACAATTTGTAGTTATGCGTTGTTTGTATCCTTCTTTCCGCGGCTGGTTGCAGGACCGATCGAGCGATCCTCCAGCCTGCTTTCTGAGCTTCATAAGATGAAAACAGCAGATTTATGGGATCAGGAAAGAAATTCCAGAGGGTTTCTTCTGATGCTCTGGGGATATTTTCAGAAAATGGTCATAGCAGACCGGTTAGCGATCCTGGTGGATCAGGTGTATGAGAATTCGGAGATGTATTCCGGATTGGTGCTGGCAGTTGCCTCTATATTTTTTGCGATTCAGATTTATTGTGATTTTGCGGGATATACCAATATCGCCAGAGGGGCTGCGGCGATTCTTGGAGTAAAATTGATGAATAATTTTAAGCAGCCGTATTTTTCAAAGTCGGTGAAGGAATTCTGGAATCGTTGGCATATTTCATTATCCAGCTGGTTCCGGGATTATCTTTATTTTCCTTTGGGCGGAAGCAGAAAGGGAGATATACGGAAATATATCAACCTCATGATTGTATTTCTGGTGAGCGGTTTATGGCATGGTGCGGCGTATACCTACATTGCATGGGGGATACTTCATGGGCTCTATCGGATTGCCGAAGAATTATTGCACAAAGGTTGTATATGGTGGAAAAAACGCAAAGAATCTGTTGTGAATGATCATCGGCAACATGAGAAGCTCAGAAAACAGGTAGGAAATGTTTTAAAAGTGATCATTACTTTTGTGCTGGTAGATATTGCGTGGATTTTTTTCAGGGCAGAAACACTGGGGCAGGCATTGGATATATGCAAAAGAATGATCCTGTGTAAGCCTGATCTGTCGGTTTTTTGTAACGGCACTTTATTTACTTTGGGGTTGGATGCAAAAGACTTTGGAGTAGCGATCGTTGCGGTTTTGATTTTATTCATTGTGGATGCGATGCAGTACGCAGGGGTGAATCTGTATGATCTATATCGCCGCCGTAATGTTATCATCAGAACGGCAGCTGTTTATGTGATGATCTTCGTTCTGTTGATATGGGGAATTTACGGACCGGGATATGATGCGGCGCAGTTCATTTATTTTCAGTTTTGATCTATTGTGGTAGGATAATGAAAAAAATAAAATACGTTGGTTCAATCATAATAAAATTAGGAATATTATTTGCGATCTTCTGGGCGGTCAGCTTGGTATTTGAAAATAAAGATCTCGGAACAACGCAGTATAATTTTGCACATTTGGAAAAGAATTCTGTGGATGTGGTAGCGGTTGGTTCCAGTCACCTGTATTGTTCTTTTCATGCACCGTTATTAAAAGAAGAATATGGGATGGAAAGCTATGCGCTTGTAACATCGGCGCAGACAATGGCTTTGACTTATTATGGTGTGAAAGAGGCAATTGAGTCACAGCATCCGGATGTCATTGTTGTGGAGCTCTTTTACTGCTTTTATGACGGAGAACTGGTACAGGATGCATATACCCATGATTTCTTTGATGAGATGCCGCTTGGCAGTGCCAAAATCGAAGGAATTCACAATATCATCGAATCAGACAGCCGTGTGGCATATTGGATTCCGTTTACTGTTTATCACAGCAGGTGGAAGGAACTGCAAAGAAAAGATTTTGCAAATCCGGAAAATGATACCAGAGGATTCTGGGCATCCGAAGAGATCATGCCATATGAGAGAATCAACATTCTTCCGGAAAGCGATATGCAGGAAATTCCGCAGATCAATCAAAAATATCTGGACCGGATTATTTCGCTGTGCGAGGAAAATGACATTACATTACTGTGTTACGGTGCACCGTTTTATGCCATGGAAGATGTAAAGGATGTAGATATCGAATCGGTGCAGCGTTATTATAATTGGCTGGATGCGTATCTGGAAGAACGGGGAGTAGAGTTTGTTAATTTCTTTCATTTATTGGATGAAATACAGTTTGATTACGGGACGGATTTGAAAGATTACGGACATTGCAACACATCCGGTGCAACAAAGATTACAAGGTATCTTGCAGAAATGCTTTCCGAATAAAAAGTAGCGGGGGGAACAGCAGTGGCATGAAGACGGAATACAGTAAATTAAAAAATCTTTTTTTAAGACAAAGCTATCTGGATTCTTGGGAGGATTATAACCGCAGCATCCGTAACAAATCCTTTATCCATTGGGATTATGTTATTCTGACAGCCTCCAATGAAGATCAGGCAGCGGTATACAGAGAGCAGATTGCATATAGGAAGGAACACCATCTTCTTCCGGAGCAGACGCAGTATGCGGTGCTTCCCGATCCGGAGGGAAAAAGAGTCGGTTCCGGCGGAGCGACTTTTCATGTGCTGCGTTATCTTGCCGAGCAGTGCGGCGGCTTTGAAGGAAAGCGGATCCTCGTCATCCATTCCGGCGGGGACAGCAAGCGTGTACCGCAGTACAGCGTGTGCGGAAAATTGTTTTCTCCGGTACCGAGGGAGCTTCCAAACGGAAGACCGTCTACTCTGTTTGATGAATTTATGATTGCAATGACGGGGGTTGCCGGCAGGATTCCGGAGGGAATGCTGGTGCTGTCCGGAGATGTGCTGTTATTATTTAACCCGCTCCAGATTGATGCACAGTTTCAGGGAGTGGCAGCGATCTCGATCAAGGAACACGTGCATACGGGAAAGGATCACGGCGTGTTTTTGAATAACGGTCATGACATGGTGGGACGATTTTTGCACAAGCAGTCCGAAGAACAGCTACGAAACCTCGGTGCAGTGAATGACAAAGATTATGTGGATCTGGACACCGGAGCGGTGCTTCTGGATAAGGATTTGTTGCAGGCATTGTTTTCTCTGATTTCCACGGACGGAAGGGTGGATCGGGAAAAGTATGACACGTTTGTGAATGAGAAAGCAAGAATCAGCTTTTACGGGGATTTTCTGTATCCGCTTGCCGAGCAGTCCACGCTGGAAGACTATTATCTGGAGGCTGCGGAAGGGACATTCAATCAGGAACTGCATGATTGCAGAACTAAGATATGGGATGCCATCAGCTCTTTTTCCATGAAGCTGATCTGTTTATCTCCGGCAGAGTTTATCCATTTCGGAACAACCACAGAGTTATTACAGCTGATGACAAGCGGTGTGGAGGATTATGAGTTTCTGGACTGGAAGAAACAGGTATGCACTTCGGTCAAAAAGAAAAGTGCACAGCCGGACGCATTTTCCTGCCCGGTGAACTTTGCAGCTTACAACAGTATGATAAAAGACGCGGCATCTTTGGGTGAGGGCGTTTATATAGAAAACAGCTCTATCGGAGCGGATGTGAAGATCGGATGCGGTACGGTGATCTCCAATCTGGAGCTGAGCGGGTGTGTAGTTCCGGAAGAGGTCGTACTGCATGGAATCCGTTTAAAGAACGGGAAGCATGTAGTCAGGGTGTATGCCGTCAATGATAATCCGAAAGGAACGTATGAATCCGATGCGCCGTTCCTGTATACCGGTTTACAGGAGTTGCTGAGAGCACTTCGGGTGCAGGATACGGAAATCTGGCGGGAACCCGAAAAGACAGGGCGTTATCTGTGGTTTGCGGATCTCTATCCGGTATGTGATACGATGAAAGAGGCAGTGGACAGTGCACTGTTTTTGTGTAAAGTTGCAATGGGTGTTCCTGTCAGTGAGGAAGCATTGACAAAGTGGCAGCAGGCGGAAAAAATGAGTCTGTATGAAAGCTTTAACCGTGCAGATACCGGTGAATTATTGTCCTGGCAGCTTTCTTTGGAAAATCAGATCATTGTTGAAAAATTCGTACAGAAGATCAAAGAGCAATGTTACTATGAGGAGGCGTTACACGTTTTCGGAGAGAGTGGTGTCAGTGAAGCACAGTTTACTATGCTGATGGAATATGCCGGGCAGGCACCTTTTTCGGAACGCATCCGTATATATTATGATCTGTCGCAATATATGAAGCATCAGAGCAGAAGCTATGGCAGTTATGATGACAGTACGCTGGAAAGCATGTGCTTTGAAACAATCAAAAATGAGATCTTTGCGGAAGGAAGAAAGTCGATTCCAAAGAGCAACTTCCGAATTGCCAGAGAGGAAGTGCATGTGGAGCTTCCTGTGCGTGTCAACTGGGGCGGCGGATGGACGGATACGCCTCCGCAGTGTAATGAGCAGGGCGGAGTAGTATTGAATGCAGCAATCACCTTAAACGGAATCCGTCCGGTTCAGGTAACGGTCAGGAAACTGGACAAGCTGCATGTAGAATTTGAAAGTGCGGATATCGGTGTGTCCGGAACCATGGAAAGCCTGGAGCAGATTCAGGACTGCCATAATCCGTATGACTTTTTTGCACTGCATAAGGCGGCACTGATCGCATGCGGAATTGTACCGCTAGAGGGTGGCGGATCACTTCAGGAGATCTTGGAAAAACTCGGTGGAGGAATCTATTTGTCCACGCAGGTAGTCGGTGTGCCGAAAGGCTCGGGACTCGGAACCAGTTCGATTCTATCAGGGGCATGTGTGAAGGCGATTTTTGAATTCCTGGGAGAAACATTGAGTGACAGTGCACTTTATGAGATCGTATCCTGCATGGAGCAGGTGATGAGTACCGGAGGCGGCTGGCAGGATCAGGTCGGTGGGCTGACCGGAGGGATTAAATATATTACGACCGAAAAAGGGTTGAATCAGAATATCCGGGTACAATATATCAATATCCCGGATGCGGCAAAGGAGGAGCTGCAGAAACGGTTTGCACTGATCTATACCGGACAGCGCAGACTTGCCAGAAATCTGTTGCGTGACGTAATCGGCAATTATATCGGAGGAAGACCGGAGTCGGTAGAAGCGTTATACGATATGAAACGGATCGCGGCACTGATGCGGTTTGAACTGGAGCAGGGTAACATCGATGAATTTGCGGCGCTTTTTAATGTGCATTGGGAACTATCAAAGAAGCTGGATGCGGGATCGACCAATACCTGTATCGACCAGATCTTTATGGCATGTGAGGATCTGATCGACGGAAAATTCATAGCCGGTGCCGGAGGCGGCGGATTTTTACAGGTTATTCTAAAGAAGAATGTGACCAAAGCACAGCTGCAGGAGCGGCTGAGAGAAGTGTTCCAGGACAGCGGAGTCGCTGTGTGGGAATGTGAGTTTGTATGAGAGGGAAGAAATGTTATTTAACTCTATTGATTTTTTGATCTTTTTTCCTATTGTGGTATGTATCTATTTTGTGATTCCCAAAAAGCTGAGGTATCTGTGGCTTTTGGCAGCAAGTTATTACTTTTATATGTGTTGGAATCCGGTATACATTGTGTTAATTGTGATTTCAACCCTGATTACGTATGTATGCGGTCTGTTGGTAGGAAAAATAAGGGATAGCGGCGATATCACAGAGAGGAAGCGGCTGAGACTGATGCGATTGATATTGGCAGTCAGTCTTATCATGAATCTGGGAATATTGATTTACTTCAAGTATACCAATTTTCTGATAGGCGCATTGAATCCGATTCTTGAGAAAATGCATATAAGAGCAGTTTCTACACTGGATATCCTATTACCTGTGGGGATTTCGTTCTATACATTTCAGGCAATCGGATATACGATTGATGTTTATAGAGGCGATACGAAAGCGGAAAAGAATCTTGTGCGGTATGCTTTGTTTATTTCCTTTTTTCCGCAGCTGGTTGCAGGACCGATCGAGCGTTCCAAAAATCTGTTACAGCAGATGAAGGACATTCCGCGTTATCAGTTATGGGATTATCAAAGGGTTACATCCGGGCTGATGACAATGGTATGGGGATTTTTTCAAAAGGTTGTGATTGCGGACCGTATTGCAGTTTTAGTGAATCATGTTTTTGCTAATTACGAGCAATATCAAATGACAGCATTGTGGGCAGGGGCGATTGCGTTTGCTATCCAGATTTATTGTGATTTTTCCGGATACTCGACAATTGCAATCGGCGCGGCAAAAGTGCTTGGATTTAACCTGATTGAAAATTTTGATACACCGTATTTTGCCCAAAGCGTGGGCGATTTCTGGCGAAGATGGCATATTTCACTAAGCAGATGGTTCCGGGATTATGTCTATATTCCACTGGGCGGAAACCGATGCGGTAAATTGAAAAAATACCGGAATCTCATGATCACATTCGGTGTTAGCGGATTGTGGCACGGAGCCAACTGGACGTATTTGATATGGGGACTGTTACATGGTGCATATCAGATTATTGAGAAAGAACTGGAGCCGGTCATGGGCGTGATACATAAAAAGTGTCATACCCGTACCACAACATTTGGATACCGCCTTTTCAAGTCACTGGTAACCTTTATTATGGTGGATATTGCATGGATATTCTTTCGGGCAAACTCTTTGAAGCAGGCGGTGCATTATATTCAGAGAATGTTTTTATACCGTGACTGGTGGTCCTTGTTTGATCAAAGCATTTATAAGCTTGGGCTGGATATCCGTGAGATGCATATATTGTATATAGCGCTGCTCGTATTATTGGCAGTGGAAATTTTGAAGTATAAGAACAGAGAGAATCTTACAGAAATATTGTCAAGGCAGTGGATTGGATTTCGCTGGGGAGTGCTGTTATTCCTGATTTATATGTGTGTAGTGTTTGGCTATTACGGACCGGGATTCCAGTCATCTCAATTTATCTATTTTCAGTTTTAACAGAAAATAGTGGGGGTGAGTATGAAAAAGATAAAGTGGAATTATATTGTAAAAACAGTAGCGTTTATATCGATACTCATACTGATTCTTCTGGTGACTGAGCGGACGTTTAATTATAAGCAGACAGGCGGTGGAGGCGGCTGGCAGCGGTTTTATGAAACGGAAGAAGACAGTATTGACATCATGTTTTTCGGAAGCAGTCACGCACATTGTACAGTGGATCTGGGATATTTATGGGATGAGTACGGAATGGCGGGATATACATTGTCCGCAGGTTCTCAGAATATTGCAGGTACTTATTTCTTTGTAAAGGAAGCATTGCAGACACAGAGTCCCAAGGCGATTGTGATTGAGTGTTATGGCGCGTTGGGAGGAAGCATAGAGAATTCGGATACCGATGTGTATCGAAATACGCTCGGAATGAGATGGGGGAGTACACTGTGGGAATACATAGGATATCTGGCAGATAATATGGCAGAGGATCGTGTCTGGGCACAGAGAGTATTTACCAAAATCCCGATTATTCATTCTCGTTATGCTGAGTTAGAACAGGCAGATTTTCAGGATGCTATTCCGTTTATGAGAGGTTATAGAGGCAGTTTTGAAAGCGCGGCATTTGAACGGCCTGAGGCTGAAAATGTTGAAACAGTTTCAGAACTTCATCCGGAAAGATTGGAAATGCTTGAGAATATTGTTACACTGGCACAGGAATATTCCATTCCGGTCGTATTATTTGCATCACCATACATTTTGGGGGTTGAGGAGCAAATGCAATATAATGCGATAGAACAATGGGCTAAACAGAAAGAAATTCCGTTTATCAATTTTAATCATCTTTATGATGAGATTGGATTGGATTTTCAGCAGGATTTCAGAGATTTAGAGCATGTAAATAATAGCGGAGCCAAAAAAGTGACGGCATATCTGGGAGAATATCTGACAGCACAGTATACTATGCCGGATCGAAGAGGTGATGCGGATTATACAGCGTGGGAGCAAAATGCATTATACCTTAGAAATAAAGAATTAAGGTATCAATTGGAACAGGCTGCGGATATCAACGAATATCTCGGTTATCTTTCCAAGCTTCAGGATGAGCAGACGGTCATAGTTGCATTGACAGGTAATTATAAAGCCTTGGGAGAGGTATATCTGGACGCGCTGATGGAACTTGGCATTAGCAGGGAGGAATATGAACTGGGAGGATTATGGATCTTTTCCGGTGGGGAAAGAATACAGTATCTGCCCGGAACCGAGTATGATTATTTTGAGCGTACTGCGCATGGAGAGATTCACTTAACCTCATACGAAACCGGAGCGGGGCAATATCAGGAAACAGTAAACTTAATGATTCATAACGAAAATTACCGAATGATTGTAAATGGTGTAAACATTATTGTCTACAATGAAGAGTTAGATCAAATCATTGATGCTGCGGGAGATGATATCTATTTGGGGCTTGAGTTGATCCATAATGAGAAAGCTCTGGTTGAATGGTAGCAGAAAAGAATCATTGATATACCAAAGCAGAAGGTCGGTCATTACAATAACAAAACACATAAATTTGCGACAGCCTTAGGAACGTGAGCCGAGCAAATTTATGTGTTTTGTTATTGTAATGACCGACCTCCTGCTTTGGTATATCAACGATTCTTTTTTGATTCGAAGGAGTCCTGCGTCTGGAGCAGTTGCATTTCAAAGTCGCGGCGGTTCTTTTCGTTCATATTGCTTAAGATCAGACCGGAAAAGAAAGCCATGATTCCGGCAAGTGCGGTGAAGCAGCAGACAAACAGCGTCGGAAATTTTAACACCAGTCCCGTTTTGATAAAGTCGGTAAATACAGGGATAAAGAACCCGACGGCGACTGCAAGCAGTACAAAAGCAATACTTCCGAAGAAGGCGAGGGGTCTGTAATTTTTGAATAGACGGATGATCATACGGATGACTTTGAAGCCATCGGAATACGTGTTAAGCTTGGATGTGCTGCCAAGAGGTCTGTCACGATAATCTACAACGACATTTTCCAACTGCATATTGTTATAAACAGCGTGAATCGTCATTTCGGTTTCAATTTCGAAGCCTCTGGAAAGCACCGGAAAAGTTTTGACAAAGTTATAACTAAAGGCGCGGTAACCTGTCATAATATCCTTGATATCGGAATGAAACAGGCTGTTGATACTTCCGCGTACAAGGCTGTTGCCCAAATTGTGGAACGGACGCTTGTTTTCCGTAAAATAAGTTGATGACAAGCGGTCTCCGATGACCATGTCCGCATGATTTTCCAGCACCCTGCGGACCATTTCCGCAGCGCAGTCGAGCGGATAGGTATCGTCACCGTCGATCATCAGATAACATTCTGCATCAATTTCGCGAAACATTCTGCGGATGACGTTTCCTTTGCCCTGCATATGCTCTTTTCGTACGATGGCACCGGATTTTTGGGCGATTGCTGCGGTATCGTCGGTTGAATTATTATCATATACATAAATGACAGCTTCGGGAAGTGCGTTTTTTGCATCGGTAACGACTTTTTCTATTGTGGGTGCTTCATTGTAGCATGGTATCAGAACTGCAATTTTGTCCATTCCATTTGCCTCTTCTATTGTCATATGATTTCATAAAACTATAAACAAATTATACGATATTTTGTCCGATTAGCATACCCCTTTATTACAGATTTTAATTGATGTCAAAGAAATTTGACCGGAATCTGCAATTTTTTGTTGCCTAAAGTTGTATCAAAAGGAAAGTTTCGTTATAATAAAAATAGTGTTATTTTGAAGTAAGGTTTGTAGCGAGGAGTAATATGACCGAGAAAAAATATTTTCCGGAAATGGACAGGCTCAGAGGAATTGCCATATTGATGGTATTGTTGTATCATTCTATTATTGTGTATCCGGTTGATCTTGCAAATAATAGATGGTGTGAACTTTTGCATTCTGCACTGTGGATGATAGAAATGCCGATTTTCTTTCTGGTTGCGGGTTTTTGCTTCCGATATGACGGACATTATGGAAGTTATCTTAAGAAAAAAGCATTGCGGATCCTGGCCCCTCATTTTGTGTTCGGTATATTGGATTTGTTGCTTAGGATCATTCCGAATCCGTTGGTAAATGAAGTCTATCCGTGGGATAAAGCATGCAGGGAACTGTTTTTGTATGCTTCCAATGACTGGTTTTTGTGGACTTTGTTTTTACTATTTTTGATTGCACCGCTCATGGGAAAATGGATACAAAAGGGAGCAGCTGAAAGAGCAGTTTTATTTCTGGCAACACTGGTGCTGTTTTTGATACAAAATATCATTACACCGTTGTTTGCGTTGAAGAATGTAGCATGTTTTATGGTGTATTTTGTGCTTGGCATGCTTTTGCGGTATCGGTCGGAAAACAGAAGAGGAAAGAATCTAAATACTTCACAGGTACAGGCAGAAAGAAAAGAATGGATCAGGAAGAGTCTGTATATCGTACTCGGAATGATCGGAGGCTGCCTGCTGTTCTGGATGCTTCAGTGGGAGGGCTGGTCCGGTTATGATGAGATCTGGCGGCTAAAATTTGGTGTATGGGTTCAGCCGGTCATCAGCGTACTGACGATACAATTTTATCCTGCAGTTACCTTGTTGAAAATGATCAAAGCATTGTTTGAGATGGCGACAGTGCTGCTATGGATGGCGGCATTTTATCAAATTGCATGTCTGGTCAGAGAAGGAATCATTGCACGGTTTTTACGCTTATGCAGTCATTATTCGTTACAGATGTATCTATTGAATGGATACGCTTTGGTATTGACAAGGACATTGTTGGTTTCGGTATTGGGAGTGGGCAGCCCCATAATGATCATATTGGGGAATTTTATTTTGGATACGCTGATCGTGTTGATTGTCAGCAGATATATTCTGGATCGGTGGCGCATTCTGCGTATGCTTTCCGGATTGAGTAGGAGTAGATAAATGTCGGGAATGACTTTTTTACGATTGGTGATTTTTACAGTCCTTCTTCCGAGTGCCTGCGGGATCTATATGGCAAAACGGGAGCATATGGAAGGTGGAGGATTTTCACTTGCCAGAATCTATGTATACGGTTGGATTCTGATGTTTGCGTTATTTGAGATACTCTGTGTTCCATATGCCGTGTTGCAGAAGCGCTTCAGCTCTTTTGCAAGGGTATATGAGATCTGTGTGTTTGTGATGGCGGCGCTGTCGGTGCTGTCTTTTTGTCTGCTGATAAGAAGACAAAAGGCAAAGCTGTGTGAAGCTTCGGAAGAAAAAAAACAAGAGCAGAAAGAAAAGCAAAATCAGGAAAAAACGCAGGGAAAAAAGCAAGATCAGGGAAAAAAGAAAAGGATTTTGCGAACGGTGCTTTGGATCTTTGTCATAGTTCTGGTAGCTGCCCAGATGCTGTATTTGTTTTTTTATAATCACATGGACGGGGATGATTCCTACTATATTGCAGAATCGGTGCTCACGGATTATTATGACACGATGTTCCAGCGGGATGCCTATACAGGTATGCCGATGGGACTGGATGATCGACATGCGCTGTCTGCCAATCCGATTTTTATCACATGGCTCGGAAGAATGTGCGGACTGCATCCGGCAGTCATGGCACACAGCATTCTGGCTCCGTTATTGCTTTGCATTATGTATTGTAGCTATACTCTGATCGGGCGGTCATTACTTGCAAAGCATGAAAATTATGTTCCGGTATTCGTATTGTTTATCAATATCTGGTATATATGGGGAAATGTTTCTATTTATACGGCAGAGACTTTTATGTATACGCGTACATGGCAGGGCAAGGCGATTTTTGCCAATCTGATCATACCGTTGGTTTTTTACTGTCTATATGAAATGATGAAAAAAAGACAGAAGACACAGTGGATCATGCTGGCATTGTTATCACTTACAGGAGTATTTGCCACAACGGCGGCGGTGTATCTGATTCCGCTTGTCTACGGAATTGTCGGGATCTGCCTGTGGATCCGTGAGAAGACATTTCGCCCATGCTTTTATCTGATGCTATGTTGTATACCGAGCCTGATACTCGGCGTGGTCTATCGATATCTGATAGCCGTATGGGGATAGGTACAGAGGTTAATTATGAAAGAAACGATGCAGATTGTCTTAGAAACGTTGAAAAATTACAGAGGCGCGACCTTATATTTTTCACTGTTTTTATTGGCTTTGCTTTATTTGCTTTTTACGGAAAAAGAAAAAAACAAACGGATTTTGATGATCTATCTGTCAGTAGCAGTAATCGGAATTTTTATATTTCCGTTAACGGCGTATATCGTTATGCATTATATCATGGATACGGAGATTTATTATCGGCAGCTCTGGTTAGTGCCGTATGCGGTTACAGTCTGTTATGCGGTAGTAAAAATGATGATCCGTGCTAAAAATAAGCTTGCAAAGATAATCATTGCATTTGCGGCAATACTTGTTATGATGGTAACAGGCACGAATGTTTTTAAAAATGGAAATTATACGAAGGCAGAGAATGCCTATCATATTCCGCAGGAGGTCATTCATGTCTGTGACTTTATTCTGGATGATGACATCGAGTATACACCGACGGCGGCATTTCCGCTACGTCTGGTGGAATATACCAGACAGTATACTGCACAGATACCGACAGTTTACGGCAGGGAAGCGATCATTGACAGATGGAATCTGCCCAATGAGCTTTTGGCATTAATCGAAAGTGCCGTGTTGGATGCAAAGCAGCTCGCAACGGTTGGAAGAGAGCAGGGAGCGGAATGCATTGTGGTGGACGCATCAAAGTCTATGAACGGAGAGATGGAGGATTATAACTTTTATCTGGTCGGGAGCGTGGACGGATATGACATTTATATGGAAAAATGGCTGGCTGAGCGGCATAACGGATTTGAACTGCTCGAAGATTAAAGGAAAACGGTAATTACTTAATTATCATAGGTGGTGTTTTTGAAGCTCTGTCAGCAGACCGAAACACGGTCCATACACCTGTCAGTGACAGGCACGCTTTCGCTACACCTCGTCCGTAACGGTACATAAGGTGCCAAAATACGGCACCTAAGTACCGACGGACTCCCAGTACCTGTCACTGACAGGTGTATGGACCGTGTTTCGGTCTGCTGACAGAGTTTTACGAAAATTTGGAATTATAATATTAGAGAGAGGATTAAAAGTATGAATCAGTGTAATGCAGAGTATACGTATTTGATAACCGGAGGCGCAGGATTTATCGGCTATTTTTTGTCCAAGCAGTTATTGGAGATGGGGGCAAGAGTCGTCGGATTTGACAGCCTGACCGATTATTATGAGGTAGAATTGAAAGAAAAACGTCTTGCTGATCTGATGAAGTATGAGAAGTATACATTTGTCAAAGGAGATCTTGCCGATAAAGAGGCAGTTATGGCATTATTTACCGGATATCACCCGGATGTGGTCGTCAATCTGGGAGCACAGGCAGGTGTACGTTACAGTATTGATAATCCGGATTCGTATATCCAGGCAAATGTGATCGGTTTCTATCATATTTTGGAGGCATGTCGGCATTATCCGGTAGTGCATCTGGTGTTTGCATCTTCCAGTTCGGTATACGGTGGGAACGATAAGGTACCGTTTTCCACAACGGACAAGGTGGATCGACCGGTCAGTCTGTATGCGGCTACCAAAAAAAGTGATGAGCTGATGGCGTATGCATACTGCAAGCTGTACGGAATCAAGGCAACCGGACTGCGGTTCTTTACGGTATACGGTCCGATGGGAAGACCGGATATGGCATATTTTAAATTTGCAAAGAAGATCATGGCGGGAGAACCGATTCAGATATATAATAACGGTGATATGATGCGTGATTTTACGTATATTGATGACATTGTGACCGGGGTTTGTAATATTTTGTGCAATCCGCCCACGCAGGATGATCTCGGGGCGGCATACAAGATCTATAATATCGGCAACAATAAGCCGGTGAAGCTAATGGATTTTATCACAACGCTGGAAAAGTGCCTTGGCAGAGAAGCAAAGAAAGAGTATCTGCCGATGCAGCCGGGCGATGTGTACCAGACATATGCGGATGTGACGGATCTGATGGAGGATTATCATTTCAAGCCTGATACATCGATTGAAGAAGGACTTCAGAAGTTTGCAGACTGGTTTTTACAGAAGTATTCATGCAAGGCGTGAAGCTGACGGTTAAAGAAGCAGAGAGGATATAGAAGCATGAAAGATAGAAAGACACCGATACTGTATATTGTTGTACCGTGCTATAACGAAGAGCAGGTACTTCCGATCACAAGTACATTGTTTGTGGATAAGATACAGGAGCTTGCACAAAAAGAACTGATCAGTCCCGACAGCCGGGTATTGTTTGTGGACGATGGAAGTAAGGACAGCACCTGGGAGATTATTTCAGAACTTGCGGCACAGAATCCGATCTGTAAAGGAATTCGCCAGAGCCGTAACCGTGGGCATCAGAATGCAGTATTGGCAGGGCTTATGGAGGCAAAGGATCAGTGTGACATTACTATTTCCATTGATTGCGACGGACAGGATGATATCAATGCAATGAATGATATGGTAGCGGCTTATCTGGAGGGGTGCGAGATCGTCTATGGTGTCAGAAGCAGCCGGAAGACGGACAGCGCATTTAAACGTGGAACGGCACAGGGATTTTATAAATTATTGAACTGGATGGGCGCAGAGGTTGTATATAACCATGCGGATTACAGACTGGTATCGAGCCGGGTGTTACAGGAATTTGCTAATTTTAAAGAAGTCAATCTGTTCTTGAGAGGTATGTTTCCTCTTGTGGGATTTAAGAGTACGAGCGTATATTACGAACGGAAAGAAAGAATGGCAGGAAAAAGTCATTATCCGCTCGGGAAAATGCTTGCGCTTGCATTTGACGGAATTACCAGTTTGAGCATCAAGCCGATCCGTATGATCACCGGTATGGGTATTTTTGTGGCATTCTTAAGCCTGATCGGTGTGATCTGGTCGGTTGTGGTACAGTTGACGGGACATTCCGTGGCAGGCTGGGCAAGCCTGACCTGTATTTTGTGCTTTATGTGTGGCATCCAGATGATCTGCCTCGGTGTGCTCGGAGAATATATCGGAAAGATTTACATGGAGGTCAAGGGGCGCCCGCGCTATATTATCAGTGACAGAACGGATGATCAGGATACCAAATAGAGGATATGGAAGAGTGAATCGTATCTCGGCAGTTATCCTGCGCTGTTATAATAAAATCACCCATTACTTTGCTCGGCTCACGTTCCTAAGGCTGTCGCAAAGTAATAGGTGATTTTGTTATAACAGTGCAGGGTAACTGCCAAAATACGATTCACTCATCTGCTTTTTTGGTATATGCGGCATCAATACATTTTGGTCTTTACATAGTTAATTACCTTATCCGCGATCAGTTTCCGGCATGTGTCATTGACATGCACTGCATCATCCAGGTATTGCTGTGCGGTTTCGGCATTTAACGGAATGCCGAAATAGTTGTCGAGGAATGAAACGCTGAGTTCGACACAGATCGCTTTCATGGCCACAACGTACCCGCCCAGTGTTTCATCAGTGATACCGACACGTCTGATATCACCTTGAGAGAGAGTACCGTCTCCTTCATCGTAATAGCAGAAAGTAGGAGACATAACGACAAAACGGATATGCGGATAGGCTTCACGGATAGCAGTGATGCCTGTTGTCAGAGCACCGGTTACGGCGTTTGCGGCAGATGTATTGTTGACATCTGTTGTCATATACCCGTTCAGATAATCATAGGTGCCGTATCCGAGACAGATGACATCGATCTGATCAAAATCAATGCTCTTTAACGTGTCGATTGCTTCATCGTAAGAACTGTCATAGATATCGGCACGCTCTTTGTAATAATCTACCAGAGTAAAATCACCGGATTTGATGCAGTATGCCAGTCTGGAGAAGGAAAAGACGTCGTTGCAGTATTCTTCATCAAAAACGAGATTTTTGCTGGCAAGTGTCGATTCCGAAAAAGCACAGTTATATACAGTGGCACCGGTTGCCTCAGCTACCTGATTTGGAATACTGGTATCGGTATCTCCGTAGGTAAAGATATCGTCACCGAGAAACAGGATATACAATCCGTCATCCTCCCTGCCGGCGAGAAGTTCCGGATCCATTGCGGTAAAGTAATCTTCGGATTCGGAGTCCAGTGAGGAAAGATCCTCCGGACCGTTAAAATGATAATCGGTACCATTGTTCCAGATAATTACTTTTATAATACAAAAAATAATCACTGCTAAAATTGCTGCAAGCGGAATCAATACTAACAGCCTTTGCTTGGGAAAACGGCTTTCTTCCTGTTCTTCTATTTCATGTCTCATCATTGTTCCCTCTTTTCGTTTCATTATCTAAGTTCTATATTCTATGGCAAGTTTAGCCTGCGAAGCCTATCCCGTGCGGAAGCTTCTTGACCTGAATTGCAATTGCATTCTTTGTTCAAGAGCGCTTTTATGTTGCGCAGATCCTGTGGAATAGTTTATACTGATATCGTTAATATCATACTATAAAAAAGTTTGGGTGTCTATAAACAGACTGTGAAAATAAAGGAGCAAATGAGTATATGGACCGGACACAAAAGAAAGAACGGATGATAGAGGCGGCAGTGCTGATCGGATTGTTTGCCGTGTTATTTGTATGGGGCATGTTACAGCCGATTGAAAAACAGCCGGATGAACGGTGCCGCTATGTGGTTCCGTATTATATAATGATGCATGGAAAGCTTCCGAACGGAACGGTGCGGGAGTTGGTGATGAGTACTTATGGGATTTCCTATGCATTTTTTCCGGGATTGCCGTATCTGATTATGGCGTTGTTTATGAAAATTACATCATTTTTTACGGAAAGCTCTTATGTGCTTTTGATGTCGGCGCGTGTGGTGAATATGCTTGCCGGTGTTGTTACCTGTCTGTTTACCGTAAAAACCGGCAGAAAGCTTTTTTCGGACAAATTGACCGGATGGTTCTTTGCGTTGACAGCCGTTTTCTGGCCTCAGGTATTGTTTATCTTTACGTATGTTAATTGTGATGCATTTGCATATCTGTCCTGCGCGATCATGGTATATGCACTGGTAAGCGGATTGCAGGAGGGATGGTCTGTCAAAAATTATGTTACGCTGGCGGTGGGGGTATCGATCTGCGCACTTTCATACTATAATGCATACGGAATGATCCTCGGAAGTGTCATTGTATTTGTATTTTCTTTTTTCTATCAAAAACAGCAGAAATCGGAACAGGTGGTATCTTTGGATTGCCCGGAGAAGGGGAAAAAGGGAAAGGTTGGATTTTATTTTAAGGACTGTATGAGAATCGGCTTTACGATTGTCGGTATTGTACTCGTACTTGCAGGATGGTGGTTTATCCGGAATGCGTTTTTGTATGACGGGGATTTCCTCGGATTTGAGGCAAACCGCAGGAGCGCCGAAGTATATGCGATTGATACGTATAAGCCGTCTATGAAAGTGACTTTGCAAAACAGTGGTAATCCGGTCTGGTGTCTGCTTGTCAATGCGGATTTTCGCTTTTTATTGAAGCAGAGCTTTTTTGCAAGATTCGGAAATATGGATCTGCTTGCACCGAATTATATTATCCGGGGATTTAAATTGATCCTGTTTGTAGGAGTACTCGGACTGTTGTTAAAGAACCGGCAAAAGGCTTTTACGGGAATGAAACGGGCGGGATTTGCGCTCGGTATGTTTGTGGCTGCAGTGACGGCATTTGTACTGACTTATTGGTATTCTTATGCGAGTGACTATCAGCCGCAGGGGCGGTATATGCTCCCGGGACTGATCCCACTGCTGTGTCTGGTCTTTACCGGTATCCAGAATATTACCGGACTGCTTCGGCGGATCTGCGTCGGTAAATGTCCGGTTGGTACTTATGTGGTACGAATACTTTATGCAGGGTGTTTTGCCTATCTTGCACTTTCGACTATCGGCTGTGTGCGTTTGGTATGGCACCAGTATTATCCGCAGTTTCAGGAAACACTTCACATGGTATTTCTGGGCGGACCGATCTGATTTGCCCTGTATATAGAAGCTTGCAAAACTCTGTCAGCAGGATAACACGGTCATTTACAAATCTGTCTGCTGTGGGCACTGTGAGTCCGTCGGTACTTAGGTGCCGTATTGTGGCACCTTATGTACCGTTACGGACGAAGTGTAGCGAAAGCGTGCCCACAGCAGACAGATTTGTAAATGACCGTGTTATCCTGCTGACAGAGCCCCGCAAACATCTGCCTTTTACAGCCAAAAGAGGGTGCCTCAAAAGTCATATTATGACTGTGGGGTACCCTCTTTTGATACGCTATCTACTGTATGGCAATCACTGATTTACAGATTGTCTGTATGCAATACGGAGATTTTTTCCTTTGTGTCTGATGTCTGATTCTCTGAAGTAACGGAAGTGTTGCCAGACTGCAATTTTTTGTACCATTTACTGTATTTGTACATACGGTAGTTGGCTGACATTTTTGCAAGCAGTGCGTCGTTTTGACAGTCCTGAACCAGAAAATTTCGTTCTTCGCGGTTCATTCCCACAAAATCCAGATAAGATATGCGAAGTTCGGTCAATTTGGATTCGCATTTTGGGCAGAACATTTTGTGCCCGTTCAGCATATGTATTCGCTGGCAACATTTACAATAGTGAAGGTACATCATAACAAAACCTCTTTCTTAAAGACAGAAATTGTAAAAGTTGTACTAGAATTATGGTTAAACTTGCGGTAAATGTCAAGAGGTGCGCGATGGATAACAGGTATATGGTAATCGTTCGGGTTCCCTAAAAGTTGACGGATGGCAGGAATTGGTATGAGAAAAGGAAATGATACGGTTGCCTTGGTAATAGCGGAATGGTATAATTCATAATGTCGGAATTTACATTGATAAGTTTACATAATCTTCCGACGGGTAATGACAGAACCACAAGAAACGGAAAGTGAAATATGAAAAAAGAGAACGGAAAACAGAAAGATAATGTGAAAGATATGTTCGATGATTTTGAATTCATCGATCTGGATGAGGATAGACATGCGCTGGATGGAGATACGGAGGTTATAAAGGTTCCGAAAAAAGCGGCGCATAAAGTATATCTGCCGCCCAAAACAGAGGAAATCTTACTTCCGAAGCAGGAGGAACTGCATTCTTCTAAAACAGAGGAAATTCTGCTGTCTGAGGGATTTGAGCTACTGGACCTTGATGATCGGGAGGTGGAAATCTCCGAGGAACTGTCGGATCCTTATAAAAATGCGCCGACAAAAGAGGTCAGCTATGAAGAGGAACTTCCTACAGCCGGGAAAACGGGCAGAAAGGTGCAAAAGAAGCGTAGTGTCGGTGAACGGCTGAATGCGTTTTTCAGCGGTTTTTTTGCTAATTTTACGAGAATGGACGGATTGATCTGGTCTTTTGGCGCATTTGTACTGATTGTAGCGATTGTTGTAGTGGGAATCGGAATCAGGCGTATGAACGGCGGTGAGCAGTCGGTTCAAACATTGGCGCAAACAGGAAAGCGGCTTTCTGAAATCGGAGTTGCCGGGCAGAGCGGTCTTTTGGCAGTGACTGACGCGCAGCTTAATAAACAGGCAATGATTGAGCCGGAACCGGAGCCGGATGAAATACAGGAGGGCGAGACTGTGGAGGTACGAGTTAATTTTACCTCCGTAGAAAAGGATCTGAAGATCAAATTTGTGAACAATGAGACCGGAAAACTGGTCAATAATGCCGAGTTTGTCGTAACGCTGACGAATTCATCGGGGAAAGAGACGACCTATACAGATCACGATATGGACGGAATCATCTACAACGCGTCAATGACGCCCGGAACTTATTCGGTTGTGGCAGAGGCGCCGGAGCGTTATGAGATCGTCAGTTGTGACAGCTCTGTTACGGTACGTGATACTATTGTGTATGAGCAGATCGATGTTGCCGATGAAATAAAAAGCGAGGCAGAAGTAGATATCAGCGCAGAAGATACACAGATGAATGTGGAAATCGAAGAAGAAGAGGTTACCGGCGATCTGGAGGATACCGTGGAGTGGGTGGAATCCACCAAGACAACAATCGGTAATTCTGCAGGCTTTGCGGAGATTCCGAAATCATCGGTAGTGGATCCGACACTTGTGGTCGGACGCGTATGTTATGCGATGGCAAGGGTGGCGGTACCGATTGCGATCGGAACGATCATGCCGCCTGACGGCGCATCACCGACGGCACAGACGGAGCCTTCCGGAGCAGCTACGGTAACACCGACAGAGGCACCTTCCGCTACGCCCACGGAAAGCCCTTCAGCAACACCGACAGAAACGCCGACAGAGACGCCCTCTCCTACGCCTGCGGTTACTGCGGTAAAAGTAACTTTGAATAAGAGCAGTGCGGAGCTGATTGCCGGAGTTGATACGTTGTCATTGCAGGCCACGGTAACCTTGTCAGATAATACCGAGCTTACCAGCGGTCAGAGCGGAGTTGTGACATGGAGCAGTTCAGCGGAAAGTGTCGCTTCGGTGGATGAGAACGGGAAAGTAACGGCACTTTCGACGGGGACTGCTACGATCACGGCAACTTCGGTACAGAAAGATGCTTCCGGAAATCCGGTTACGGCAACCTGTACCGTTACGGTCAAAGCAACAACGCTGAGCATAAAGCTGGACAAGGAAAAGGCGGAGATATATGTCGATACGACACTGACATTACTTGCAACCGTGACAAAGAACGGAACCCAGACAACCAGTGCCCAGGAAGGGGTGGTCACATGGACCAGTTCTGACCCTGCGATTGCAACAGTCAATGAAAAGACAGGAGAAATCACGGCGATAAAATCGGGTACGGTGACGATTACTGCAACAACTGTTGACAAAGACGGTACCGGAAAGCAGATCAGTGCATCCTGTACGCTGACCGTACTCGGAACGAAGCTGGAGATCAAGATTGACAAAGAAAAGACCACAATGTACACGGACGCCAAGCTGACACTGGTAGTTACCGTGACGAAAAACGGAACAGTAATGACCAGTGCCCAGGAAGGTGTTGTTACGTGGAAAAGTTCCGACACTACGATTGCAACGGTCAATGAGAAAACAGGAGAGATCAAAGCGATCAAGCCGGGCACGGTGACTATTACGGCAACCACCGTGGATGTCGATGCAACAGGAAAGCCTATGACGATCAGCTGTACCATAACGGTCAAAACAGACCCTGCCAAGGACCGGGAAACCGAGCTTCTGGATAACAACGGTAACAGAGTGTATGTGCAGGATGCTTCCGGTAACTATGTGGAGGCTGTATCGGCAGATTATTTTACATCCGGCAAATTTTACATTAAATCCGAGATTCAGTACAAATATACAGGCTGGCAGACCATTGACAATAAGACATATTTTTTTGATAAGAACGGAAACTATGTAACAGGAGAGCAGGTCATTCAGGGTGTCAAGTATAATTTTGCGAGTGACGGTGTGCTGTCCATGGGCAACGGTGTTTTCGGAATCGATGTTTCCAAGTGGAACGGAACGATCAACTGGACAGCGGTCAAGAATTCAGGTGTTTCCTTTGTGATTATCCGCTGCGGTTTCAGGGGGTCCAGCCAGGGAGCACTGATTGAGGATTCCATGTTCCGGAAAAATATTGAAGGTGCTACAGCAGCAGGTCTGAATGTCGGTGTCTATTTTTACACGCAGGCAGTCAATGAAGTGGAAGCGGTGGAAGAAGCTTCCATGGTTCTGAGCCTTATAAAAAATTACAGGATCTCATACCCGATCTTCATTGATACGGAAGCAAGCGGGGGACGTGCGGATGGTATCAGTAAAGAAATGCGTACGGCAGTATGCAAGGCTTTTTGCGAAACAATCCGCAATGCGGGATATACCCCCGGAATCTATGCTTCCAAGAGCTGGTTTACGACCAAACTGAATACCGGCAGTCTCAGTGCCTATAAGATCTGGCTCGCACAGTATGCAACCACACCGACCTATACCGGACGATATGACCTCTGGCAGTACTCCGACAAAGGTACAATCAGCGGTATCAGCGGTAACGTGGATGTGAATTACAGTTATCTGGGATACTAGAACTTTTTCATGGCCGGTCCGGAGAAACGGTCGGTACGCGTTGTGAGATGCAATCCGGCGGCACGTTCTCATCTTACAACGCGTACCGATGATAAACTGGCTGGCTGTGAAAAAGCAATCGGACAATAGGAGTGTTCAAATAAAAAAATATATGATATAATTTATGTTATGTCGAAGAATTCAAATATCACTATTGTGATATTGAAGGATCAAAATATCACTACTGCGAAATGGAGAGAAATATGAGAACTTATCTGGTAACCGGGGGAGCCGGATTCATCGGATCCAATTATATTCATTACATGTTCAAAAAATATGATAATGAGATCCGCATTATCAATGTGGATGCCTTGACCTATGCAGGAAATCTGGAGAATCTGAAGGATATTGAGAATCGGGACAATTACACCTTTATCAAAGCAAATATTTGCGACAAGGAGGCAATCACAAAGATTTTTGCCGAGAATGACATCGACAGAGTCGTCCATTTCGCGGCGGAAAGCCATGTGGACAGAAGCATCAAGAATCCGGAGGTTTTTGTACAGACCAATGTGCTTGGCACGGCGGTCATGCTGAATTGCGCCAAGGCGGCATGGGAGCTTCCGGACGGCAGCTTCAAAGAAGGAAAGAAGTTTTTACATGTGTCTACGGATGAGGTATACGGTTCTTTGGAAAAAGATGATGAATATTTCTATGAGACGACACCGTATGCACCGCACTCACCGTATTCCGCAAGTAAGGCAAGCTCCGACATGTTAGTGAAAGCATATATGGACACCTATCATTTCCCGGCGAATATTACGAACTGTTCCAATAATTACGGACCGTATCAGTTCCCGGAGAAGTTGATTCCGCTGATCATCAATAATGCGCTTCAGGGCAAAAAGCTTCCGGTGTACGGCGACGGTAAAAATGTCCGTGACTGGTTATATGTGGAAGATCATGCAAAGGCAATCGATATGGTACAGGAGCAGGGAAAACTGTTCGAAACGTACAATATCGGCGGACATAATGAGAAGCAGAATATCGAGATCATCAATATCATTATTGAGACACTGCAGGAGATGCTTCCGGATTCTGATCCGAGAAAGAAACTGGTGTCAAAAGATCTGATCACCTATGTTACGGACCGCAAGGGACATGACAGAAGATATGCAATTGCACCGGATAAGATCAAACGCGAGATCGGGTGGTATCCGGAGACAATGTTTAAAGATGGTATCAAATTGACGATCAAGTGGTTCTTTGAACATGAGGACTGGATGAAAAATGTAACCAGCGGTGATTATCAGAAATACTATTCCGATATGTATTCCAATCGATAGAAAAACATTGATGGGAACGGCAGTTTATGTCGTTCCCATTCGGTGTGTTTACAGATCATGCTTTTAGGAATCAATTAGACATTTAGGAAGCTCTGTCAGCAGGACGTGACGTAGCGGTTGCCCACTGACCTATCAGCGGCGGGCACTGTGAGTCCGTCGGTACTTAGGTGCCGTATTTTGGCACCTTATGTA
>JBJFCE010000003.1:0-4678 GCA_051888775.1 Lachnospiraceae bacterium | reverse complement strand
GCCGTATTTTGGCACCTTACGTACCGTTACGGACGAGGTGTAGCGAAAGCGTGCCTGCCACCGACAGGAACACCGGCAACGCTTCCATCCCACAGGCAGAGTTTCACAATTACCGATTTTATAAAAGAAAAAAGTCACATCTTTTTGGGAGAAACTTTTCTTGCATCAGACATATAGATCTCGTGGTGTAAGCGGGTTTGAAATTGCTTTTAAATATGATAAACTGACAATAAAGATGTGTTTTTGTTATGAGAAAGCGTATGTGTGGGAAGGAGACTAAATGCAGCAATTATCCCTTTTTGATAATCAGATCCGGTATACGCCGCTTGCAGACAGGCTGCGTCCGAAGTCGCTGGAGGAGTATGTCGGGCAGACGCATCTGCTCGGACCGGGCAAGATGTTACGCCGTCTGATCGAGCAGGATCAGATTTCTTCCATGATTTTCTGGGGGCCGCCCGGTGTCGGAAAGACGACGCTTGCGCGGATTCTTGCGGGAAAAACAAAGGCAGACTTTGTCGATTTCAGTGCGGTGACAAGCGGTATCAAGGAAATCAAAGAGGTCATGGCAAGAGCGGAACAGAGCAGACAGATAGGTATCCGTACCGTATTGTTTGTGGATGAGATCCATCGTTTTAATAAGGCGCAGCAGGATGCATTTCTGCCGTTTGTGGAAAAAGGCAGCATCATTCTGATCGGTGCGACAACCGAGAATCCGTCGTTTGAGATCAACGCGGCGCTTTTATCCAGATGCCGTGTATTTGTCTTAAAGGCACTACAGGAAGAGGAGCTTGTGACGCTGCTTCATCAGGCTCTCCGCAATCCGCTCGGATACGGTAATGAAAAAGTAGTGATCTCCGAGGATCAGCTTCTGGCAATCGCACGTTTTGCAAACGGAGATGCCAGAACAGCATTAAATACGCTGGAGATGGCGATTTTAAACGGTGAAATGAGTGCCGAGCAGATTACGGTGACAGACGAAGGCTTGTCCCAGTGCATCACGAAAAAATCACTGTTATACGATAAAAACGGAGAGGAGCATTACAATCTGATCTCCGCGCTTCATAAATCGATGCGTAACAGTGACCCTGATGCAGCGGTTTACTGGATGTGCCGGATGTTAGAGGGCGGGGAAGATCCGCTCTATATTGCCAGAAGGCTTGTACGCTTTGCGAGCGAGGATATCGGTATGGCAGATCCGCAGGCGTTACAGATTGCGGTTGCCGCATATCAGGCATGCCATTTTAACGGAATGCCGGAGTGCGACGTGAATCTGACACATGCGGTCGTCTATCTGTCGATGGCACCCAAATCGAATGCCCTCTATGTTGCATGTGAACAGGCAAAAAAGGATATCCGGGAGCTTCCGGCAGAGCCTGTTCCGTTACAGATTCGAAATGCACCGACCGGACTGATGAAGGAGTTAGATTACGGGAAAGGCTATATCTATGCACATGATACGGAAGAAAAGCTTTCCAAGATGCAGTGTCTGCCCGATGCACTTGCGGACAGGGAATATTATGTGCCGACTGAGGAAGGGCAGGAAAAGGCAGTGAAGGAGCGGCTTGACGCTATCAAGGAATGGAAGCGGAGTGAGTGACGGGAGAATGAGTATGGACAACAAGGAATATCGGACAAGCGAACTGATGAAACGATTTTTGCCCTATTATGCCAAGCATAAAGGGGTCATTGCAATGGATCTATTCTGCGCATCGCTTACAACCATATGTGAGCTGGTACTGCCGATGATTTTGCGATATATCACGAATACGGGATTAAATGATCTTGCAAGCCTGACAATCAGTGTGATCGGAAAGCTTGGACTGTTATATCTGGGACTAAGGGTAATTGACTGTCTTGCCAATTTTTATATGGCAGATATGGGACATATCATGGGTGCAAAGATCGAAACGGACATGCGGCGGGATGCCTATGCCCATCTACAGCAGTTATCCGATACCTATTATAACAATACAAAGGTCGGACAGATCATGGGACGGATTACGAATGATCTTTTTGATGTGACGGAATTTGCGCACCACTGTCCGGAAGAATTTTTCATTGCCGGAATTAAAGCGGTGGTATCATTTATCATTCTGGCAACGGTGAATCTGCCGCTGACCGTGATGATCTTCGTGATCGTGCCGGTTATGGCGGTAGTCTGCATTAAGTTAAACAGACGCAACAGACGTGCATTTGCCAAGCAGCGGGTACAGATCGGAGAACTGAATGCAAGCATCGAGGACAGTCTGCTCGGACAGAAGGTGGTAAAAGCCTTTACCAATGAAGATGTGGAATGCGCCAAATTTGAAAAGGGTAATCAGAAATTTCTGGACATTAAAAAAGAAACATACAAATATATGGCAACCTTTCAGACCTCTACAAGAGCGTTTGACGGTCTGATGTATCTGGTCATTATCCTTGGAGGCGGGACCTTTCTTGTAAAAGGATGGATCACACCGGGAGATCTTGTCGCATATACGATGTATGTATCCACGCTGATTGCGACGATACGTCGGATCATCGAATTTGCGGAGCAGTTCCAGAGAGGTCTGACGGGTATCGAGCGTTTCCTTCAGATCATGGACGCGGACATTGAGATCTTTGACGAACCGGATGCGGTACCCATGCCGAAACCAAAGGGCGAGATCACTTTTGATCAGGTATCTTTTGAATATCCGGATGATCATAACCGCGTATTCCGCAATCTCAATCTGACTGTCCATCCGGGTGAAAAGCTGGCAATCGTCGGACCTTCCGGTGGCGGAAAGACGACATTATGCAATCTGATACCGCGATTTTATGATGTGACCTCCGGGCAGATTTTGATCGACGGTACGGATATCAAACGCTTTACCTTAAAAAGTCTGCGCGAGAATATCGGTATTGTGCAGCAGGAGGTATATCTTTTCTCCGGAACTGTCATGGAAAATATTCTGTACGGTTGCCAGACGGCTTCTCGCGAAGAGGCGATAGAAGCAGCCAAAAAAGCGGGTGCAGATGAATTTATCAAAGACTTAAAAGACGGCTACGATACCTATGTCGGTGAGCGCGGTGTGAAGCTGTCAGGAGGTCAGAAACAGCGCATCAGTATTGCGCGCGTGTTTTTGAAAAATCCGCCCATCATGATTTTGGATGAGGCGACTTCTGCACTGGATAATGAAAGCGAATTTGCAGTAGCGAAATCCCTAAATAAGCTGTCGGAAGGAAGAACGACGATCACGATCGCACACCGCCTTTCCAGTATTAAAAATTCCGACCGCATCCTTGTGCTGACGGAAGAAGGCATTGTAGAGGAAGGCAACCATGAAGCGCTAATGAAGAACAAGGGAATCTATTACGAGTTCTATACCATGGCAGACCGCATGAAATAACAGTCGGGGGAGAAGTATTATGGAAAATAATGGTAATAAGCAAAAACAGCGCCTGTTGGTCGAAACGATCAAAGACCAGATGGAGCGGAATTTCTACAATTTGGAGATTTCCATGAAGACTTGCGACAGGGATGCGGATATCTGTGGCGCTCCCGCGTGGCGGTATTTTTATCATACCCTGCATTCCTGCGACCGCTGGTTTTTTAATCCGTTTGTCTATACCGAGCCTGCGATCCATGCGGAAAATCTGGATCAAGTTGATCTGTCGTGCAAAAAGGTGTTGTCCGAGCAGGAATTGTGGGATTATTTTATGCAGGTGAAACAGAAGGTGAATACTTATCTGGACGGGCTGACGGACGCGGATCTGTATGAAAAACCGGAAGCATGTTCTTATACCAGAATGCAGATCATTCTTGGGCAGATGCGGCATTTTATGGCACATGTCGGAATTTTTAACGGTATTACGATTGCCCATACCGGGCGTTATCCGATGTGTATCGGATTAACGGGTGAGATGGATGGAAGGTTGTGGGATGAATAGAATATGTATGGGATGAGGCATTAAGAATCGTTGGTATTATTTAGATCAGGAAAGCAAAAGGACAGGAGAAAACTATGAGCTACACGATAAAAACATTGCAACCACAGGAACTTCCCATCCTTACGGAGCTTTTTGATTATCATGATGTTGAGGACATGATTGCTGAGAATACATACAATATAGAGAACGGTATCATAGATATCTTTGTACTGTTTGAAGAAGGACAGCTTGTAGGAGAGCTTCATGTAAAGTATCAAAGCGAGGATGAGCTGGAGGCAGTACGCACAAGACGTGCATATTTATTTGCATTTCGTGTACGTGAAGATAAGCAGGGACAGGGTATAGGAAAGTATCTGTTACAAAGGGTACTGAATCTTTTAGTGCAAAAGGGTTATAGTGAATTTACGGTTGGCGTCGAGGACGATAATGCACGGGCGATCCACATGTATCGCAGTGCAGGATTTGATGAAGTGATCGCCAGAAAGAAAGAGTCCTATCAGGGTGACAGCTATGAATATAATCTCTATCTTAAAAAGGGGGGCGACAGTGCGTAACATTTACCGACAACAGCGGATGTCCGGTAGGATTTATTAGCTATTCCATTAACAAAAAAACGAAAACAAGGGATCGACTGCCAGCACCCACGATTCCTATAAAACAGAAATTTGCTTATAATTGTCAGAAGAGAAAATAAAAAATTTTTTATCTTAAGTATTGACTCTCTCGTAGCGTAACGGTTTACGATTGAACCGAAAGGAGAAAATAA
>JBJFCE010000002.1:0-4697 GCA_051888775.1 Lachnospiraceae bacterium | reverse complement strand
TAGAAAAGGAGGTAAAACATGATGTCTACAAGATTTGATTTACTCGTATATGTACATAGTGGAACAATGTTGATTGCCTCCGGAGAGTGTAGTTAGGAATGTTTTTTCTGTCTATCTGTCCGTATCGGTAAATGCGGCATCGGATAGAGAATATCTTCGGATAGGATATTCATATTGTGCTGAATTTTAAAACCGTGGTGATCACACCACGGTTTTTTTGTATTTTAAGATTTGTGATGTCAGACGTTCCTTTTTCGGAAGCAGAAGCTTTATCAGGGACGTAGGGCAATCAGGGGGAGAATGAGTTATGAAAAAGATCAGGAAGTATTTGTGGAAGCATAAGTGGGCATATCTTGTTGCCATGCTTTCCATGATTATTGCGGTATCACTTGATATGCTTGCACCGCTTGTTACCCGTAAGGTAGTGGATGATGTGATCATCGGCGGGAAAATGGAAGTATTGAAGTACTGCCTTTTGGCATTTCTGGGAATCGGTATCGGAAGATGTATTTTCCAGTATAGTAAGGAGTATTTGTTTGATATTACGGGTTCCAAGGTGGCGGTGGAAATCCGTCGGGATGTTTTTACCCATGTGCAGGGCCTGAGTGCGGACTTCTTTGACCGGACGGGAACGGGCGAACTGATGGCGCGTGTCAAGGATGACGTGGACCGGATCTGGGATGCGGCAAGTTATGTGAGCATGCTGCTGATTGAAGTGGCATTACATACGGGAATCGTGTTGTTCTGTATGTACCGGCTGAATTGGCGGCTGGCAATCATCCCGACTGTGGCGATGATCGTCTGCGCCTGTATTGCGCTTGTGATGGAACGAAAGCTCGGCAGTATCTATGAGGAGATCAGTGAGGAAAATGCGGCACTGAATACGGTTGCCGAGGAAAATCTGGCAGGCGTGCGTACTGTAAAAGCATTTGCCAGAGAAAAATATGAGATCAGCAAGTTTTTAAAGCATAACAACCGTTATTATGAGCTGAATATGAAGCAGTCCAAGGTCTTTGTACGGTATTATCCGTATTTTGGCGTGATTACCAAGATCCTGCCGTTATTGACCGTATTGATCGGAGGATATGAGGTCATTTATCAGGGATTATCACTTGGTACCCTGAGTGCGTTTGTGGAATATTCCAATAATATCGTGTGGCCGATGGAAATGCTCGGCTGGCTGACCAACAGTATCTCTTCTGCAGCGGCATCGAGTAAGAAGCTCCAGAAGCTCTGTAAAGAGCAGCCTACGGTTACGGAACCGGAGCAACCGAGAGTCTTGGAGCATATCAGCGGCAAGATCAGCTTTGAGGATGTTTCGTTCCATAAGGCGGACGGACATGAGATCTTAAAGCACATCAGCTTTGAAGCAAAGCCGGGACAGACCGTCGGCATCATGGGTGAGACCGGATCGGGAAAAAGCTCCCTGATCTATCTGCTGCAAAGAATGTATGATGTCACAGGCGGGTGTGTAAAGATCGATGATGTGGATGTTAAAGAGATGTCCTTACAACAACTGCGCAGCAGTATTTCGCTTGTGCAGCAGGATGTGTTCCTGTTTTCTGATACCATCAGTGAAAATGAAAAGCTGGGAAAGCATGAGACCGTCGATTATGAAACGATTAAAAAGGCGTCCAGAGATGCTCAGGCATGTGAATTTATTGAGCGTATGGAGGAGCAGTACGAAACTGTGATCGGAGAACGCGGCGTAGGACTTTCCGGAGGGCAAAAGCAGCGCATCAGTATTGCAAGGGCTCTGGCAAAGCAGGCACCGATCCTGATTCTGGATGATGCAACTTCCGCGCTGGATACCGAGACGGAACGGGCAATTGAGCAGACGTTAGAGCAGATGGCTCAGATGACAAGACTGATCATTACCCATAGGATCAGCGCCGTGCGTAATGCAGATCTGATCCTCGTACTGGAAGACGGTGAGATCAAAGAACGCGGAACCCACGCGCAGCTGATGGAACAACAGGGTCTGTATTACCGGACCTATCAGATTCAGTATGGAGAAACGCTTGGAGAGGGGGTGTAAATCCATGGCAGTAAACTCATATAGAAAAGATGAAGAACATATAGAAAAAAGTAAACGGGAAACGCTCATACGGCTGTTTTCCTATCTGTTGGAGTATAAGCTTCAGATCATCGGAGTGCTGTTGCTGATGGGATATTGTGTGGCGATATCTCTGGTCAATCCTCTGATCATAGAAACAGCAATCGACCGGTACATCGGAGGCGGGGATTATCCCGGACTGGTAAAGTTGTTATTGTTTGCTCTTGGCATCAATCTGCTGGTGGTATTTGCGGTGAAGCTGCGGATGTATATCATGGCAAAGATCTGCAATCAGATTCTGGTAAAGATCAGACAGGAACTGTATTCCCATATTCAGACGCTGGATTTTCAGTTCTTTGATTCCAGACCGACCGGAAAGATTTTAAGCCGTATTATCGGGGATATCAATTCCTTAAAGGATGTCTTGTCTAACTGTGTAACAACATTGATCCCGGATTTTTTGACGGTCGTTGCGGTCGTGGTCATTATGTTTGTCAAGAACCCGGCGCTGGCGGCAGCTTCGCTGCTGAGTACGCCGCTTATGGCATTCGGGACGATCTATATCGAACTGAAGGCGCATCCGCGTTGGCAGGTATTCCGGAAGAAATCCTCGAACCTGAATGCGTTCATCCATGAGGATATGTCCGGTATCCGTGTGATTCAGAGCTTTGCAGCGCAGGATGAAACGGAGCATACCTTTGATGAGATGACAAAGGAGCATCGGGGGGCATTTATCCATGCGGTAAGGATGAGCGATGCATTCGGCTCGGTCATTGATTTTTCCTGGGGCTTAGGATGTATCTGCCTGTACTTTACGGGAATCGTACTGCTCGGAGTGGAGCATGTAACGCTCGGAACATTTCTGGCTTTTGGAACGTATATCAATATGTTCTGGCAGCCGATCAACAATTTGAGCAATTTTTATAATCAGATCATCACGAATATCGCAGGAGCGGAACGGATCTTTGAGATTTTGGACACCGAACCGGAGATCACGGATGCAAAGGATGTGACGGAAATACCGGAAATTACGGGCAGCGTGGAATTCACGGATGTATCCTTTGCCTATGACGGTGATCATAAGGTTCTGGATGAAGTGAGCTTCCGGATCCGTCCCGGCGAGACGATTGCACTGGTCGGACCGACGGGTGCGGGCAAAACGACGATCGTGAACCTGATCAGCCGCTTTTATGATGTGCAGGAAGGTACGGTTTGTATCGACGGACATGATGTAAAAAAAGTATCGATCGAGAGTCTTCGTAAGCAGATGGGTATCATGACTCAGGACAATTTCCTGTTTTCGGGAACCATCCGCGACAATATCCGTTATGGAAAACTGGATGCAACGGATGAACAGATCGAGGCTGCCGCAAAAGCAGTCAGTGCACATGATTTTATCATGAAACTGCCAAAGGGTTATGAAACGGAGCTGTCCGAACGCGGCGGCGGACTTTCCGTCGGTCAAAGGCAGCTGATCGCTTTTGCCAGAACGATGTTGTCCGCACCTAAGATCCTGATTCTGGATGAAGCAACTTCCAGTATCGATACGCAGACGGAAGTGTTGGTACAGCAGGGAATCGAGCATCTGCTTGCGGGCAGAACCAGCTTTGTCATTGCGCACAGGCTGTCCACGATCAAGAAGGCGGACCGGATCTTTGTCATTGACCGCGGAAAGATCGTAGAAGAGGGTAATTCGGAGGAACTATTGCAAAGAAAGGGCGCTTATTATCAGTTATATCAGGCGTCGCTCAGTTAGAAAGAGACAGGGAAAGGGAAAAGTAATTTTACTATGAAAAATGGCATGATCAATTTGGAGCAAAAGGAATATATTACTTATGCAAAACTGACCAAGGACAATTTTTCGATGTATTCACTGGATGAATTTATCAGACATCAGGAAGTAAAAGAGTGCTGGAGAAAGATACATGATGAATATGTTCTGGTGGAAAATGTTTTTACGGAGGATTGGGATCTGGAAGCCTGCAGGCAAATAGCCAAAACAATCCTATGCGGAATGGATGCGGACGGAGTGGCATATGGTGCATTTTTTGAAAACAAGGTGGTTGGATATATTTTCCTTGCCGGGCACCTTTTCGGAAGCAGACAGCAGTATCTTGAAGTACAGTTATTCCATGTTTCGGAGCCGTTTCGGGGAAAGGGAATAGGCAGAGCGCTTTTTGAACGCATATGTTCGGAAGCAAAGACGCTCGGAGCAAAAAAGTTATACATTTCAGCCCACTCATCGAAGGAAAGTCAGGAAGCGTATCGAAAACTGGGATGTGTATATGCTGCAGAGGTTAACAGGGAAATTGCCTTGGAGGAGCCGTTTGATATTCAGATGGAATATTTGTTGTAATATCCGGAAGAAACGGTGAGATCTGATGCCTGAATCATGCGGCGGCAGACGGTTATCTGGTTGCGATGGTTTTTCGGACGCTTGAGCAGGAAATGGCAGCGTTTGTTTTATAAAGATCTGTTTTGAGGGAAAAATGCAGGATTACAAAAGAATTAGAAAAAAGGGCTTGACAATACTACCCATTTCCTTGTATACTAGGCAATGCAGTCGGGAAAACGGCGGCAGTGAAACGGGATCTTAGCTCAGCTGGGAGAGCATCTGCCTTACAAGCAGAGGGTCATAGGT
>JBJFCE010000001.1:0-25363 GCA_051888775.1 Lachnospiraceae bacterium | reverse complement strand
GACAGGAGAGCCAAATGATGCATTTGCACAGTATTTTCAGGGACAGAGTTATCTGAATATGCTGTCTACGGAACAGGTTTCAATCGGTAATGTTACTTTTGAGCCGGGCTGCCGCAATCACTGGCATATCCACCATGCCGACAAAGGCGGCGGACAGATCTTGCTGATAACATCAGGAACAGGATATTATCAGGAATGGGGCAAGGAGGCGAGAACCCTGCATCCCGGTGACATTGTGCATATTCCGGCAGGCGTAAAGCATTGGCACGGTGCTTCGGCAAATTCGTGGTTTCAGCATCTGGCGATCGAGGTGCCGGGAGAAAATTGTCGAACCGAGTGGTGTGAGCCGGTAGAAAATGATTGCAATAAAACAGACCGTATTGAGCGGTGTGAAGAAAAGTTCCAACAGCTGTTTGGTGCAGAACCGGTAACAACGGAGGGAACAGATCCTGAATTTATGCGTATTCTTCAGCGATTTATTTTTGGAGAAGTATTTTATACCGGAACATTGGATGATCGTATCCGGGAATTGATTACACTTACTGTTTTAACAGTAAATCAGACTTTAACGCAGCTTAAGGCTCATACAAAAGCGGCGTTACACGTAGGTTGTACACCTGCTATGATCAGAGAATGTATCTATCAGTGCGCACCGTTTATTGGTTTTCCGAAAACATTAAATGCGATTGAGAAGATGAACGAAGCATTTACTGAACAGGGAATATCCCTTCCTTTGGAATCAGGAGAAACAGTAAAAGATGATAAGAGATTTGAAGAGGGAGCAGCCATACAGGAACCGATTTACGGTACGAAGATCAGGGAACGCTATACATGGCTTCCGGGAGAATTTGCTGAGGCAGTACCGACCTTCCTGACGGAATTATGCTTTGGCGATTTTTATACCCGTACAGGATTAGACACAAAGATACGGGAGTTATTGATCCTGGTGTTGCTGGCAACGTTAGGCGGTGCGGGAGAGCAGATCAAGAGCCATGTATCAGGAGCTATGAAAGTCGGTAATACAAAAGAAGAGATTGTCTGTGCATTGGTGCAGGCGATGCCGTATATGGGAATCCCGAGATTGTTTCAGGCATTGAACGCGGTCAAGGAGATACTCTGATTAGTTTGGGATTGGAAGAAACAGGAAATAAAATCAGAACGGAAACAGAACAAGGAGGAAGTAAACGATGGAATATGTAACATTATCAAACGGTGTAAAAATGCCGATGTTAGGGTATGGTGTTTATCAGGTTACAAAAGAGGAATGCGAAAGATGTGTATCGGATGCATTAAAGGCGGGTTACCGCTCCATTGATACGGCACAGTCTTATTTTAATGAAGCAGAAGTAGGGGCGGCAATTCAGAAATCCGGTATAGCAAGAGAAGAGATCTTTCTGACTTCCAAGGTATGGATCGAGCATTACGGTTATGAGGAATGCCGGAAATCCGTGGAAGAATCCATGAAAAAGCTGAAGACGGATTATCTGGATCTGATGCTTTTACATCAGCCTTTTTCGGATTATTACGGTGCGTGGCGGGCACTGGAAGACTTATATGAGGAAGGGAAATTGCGTGCGATCGGAATCTCTAATTTTTATCCCGACAGAATGGTAGATATTGCTTCTTTTGCACGCATACGTCCTATGGTCAATCAGGTGGAAACACATCCGTATCACCAGCAGGTAACCGCAAAGACATATATGGATAAATACGGTGTGCAAATGGAAGCATGGGCACCTTTCGGTGAAGGAAGAGGCGGATTGTTTGAAGACCCTGTCCTGAAAGAAATCGGTGCAAAGTATGGAAAAACGACAGCGCAGGTTATGCTACGCTGGAATATTCAGCGCGGCGTGGTTGTTATTCCGAAATCCACCCATTATGAGCGTATGGAAGAAAATCTGAATGTATTTGACTTTTCACTGGACGAGGAAGATATGAGCAGGATCGCAACTCTGGATAAAAAGGAAAGCGCATTCTTCTCGCATTATGACCCTGCCATGGTGGAATGGTTTGTGCAAATGGTGGAGGAGCGAAAGAAAAATTCTTGATGATTTGACACGGTTTTTGTGAGACACTATAATATGCTCAAGATAAAGCAATCCTATGCTTTGCACCTGCGACAGGCAGGTATCCATTCCCGATTTGAGGAGAGCTTTTATGCCTGAGATGATTGAAATTACAAATTTTGAGGATCCTGAGCTGGATGTCTATGCCCGTCTGACGGAAAATCAGCTATTCCATTATTATGAGCCGGAACAGGGACTTTTTATTGCAGAGAGCCCGAAGGTGATCGAACGTGCACTTCAGGCAGGCTACGAGCCGGTTTCCTGTCTGCTCGACCGGACGCATATTACCCAAGAAGCGCAGGAGGTACTCACCCGGTGCGGAGATGTTCCGGTATATACGGCTACTCAGGATGTCCTGACCAGGTTGACCGGATTTCAGCTGACACGCGGTATGCTGTGTGCCATGCATAGACACAGACTGCCGGATGTCCGGGAGATATGTGCCGGAGCAAAACGGATTGCGGTACTGGAAAATGTTGTGAATCCGACCAATGTCGGTGCGATTTTCCGCTCAGCTGCGGCACTGAATATGGATGCGGTGCTGCTGACTCCGGCATGCAGCGATCCGCTGTACCGGCGTGCGGCGAGAGTCAGCATGGGAACGGTATTTCAGATTCCGTGGACTTATCTGGACGGTGAATTATCTGAAGGGACAGCAGCATGTGCCGGAGCAAATCTGAAGCTTTTGCGGGGGCTCGGATTTAAAAGTGCAGCCATGGCATTGAGTGAGCATGCACTCAACATCGATGATCCGCGGCTGATGGACGAAGAAAAACTGGCAATCGTACTTGGAACGGAAGGGGAAGGGCTTATGCCTGATACGATCACGGAGTGCGATTACACCGTATGTATCCCGATGTCCCACGGTGTGGATTCCTTAAATGTTGCCGCTGCCAGTGCGGTTGCTTTCTGGCAGCTTGGGAGAGGAAAAAGGTAAAAGCCTATTTCCTCTCTTTTTAAAATGGCGGATCTTTGCTATAATAAAACACATGAACTTACTGAATTTAGAACATATTACAAAATCATATGGGGTCCGTAAGCTGTTTGACGAAGCCGATTTTTACTTAAACGAGGGAGAAAAGGTCGGGATTCTCGGTATTAACGGGACCGGAAAATCCACCCTGTTAAAGATTATGGCAGGTCTGGAGGAACCGGATGAAGGAAAAGTAACACGGGCAAATCATTTGGTGATGCGTTATCTGCCACAGCATATGCAGATGAATCCGGAAGATACGGTGCTGTCTTATGTATTGGCACAGTGCCCGGAAACGACCGATCAGCTTCATAGGGAAGCCGAAGCCAAGAGCATGCTCTATGAAATCGGCATGACGGACACAGAGCAAAAGCTGTACGAATTGTCCGGCGGACAGAAAAAGAAGGCAGCGCTTGCGGCAATGTTTATCGGAGATGCGGATCTTTTGATTCTGGACGAGCCGACCAACCATCTGGATCTGGAGATGGCAGACTGGCTGGAAGGGATGCTTCGTAAATTTAAAGGCAGTGTCATCATGGTAACACATGACCGCTATTTTCTGGATAGCGTGAGTAATCGTATTGTAGAGCTGGACCAGGGAAAGCTCTACAGCTACCAGACAAATTATTCCGGGTTTCTGACTTTGAAAACAGAGCGCGAAGAGATGCTGCTGGCGAGTGAGCGGAAAAGACAATCGATTCTCAGGACGGAGCTTGCATGGGTGATGCGCGGGGCGAGAGCGCGCAGTACCAAGCAGAAAGCAAGACTGGAGCGATATGAGGAGCTAAAGAACCGGACGGCACCGCAGAGTGACAAAACAGTGGAAATGAGTTCTGTCAGTACCAGACTGGGCAGAACGACCGTAGAGTTGCATGGTATTTGCAAGGCATACGGAGACCGGGCACTGATCCGTGATTTTTCCTATATCTTCTTAAAAAATGACCGTGTTGCATTTATCGGACCTAACGGCTGCGGTAAAACGACGCTGATGAAAATTATCGAAGGGCGGATATTGCCGGATGCAGGTGAGCGTATCATCGGGCAGACCGTCAAGATCGGCTATTATTCGCAGGAGATCGAGACGGATCGAAAAGAAGCCGGGATCGCATATATGGACCCTCAGATGCGGGTCATTGATTATATCAAAGAAACGGCGGAGTATGTCAAAACGCCGGACGGAATCGTAACAGCCGCAAAGATGCTGGAAAATTTTCTTTTTGAAGGAGAGGAGCAGTACGGACTGATCGGGAAGCTTTCGGGTGGTGAGAAGCGCAGACTGAATCTGCTGCGGGTCCTGATGGAAGCACCGAATGTGTTGATTCTGGACGAGCCGACGAACGATCTGGATATTACGACACTCACGATCTTAGAGGACTATCTGGATCATTTTCAGGGGATCGTGATCATCGTATCCCATGACCGTTACTTTCTGGACCGGATCGCCGGCAGAATCTTTGCTTTTGAAGACGGTACGATCAGACAGTATGAGGGCGGGTATACCGATTATCAGATCCGCCGGGAATTTGAACAAGGCGTGTCAGGTGCAGCCGATATCTTAAAAAAAGAGCTCGGACAGACAAAGAAGGCAGCCGGAAATGACGCTGCGGCAGGTGATGAAAGTGCCCCGGCAGGATGCAGCGGTAGCAGAGGCAGTGCACCGCGAAAGCTGCGCTTCTCTTATAAAGAGCAGCGTGAATATGAAACGATTGAGACGGAGATTAAACAGTTGGAGGAACAACTGGAGCAGCTGGATCGTGACATGGCAGCAAATGCAAGCAGTTATTCCAAACTGACGGAGCTGATGGCACAAAAGGATGAGACGCAGAAACTGTTAGATGAAAAGATGGAGCGGTGGATGTATCTTGAGGAATTGGCGAGTCGTATCAAAGAGGAGAGTGGTAAGTGAGAAAACGATAGATGGTTGAAAAAATGGTAGTATTAATATATAAAAAATGTCATAGGTGGATTGACAACATAGAACATGTGTTCTAAAATATAAGAACAGAAAGTCCTGGACATTTTGCAAGATAAATGATATAATTTTGAAGAAGGAGGGATGAACCATGGCCTATGCAATAGATTTATTTTGTGGCGCTGGCGGAATGAGCGAAGGGCTTATTCAAGCAGGCTTTCATATCCTTTTTTCTAGTGATATAAATGCGGATGTTCAGAGAACATATATGAATAGACATGAGCAATTGGGATTATATCAAGGCATGAATACATATTTTCATCGTGGTGATATCAGGGAATTACGTGGAGATATGATTCGTGAAACGATAAGTAATCTAGAAATATTCCGGGGCATTGAAGTACCGGAAATAGATGCGGTTTTTGGAGGCCCTCCGTGTCAAGGGTTTAGTAGAGCCGGAAGAAGGGATCCTAATGACCCTAGAAATATGCTTTTTAGAGAATACTTGAGGGTAATCGATGAAGTTCGTCCAAAATATGTAGTGCTTGAAAATGTAACTGGTTTTATTGATACTAAATTTTATGGATTTGTGGGAGTAACAGGACATCGATATGAAGATGGAGAGTTGGTTCCTACAATACTGCGTAACGAGTTTGAACTAATAGGATATCATACCTTGGATCCTAAAATCTTGAATGCGGCAAATTATGGTGTTCCACAGAGGAGAAATAGGATCATTGTCATGGCTTATAGAAGTGATGTGGCTGCACCGGTATACCCGAAACCAACACATACGGATGCAAATGCATTAACGATTACAGATGCTATCAGTGATTTGATAAGAGATAAGAATATACGTAATCAAGTGCATGTGAATGATACTGAATTTCAGATAAATTCAAGAGAAGGTCGTACACCGGATATCAATGGAAAGCCGATTCATAGTAACGGAGATATACATAACAATGAGATTTCTGCCCATCAGCAGATTATTGCTGAACGCTTTGCTTTGTTCAGAGAAGGTGAAGATGGTGCTGGACTGAAAAACCGTGTTATGACAGAAGGAATTGATATTTCTGACTCACCGGCTCTGATCGCACATTGTGTTGATAAAATAGGAATTAGCGACGAGGAAGTTATTGAGCTGTTTAGAGCAGGTAATGTTAGCAGAGAAAATGCGGATATTTTACTTACCAAAAAAAATATCAGGACTAGATTGGACAGAACTAGACCAGCAGCAACTGTTATGACAATTGCAGATGACTACATTTCACCATTTGAACCACGAACATTTACAGTAAGAGAGTTGGCAAGAATGCAATCATTTGATGATAGTTTTGAATTTTTAGGAAAAAGAACAACAGGTGGTTTGCGAAGACGTGTGGAAGTACCGCAGTATTCACAGGTAGGTAATGCTGTCCCGCCATTATTAGCTAAAGCAGTAGCAACTGAAATTATGAGAGTACTTGAATAAAAGTTTTGGGCAACCTGCGTATAATTTGGGTTGTCCATTTTAGTAATTGGAAAGGGGTAAAAAGCAATGGCGATAAAAGATGAAATACAAGGCCCAAAAGGATATATGAAAAAGGTAAGAGATAATTACCTTGGAGCTACACGAGAAATGGCGAATGCAGCATTTGAAAAATATGAAAAAGAAACGGGATTGAAGCTTACCAAGGAGAATATTCTTAAAGACATAGATGGAACACTAAGAGATCTGTTAATAACAGAAACTGCCATTTATAATGAAAGAAGCACAAAGATTATTTCTGAGGTCATACCATATTATTATAAAAATATTTTTGGAAAAGATGATGAGAATTATCCACAGACATCAGACTATATAAGAAAAATGCTAGAGATATATAGAAAGTGCGGCGAAAAATCATATAAAGAATCTGATTTTGTTTGTGAAATATTTGAACTTACTTCACCGGTTATCGATCATATTTCTTTTTCACAGAAACAATCTGCCAAGACAAGGGTAGGAGATTCCTTACAGAATCATTTAGAGAAAATTTTTGAGCTATGTGGAATCCCTTATGAAACCCAAAAACAGAAAGATACGGGCGGAACGGTTATGGATTTTATTGTTCCTAATTTGGCAGCAATCGAAAATGCACCGGATCAAGTGATTAATATAGAATGTCAGACCACCTTAAAGGACAGATTTAGACTGACTACTGGGAAGTCTACAAGAGCAAATGTGAAACGATATTTGGCCACTACAACAGGGTGTGGATTGATTACGGAAAGAGATGTAAATGATTTCTCGGTAGATAAGGTCAAAGAAATTATCATAGATAATAATGTAACCTTAGTTGTTTTCAAAGATGTAAAAAAAGCAATCAAATCAATGGTTGAAAAGCATAAAGAGTTGTTGGTAAAAACTCCTGACAAGACATCAATAGTTTCCCTTGCGGATACAGAAAAATTATTAAAGATGTGCGATAATAAAATTATATCCTTTGAAGAATTGATAAAAAGAGATATACAAAGTGTATTGGTATACTGGAATAAATAATACAATAAATAATAGCAGAGGTGCATATCGTTATTTGCCAGAACAGTCGAAGTAGCATATCTACTTCGACTGTTTGTATACAGGGTCTGCGGGATAACCGCCCTTTAATTTCTGCATGCCGCGCTGTATAGCATCTTTGGAGGTTTTCCAGTCATCATCTTTATGAAGATAGTCAAACTTTTCGATGAGCCAGTTTACATCCTCCTGCAGACGTTCCATATTGGTATTCATGAGATCAAAGAGCATGGGATAGAACGTGCTCTTTTCTTTATCGGATAATTTAGTATCCGCTGCCTCACACAGATCGCCGAAATGTGAAAGGCAGAAGCCCTTACTGTGTGCAAACATCTCACGGAAATCTTCATCATTTTTGTACATATAGAAAAAAGTATCCAGATAACGCTCATACATATCGGCAAAACGGTTGCAGATATAGCAGGAGCGTTCTTTTTCACGAACCCATTCCGTGACGGAATTTCCGGCAGCGGACGGTTTCTTCATTTTTGCCATAAAAGAACTCTTGCCGGGGGTAAAGCTCTTGGTCTGCTGCTGCAGTTCTTTTCGGATGCGCATATAGTGCGTTTTCAGGATCCATCCGTTTCCGAGTGTGTTACCGTAATCAAACATCTTCTTAAAATGAGCGCGGCAAAAGCCTGCCTGATCCGTATCTGAACGTACATCACTTTCCATATAAGAAGCACCGGAGCCGAGAACAAAATCAAGCAGATCCTGCTCAACCTGGCGTTCAATATAGCAGAAGGGGCATTCATCATTTGCATGAAATGCATCGTTTAAAGGGATCGTATATAATTTTTCTTTCATAGGTCAGAATCCTTTCCGGAATACATTTTGGGTCGTAAAGTTCTTAATGATCAGTTTACTCTGTTTTCATTAAAAAGACAATGCGGGATATTGGATAACATATGGATGGAAAAATCAGAATGCAATATTTTTCCTTTGAAAAACACCTAAAATTTTGATACAAAGTAATCCTATGCCCGCCCTGCCCTTGAACATTTATTGTTGTGTAATTGTGAGGGGGATTTTATAATGAATTATATAGACTGGAACTGGTCTACCCTTTTAGAGTGGAAACTTTTGATCCGAAGGGCAAGAAGATAGAACAGGGGAAACTGACAGTCACTATTTATGGAGGATTGAGAGAATGAAAAAGGCGTTGTTAGTAATTGATATGCAGAATGTTTGTGTTGGGGAAAAGCATGCCGCATATTTTAAATATCATAATGCAGACCTTATTAAAGCGGTGAATGAAGTTATTGACATGAATAAAGATAACATCGTTATTTATATTAAGAATGTAATGAGAAAAAATATATTCAGTAAGTTTGCACCGTTTCATGCATATGAAGGTACGGAAGATGTCGAGTTGGTGAGCAATCTTCGGATAGTATCAGAAAATATATTTACAAAATATGAAGGGAATGCGTTCTCCAACGCCGCACTTAATGAGTTTTTGAAAAAGAATAATATTGAGTGCATTGAAGTTGTAGGTGTGGATGGTGGCGGCTGTGTTGCTTTGACCGCATTAGGAGCAATTAAAGAAGGGTATAAAGTGACAGTTAATGAAAGTGCCATTGGTACAATGTTTATGAAAAATAAAAATAAGTATTTCAAACAATTAAGAGATGCAGGTGCAGAAATTATTTAGGTAAACTAATCTGGAATTTATTGAGTTTGTATATTTTCCTGATTTGTATATGGGATGATGATTAAGGAGAAGGAAGTGTTAGAATTTTTAAGAGCAACTGCCGAAGATTTAGAAGATTACATGAAAGCAAAAATAGATGATTTCCAAAGAGTATCAGAATCAAGGAATCGGAGCAAAAGCAATTTCATTTTTAGAAAACGAGTTTCCGGATGCAAAGTGTTGGAGATTGCATACGCCGTACAAAAATTATAGAAACCATCATTTCTATGAAAAGATGGGGTATAAAAAAATTGGAGAAACAGAACCCAGGGAAGAAAAGAATGGGTTTTTCTTATATGAAAATATGAAAAGAGAATACAATAATTGATAGTTAGAGAAATAAAACCCAATTTAGTATTGGAGTAAAAATGTATGAATTACAAAGAACAAGCAGGAATTAACAAGAAGTCTTTTGAATTAAATTATAATGGTGGAATGATATGGTGTGAACATCTTGACAGTATGGGAAATTTGGAAACAGAGGTTATTAACAAATTTAAGGAAGATTATAAATCTTTTAGCCGACCATCCGTTTCTTCATATATGATAATCAATCTGGATGAAACCAATGTATCTGAAAAAATCGCAGAATGTATTGCAAATGGGATAATAAAATGTACAAAGAGATATATGAAGATTGCAATTGTTGGTGTTGGTAAAAAAGAACAAAAATTGTTTAAAAAGATAAAGAAAGAATCTGGTGTAATGATTTCTTACATTAAAGATTATGAAAAAGCAAAAGAGTGGATTTTAAAACATTATGCATGACTTGCATTTTGATTGAAAATATCATTTTGTTATGATGAATATATGCCTGAGATTACGGAGGTTTAAGTTGATTCTGAGTATAGAAAAAGGGGATAGCAAATAAAATGGTTACCTTTGCTGAAGATTATTGTAGTAAGAATTATCTTCTTCACGAATTAAATGGAAACCGGTCTTTGAATACATTCCGATTTTGAATTATCAGAGCACCAAGGTATAAGCTTGAGTTATAGAATTTTAGTGAATTGCGAAACTCTGTCTGCGGGATGGAATCGGCACTTATTGACCTGTCAGTGGCAGGCACTGGGAGTCCGTCGGTACTTAGGCACCGTATTTTGGTGCCTTATGTACCGTTACGGACGAGGTGTAGCGAAAGCGTGCCTGCCACTGACAGGTCTATAAGCGCCGGTTCCATCCCGCAGACAGAGTTTCGCAATTCATTAATAAAATTTTTATGTGAAAGGAACACGCTTGATCAATGATGAAAAAAGTAAGGATTCCCAAAATAAACTCAATACATTATAGCGGCAGATGGATAGGTTTGGGTCTGTTAGTGGGTGGAGTGATTCCAACGCTTGTTTGGCTTTTGTTTCATGTGTTTCTTTGGAGCTTTTGCCTGGTTGGCGGAATGATTCTTTTCGCATTTGCAGTGGTATTTACGATTGAGATGATACAGGATTTTGGAAAAACTCCTTATTATGAAAAAACACTGAAAGAAACGATTCCCTTCGATCCGGAAAAACAGCGCGCGATCATTAGAAGTTCAATTTGCACCGGAGAAAAAATAGCTGGATTTAAGAATATAGAGGATGGTCATTTTACCGAGGTTATGTTGCTTCGATCGGAACAGGATGAACAGCGGTTTAAAAAAATATATGGTTTGGATTCGGTAAAGAAAGAATACTGAATTGCAGGAATTTTATGATGAGGCTTTCATCGCCCTAATTTAAGTTCAAAAATCAGAGCGTCAGGTGTAACCTATTGAAGAGAAAAAACGTCATATTAGTCAGAAGGACAACGGAGGTGACGGAAATGGAAGATGGAAAGATCATTGGACTCTTCTGGGAACGTGATGAAAGGGCACTTGTGGAAACGCAGGTAAAATACGGACGTCTCTGTATGGCAACGGCGCGCCGCGTGCTTGCGGATGAACGTGATGCCGAGGAATGTCTCAGTGATGCCTGTATGAATGTGTGGAAGACGATTCCGCCCAAGCGGCCGGAATCACTCGGTGCTTATCTGGTCCGGATTACCCGGAATCTGGCACTGGACCGTTATGACTACAACCATGCCGGAAAGCGTTGTTCGGCATTGGAAAGCTCATATGATGAATTGGAGGAATGTCTCGGTTTTCGGGACAATGTAGAAGAAGCACTGGACAAAAGGGATTTTGAACGTGTACTGAATGAGTTTTTGCATCGTCAGTCTGAGGATGCACGCAGATACTTTATCCGAAGATATTGGTATGGCGAGACGATCCGGGAGATTGCACAGGCGTGTCATGTCAGAGAGGAAAAAGTCAAGGTGAGTATCTCCCGCACAAGAAAGCGGTTGCAGGAAGTGTTGGGAAAGGAGGGAATCCCGGTATGAGCAAAGAAGAACGGTTTTACAGAGTGATGCATGCGGTAGAGGATGAATTACTGGAGGAAGCACAGATGCCTGTGAAAAAGAAAGGGGTAAAGGGAGAAACAGTCTTACGTTGGATCGTGGCAGTGGCAGCCTGTCTGTGTCTGGTTACGGTTCTTACACTTGGTCTGCAGCGCAGAGGTACCGGTAACGATAACATTACAGACGAATCGGAAAATGCGGTTACAGAGGAAGAACTGCGCACATACGGATATGATATGAGTGCTTTACAGGATGTAAAAACAGTGTCGTATACGCTGGTTGTTCTGGACGGCGAGCATGAGACTCCGATGGTTCAGGCTGAATTTACCCAAGACGGTGTCCGGTATATCTGTCGTGCGTTGAAAACAGAAGTACCGGAGGATATTTCCGGAGTTACGGACGGATGGACAGAGGAATTAAATTGGAATGCAGGAAATCTGAATTTACAGTTAAATAAGGCGGCAGATGATGCGGCGTATGTCAGCTGGTATACACCGGAAAATCAAACGCAGTGGTGTCTGTCTGCGAAAGAAGACAGTCTGTCCCTGATGACTACGGCAAAGCAGATCATGCTGGAGCTCGGATATGATGTTGCGGTAGCGCCGGCGGGAGCACAGGATGTAACCTACAATGCTTTTGCAATGGAGGATATGACAGTAGCTGAAACAACATTTGTGCTGGATGGTGTGAGATATACTTATCGTATGGCAGGTGCGGTATGGAGTACCGATATTTCCGGTATTGCGGATACATTTGAAACGGAAGCAGACGGTATGATCGGCTGGTGTGAGGCAAAGCTGTATTATACCGAGGGCGGTGCAGGCAAGATCCTTTGGTATGATATTGTACCGGGCTTAATGTATAGTCTGAGTGTAGACGGTGGTGCATCCGAGGAATTATTGCTTCAAATGGCAGATGAGCTATACGAGCCTACGCAGCAGGAGGTGGGCTGAGGTATTACGAAGATTTCCGAGGAGTGAAATAAAGTTTTTGTAAGGAAATGCTTATACAGACGCGCGGTTTCGCAGTCATGATGATTGCGTAACCGCGCGTCACGTGCATTTTCCTGAACATCGTATTCCTGACAAGCTGATAAGCAGACTTCACGTACCCGGTTCCGCAATACGGCTGACACCGACATAGATCTGAGAGATTTTATACCAGGTAGGATAATCCACAACACCGGTCTGCGGAAGTCCGAATACCCGTTGGAAGGTCTTTACGGCATTTGATGTTCTGGAGCCGTAGATGCCGTCCGCAACGAGAGTCGGAATAGCAGGATAGTTTCTGGCAATGCGGTTTAACTGTTCCTGAAGCTGTTGCACTTTCTGACCGCTGGCGCCGATACCGAGGTCATAGCCGGGCCAGGATGCGGGAACACCGGAAACGCTTGTGGTAGAGTTGATATACATATCGCTGCCGTAATAATAGTGGATAATATCGATTGCGCTATAGTTCTGGTCTCCGAGGTATTTGGAACCCCATTGGGAAAGACCTTCACAGGTCGTGCGGTTGCCGTCACAGTAGGAAGTAAAGATCGGCTGGCGTACACCGGGACGGGACAGGAAGTTATTAAAAATACTGTCTACGATTGCATCGATATTTTCATATACATTTCTGCCGTGGATCCATTTCTGGTCATAGGCAGTGGATGTGGTAATGGTGAAATTGTAGCCCTTGTTCCGGTACCATTCCGTATAGACGCGGTTGAGTGTGAAACTTAAAATAGCAAGCGTATTGGCATAGATCGTGCTTTCCGGCCAGGTAGCGTAGATCTCCGAAGACACAACATTTTTGATGTAGTCCGTATACGGAACATAATAGTTGGGAGCGCTGGAATCATTGGGAACACCGTCATGGACCACAATATATTCGGGAATGACAACGCGGCTTAAGACGATACTGCCGGATTCATCCATCGGTTTGATCTCATCCTCCGGGATCTTAGGCGGATATTCATAATACAGTGTGTGCGGAGGGATGACGATGTCTTCCTCGGCGGTACCTGTTTCAATGGGAGTCAGTGTGATCGGCTGGACGGCAGTGACATCGGGGAGTACTTCCGTACCGTTTACGACAGTCGGTTCATAGCCCGGAGCTGTAACCGTAATATCGTAATTGGCATACGGCTGGCTCGAATTGGGTTCCTGGCTGTAGTCAAAGGGCGGTGTGGGAAGTTCGATGGTTTCGCTCTGGCCGGAATTATCTGTACGCAGTTCCTCTATGGTAGAGTCCGTAACACCGGATGAACGGATGGTAATGGTGGCATCGGTAATGGGGATCAGACCGATGGTGGATGTGACATTAAAGGTCAGTTTGCCGATATCCGGCATGTCGGCAGCTGCCTGAATAGGTTGTTTGAGCATGAATAGCCTCTGCATTTAGAATTACTTCTAGTATATGCAGAGGTTTTTATTTTGCGCATTCGGTGTTATACTATCATACAAAGGGATGAAAAAAGAATCTGATATCAGAAAAAACGGCACCGGCATTGGTCGGTGAGAACGGAGGGACAGGATGCTGCCACAGGATCCGGTGATGTTATTAAGCTTTGTAAATTTGAAATTAAGAGATTATTACGGCAGTCTGGAAGCAATGTGCGAGGATCTGGATGAGGATCAGGCGCAGATCGAAGCAAAGCTTTCGGGGATTGATTATCATTACGACAGGGAGAAAAATCAGTTTGTCTGAACAGATCATCATTACGGTACACGGAAAATTTCATGAACGGGATTCTTTTATCCGGCGCAGACTGACCGCGCAGAAGGGCGAGAATCTGCTGCGGGTATTAAAAAAGAACGGCTACTATGAAAGAGATTGCAGTGGAAACGGTACCTGCGGAAAATGTGTCGTACGCTTTATTAAGGATGCGCCGCTTCCGACAACGAATGAGAGGGTACTTTTGTCTGCGGAAGCGTTGCGGAAGGGTTGCCGTCTGGCATGCAGGCATGCGCTTATGCGGGATGCTGAGATCGTGCTGGAAGCACAGCCGGAAAAACTGCCGGATGTTATAACAGACGTGGTAAAGGAGGAAGGCCGGCAGCTTGCAAAAGGAGCCTTCGAAACACCGCTTTCTCAGAGGCGGATATCTGTATCTGCGACAGAAACCGGAGCGGCACAGGAAGACGGAAACGTATTTTTTGTGGCAGACGTGGGAACGACCACAGTAGCGATGCAGGCAGTCAGAAACGGCGAAACGGTCGGGACCTTCACGGCGCTGAACCCACAGAGAAGCTTTGGGGCGGATGTGGCATCCCGGATCAGCGCTGCCATGCAGGGGCACCGACAGGAAATGACAGCGCAGATTACGGATTGCCTGGAGGAAGGAGCCGCAGCCTTGATAAAACAGTGTGAAGCGATGCCGGAATTTATGGTGATCGTCGGAAATACGGCAATGAATTACAGTATCCGCGGGCTGGACCCTAAGGTACTGGGTGTTTATCCGTTTTCACCTGTCGATACCAAACCGGCACAGATCACGCTTGCAGGAATTCGGTGCTATATCATACCCGGAATTTCTGCTTTTGTCGGGGGAGATATTGTATCCGGCATCGTTGCGATGGATATGACCAAGGATCGGCAATGCCGGATGTTAGTGGATCTTGGAACCAACGGTGAGATGGTGCTCGGAAAAGGAGAAAGGCTTTTATGTACGGCAACGGCAGCAGGTCCTGCATTTGAGGGCAGCGCAGCCGGAGGCATCATGGGAGCGGATCTGATCGGTATTACTGCGAGGTTATTGGACAGACAGCTTGTAGATGCAACCGGTCTGTTATGCGAACCCTATTTTACGGAAGGCGTGAAAGAGGACGGGATCTGTGTCCGTCAGACGGATATTCGCGAGCTTCAGAAAGCCAAGGCTGCCATAGCAGCCGGAATCGCGTGTCTGTGCGATCAGTGTAAAATAACGGAGGACGCAGTGGAGACCGTATATCTTGCAGGAGGCTTTGGCTATTATCTGAATCCTGAAAGCGCGATCCGTATCGGACTGTTTCCGGAAAACTGGCACGGGCGGATCGTTGCAGTCGGTAACAGTGCACTTGCCGGAGCAAAGCAAATCGGCGAAAAGATGCTCGGACAAGATGAAGAAGAGGCTCTTCGGATCTGCCGGACGGTCTGCGGACAGGTACAAAGCATGTGCGACAGTATCAATCTGGCGGAAGAACCTGATTTTACGGAACGTTATATGGACCGTGTTTCTTTTCCGGATCGTGCATAATATATAATGATAGTGCAATATCGGAAAGGAACGGGCTGTTCATGCGGAAATGCCTGAAATTGTTGCTGCTTGATATGCTGCTGATCGTATTGGTCGGCTGGGAGTATAAAGCGGGTGCGGAAGGATCGGCAGTGACTTATGATCTGGAAGCCATGGAACACATCACGGAGGAAGAGGATATGAACCAAAGTACCGGAAAACAAATCGCACTGACATTTGATGACGGACCGAATCCTACATACACAACAAAGCTGCTGGACGGACTGCGGGAAAGAGGAGTGCATGCGACTTTTTTTCTGTTAGGACAGAATGTGGAGCAATATCCGGAAATCGTCCGGACAATGCATGAGGACGGACATCTGATCGGAAATCATACTTATTCGCATATGCAGCTGACTTCCGGAAACGGAGAGCAGTTTGCAGAAGAATTGAAAAAGACGGATGAGGCGATTTTTGCCATCACGGGAGAGCATACGGAATATGTGCGCCCACCCTATGGAATATGGGACAAAAAGTACGAACAGGAACTGGATATGCTGCCGGTTCTCTGGAATATTGATCCGAAGGATTGGTGTACTTCGGATGCGGGAACGGTCATTACCCGGGTAACCGGGCATGCCGAGGAGAATGCGATTATTTTATTACATGACTGTTACGGCAGTTCCGTGGAAGCGGCGCTGCAGATCATAGATATCCTGCAGGCGCAGGGATATGAGTTTGTAACGGTGGATGAACTGATCATGGAGTAAACACAGATGGATACGATGGATTTGTTTTCCTATATGAGAGAAAAGAATATGGAGAAGGAGTCACCGCTTGCTGCAAGGCTTCGCCCGCGCACTTTGGATGAGGTTGTCGGACAGCAGCATATCATCGGCAAGGATAAGTTATTATATCGTGCCATTCAGGCAGATAAGCTCAGCTCCATTATCCTGTACGGACCGCCCGGAACAGGGAAAACGACACTGGCAAAGGTGATCGCGAATACGACGAGTGCGGAGTTTGTGCAGATCAATGCGACCGTTGCCGGGAAAAAGGATATGGAGGAGGTTGTTGCCAAAGCGAAGGATGTGCAGGCAATGTACGGAAAGCGGACGATCCTGTTCATTGATGAGATCCATCGCTTCAATAAGGGGCAGCAGGACTATTTACTGCCCTTTGTAGAGGATGGGACGGTGATACTGATCGGCGCGACAACGGAGAATCCGTATTTTGAAGTCAATGGAGCGTTGATCTCCCGGTCTATTGTATTTGAATTAAAGCAACTGGATCGGGAGGATATCAAGACGCTGATCAAACGGGCAGTCTACGATAAAGAACGCGGCATGGGAGCCTATGATGCGGTCATTGAGGAGGATGCATTGGAGTTTCTGGCAGAGTTGTCCGGCGGAGATGCCAGACATGCGTTAAATGCCGTGGAGCTGGGAATATTGACAACCGGACGGAGTGAGGACGGCAAGATTCATCTGACGTTGGAGGTCGCACAGGAATGTATTCAGAAACGGGTCATCCGTTACGACAAGAGCGGCGATAATCACTATGATACGATTTCTGCTTTTATCAAGAGCATGCGGGGGTCGGACCCGGATGCGGCGGTGTATTATCTGGCGAAAATGCTGTATGCGGGGGAAAGCGTCACATTTATTGCAAGGCGCATCATGATCTGTGCGGCAGAGGATGTCGGAACAGCGGATCCCAATGCACTGACGGTAGCAGTCAGCGCATCGCAGGCAGTGGAACGGATCGGAATGCCGGAAGCGAAGCTCATTTTAGCTGAGGCAGCGATCTATGTGGCATGTGCGCCAAAAAGTGATGCCTGCATTACGGCAATCGAAGAAGCCATGGAAACTGTTGAGAAAATGGGAGATCTGAAGATTCCTACACATTTACAGGATGCCCATTATAAAGGAGCGGCAAAATTGGGACACGGAACGGGATATTTATATGCCCACGATTATGACAAGCATTATGTAAAACAGCAATATCTGCCGTATGAGTTAAGCGGAAAGGAATTTTACAGACCGGACGGGAACGGCTATGAGCAGAAGATCAAAGAGCATATGAAGTGGCTGAAAGAAACGGAGAATCAGCAGGAAGAACAGTAGAATCGCAAATCTGTCAGAAAGGGCAGACAAAACCTGTTAAGACAGGGAGACCGCAGTTAAAACAGCTCCCTGATCAGGTACTGATAGATTTCCTGATTTTTTTCTTTCCAGTTCTGGCAGACATTCTGCGCGAAATCGGCGGTCGGAACCGTCATGGAGATATGCACCAGCTCATTGTCCTGATCTCTGGCGATCAGTTCGGCAACATATTCGCCGGAAGCGTTTTTGTCATAATTGGTCAGAATGGACAGCTCGTTACGGATCTGGATCTCATGAGTTTCCAGATATTCTGCGATGTCTGCTTTGATACTGTCCTGAAGACGGTTGTCAAAGAATGCCAGCGTGCGCCTGCCTTCTTCTGTAATGGCATACAGTGTACGGTTTCCCATGGTAGTAGCCGTAATGAAAGCATCTTCGGTCAGATCGGCAAGTACCTGCTGTAAGGTCATGAAATTGGTATATTCTTTATATAAAATAAAATCTGCGATCTGTGCGCTGGAGAGCGGGTAGGATACCTTGCTCAGCATGTGCAGGATAATCAGTCTGTATAGTGTCATTGCTTCATTGCTCATGATAACAACTCCCCTGAATAATATGATGTTCGTCCAGATAACGACGGAGTGCATTCAGCACTCCTTTTTTGTCGGCACTCCATAAAGGTGCCAACAGCAGTTTTTTGGGACCGTCGCCGGTGATCCTGTGGACTACGGTCTTTGGGTCCAGAAGCTCTAAACAGTGTGAAACGATGCGGAAATATTCCTCCATGGTCAGCACTTCAAAATGGCCCGCACGGTAATCCTTTGCAAGATCAGTATGCTCCAGTACATGCAGAAGCTGCAGCTTGATCCCAAAAGGATGAAAACGGTTTACATAACAAATAGTTTCGTACATATCCTCGTCCGTTTCCTCAGGAAGTCCGAGGATGACGTGGACAATGACCGGAACCGATAGGTTGTGAAGCTGCTTCATGGCTTCTTCGAAGACGGAATTCGGATAGCATCTGCGGATATAGCGGATGCTTTTTTCGTGACAGGTCTGAAGTCCGAGTTCGATCCAGAGAAACTTATCGGGATATTCCCGTTGACATGTTGCAAGAACCTTGAGCACATCCGGTGAAATGCAGTCCGGTCTGGTTGCAATAGAGATTCCCGCAATGTCCGGCTGTGACAGTGCCTCACGGTAAAGAGTAAGCAGTCTGTCCGCGGGCGCATAGGTATTGGTAAAAGCCTGATAATAGGCAATAAACCGATTGCCGGTGTGCTTTCCCGACAATAAACGCCGTCCTTTGGCAATCTGATCCTGTATAGGAAGCAGGCCGGAAACGGCGAAATCCCCGCTGCCGCCTTCGGAGCAAAAGATACATCCGCGTGTATCCTTTGTTCCGTCGCGGTTAGGGCAGGTCATACCTGCCTGAATAGCGATTTTATATAGCTTTTCATGGTATGTTTCCAGACAATAGTCCGAAAGTGTACGATAGTGCTGTTCCATAGGGTGTCATTATCTCACAATGTGGGATTTGACCGCATTTGCGACTACTTCGGCAACCTGCGGATCAAATGCTTCCGGCATGATATTGTCCTCATTCAGTTTATCTTCCGGAACCAGGCCTGCGATGGCAATGGCAGCTGCAAGCTTCATTTCCTCTGTAATCTGTGTGGCACGTCCTTCCAAAGCACCTTTAAAGATACCGGGGAAAGCAACAACGTTATTGACCTGATTAGGAAAATCGGAACGTCCTGTACCGACCACACGTGCGCCTGCCGCTTTTGCAACATCAGGCATGATCTCCGGAACCGGATTTGCCATTGCGAACAGGATGGAGTCATGGTTCATGGAAGCCACCATTTCCGGTGTTACGATATTCGGAGCGGATACGCCGACAAAGATATCGGCACCTTTTAATGCATCGGCAAGAGAGCCGGTTTCATTGTTCGGATTGGTAACCTCAGTCATTTTCTGCTGCATCCAGTTGAGTCCTTCGGTGGATTTGGATACGATACCGACTTTGTCACACATGATGACATTCGGGAAACCGTAGGTTAGCAGCAGCTTGGTAATGGCAACGCCTGCACTTCCGGCGCCGTTGACAACGACCTTACAGTCCTCTTTCTTTTTATGAACTACCTTTAAGGCATTGATGATTCCGGCGAGTACGACGATCGCGGTACCATGCTGGTCATCATGAAATACCGGGATATCCAGAATCTCTTTCAGACGTTCTTCGATTTCAAAGCATCTGGGAGCGCTGATGTCCTCCAGATTGATGCCGCCAAAGCCCGGTGCAAGATAGGTTACGGCTTTGATGATCTCTTCGGTGTCCTGCGTATCCAGACAGATCGGAACGGCATTGACTCCGCCGAATTCTTTAAACAGAACAGCTTTTCCTTCCATAACGGGCATTGCCGCATAGGGACCGATGTTGCCAAGCCCCAGAACGGCGGAACCGTCGGATACGACAGCGACCGTATTGGCTTTCCATGTATAAGTATAAGCAGCTTCCTTATCCTGTGCGATGACTTTACAGGGTTCTGCAACGCCCGGTGTATAGGCAAGGGACAGATCCTCCCTTGATTTTACCGGAGTTTTTGATACGGTTTCCAGCTTTCCGTTCCATTCCTCGTGCAGTTTCAAAGCTTTTTCATTGGTTGTCATAGGGATACCTCATTTCTTAGATTGTATTGGGTGATTGCGAAAGGATGTCAGCAGGATGGGAAGAGTACCCACCAATCTGTCAGCAGCGGGCACGCTTTCGCTACACTTCGTCCGTAGCGGTACATAAGGTGCCAAAGTACGGCACCTAAGTACCGACGGACTCACAGTACCCGCTGCTGACAGATCTGTGGGTACGCTTCCCATCCTGCTGACATCCATATAGCCGTATTGTATCGTAATTGGAAAGGCATTACAAGAAGATTCGCGGTGAATTATTGTAAAAAAATCTTTTCATTTTCCGAAGTCTGTTATACAATAGAGCTATCGAGAAGCATATCTGTCATAAATCCCATGATCAACGAAGTTACCCAATTGACAAAAACAAATAGTAATTTTTTTACAGGCAGTATTGCGAAATGGCTACTACAAGAGGAAATGCAGACAGGGAGAAAGGTATTATATGAGAGAAAAGTATGAATCACTTGCACTTGCCGATTTAAAGGAAATTGCAAAAACAAGAGGAATGAAGGGTGTATCCACCATGAAGAAGGCGGAGCTGATCGAGGCGATGCTTTTGCAGGATGAAAAGGACAAGTCGGAGGGAAAGGACGTTGAGCCAAAGCCTGTGTTGAATAAACCGGGTACGCCGAGAACGGAAAGCCCGGAGAAGGATTTTCCGCAGGAGTTGGACAGCGGCATCTGCGCACACGGAATTTTAGAGGTGATGCCGGACGGCTACGGCTTTATCCGCTGTGCGAACTATCTGCCGGGTGAGGATGATGTCTATGTGGCACCGAGCCAGATCAGACGCTTCAATTTAAAGACCGGAGATATTGTAGAAGGGAATACAAGAGTCAAAACACAGAATGAAAAATTCAGCGCACTGTTATATGTAAAGAAAGTCAACGGCATGCCGCCCGAGATTGTGGCAAGACGGACTCCGTTTGAGGATATGACACCGATCTTTCCGGATCACAGATTGAAGCTGGAGACACCGGGTGCAAGCGTGGCAATGCGTATTATGGATCTGATGAGCCCGGTCGGTAAGGGACAGCGTGGTATGATCGTATCACCGCCAAAAGCCGGTAAGACGACATTATTAAAAGAAGTGGCAAAGTCCATCAAGAAGAATTCTCCGGAAGTGCATCTGATCATCCTGCTGATCGATGAACGTCCCGAAGAAGTGACCGATATCAAAGAAGCGATTGAAGGACCGAATGTAGAGGTGATTTACTCTACGTTTGATGAGCTCCCGGAGCATCATAAGAGAGTGTCCGAGATGGTAATCGAAAGAGCAAAGCGTCTGGTAGAATCCAAAAAGGATGTTATGATCCTGTTAGATTCCATTACCCGACTGACCAGAGCTTATAACCTGACCGTTCCGCCTTCGGGAAGAACCTTGTCCGGTGGTCTTGATCCGGCGGCACTGCATATGCCGAAGCGATTCTTCGGCGCGGCGAGAAATATGCGTGAGGGTGGCAGCCTGACGATTCTGGCAACGGCACTCGTAGAGACCGGCAGTAAAATGGATGATGTCGTATATGAGGAATTCAAAGGAACCGGTAACATGGAAATGGTGCTTGACAGGAAGCTTTCCGAGAAGCGTGTATTCCCGGCAATCGACATCCCGAAGTCCGGTACAAGAAGGGAAGATCTGCTTTTATCGCAGGAAGAACTGGAAGCTATTAACATTATCCGTAAGGCATTGAACGGGCTGAAACCGGAGGAAGCGGTAGACCGTGTACTGGATCTGTTCGCGAAGACCAGAAACAATAATGAGTTCGTGCAGATGGTAAAGAAGATGAAGTTTATCTGATCCAAGTATCCGGAAGAAGATTCATACGACGCTGTTATAAAAATGACAGAAAATAAAAAAAGGGCTTGCATCTGACTACTTTCTATGCTACACTAAAAAAGCTGTTTATGAGAACATGAGATAATTCAGTTATTCAGTAAGTATAGAGAGGTGAAAGACATGAGAGAAGGAATCCATCCTGAATATTATCAGGCAACCGTAACCTGTAACTGCGGAAATACATTCGTAACAGGATCTACAAAGCCGGAAATCCACGTAGAAGTATGTTCCAAGTGCCATTCATTCTACACAGGTCAGCAGAAAGCTGCTCAGGCTCGTGGACGTATTGATAAGTTCAATAAGAAGTATGGCGTTGTAAGCGAATAAGTAGCACAGATAAGGTTGAGGTTTTTATCTCAACCTTATTTTTGAATAAGGGTATGGAATTTCGACAGGCAGTGTTTTAAAAATACGGAGGCAGTAAGTTGAAAAATTCAAAGAAGAAAAGATGCTATTGCGGAATCGGCGGGCAGGCGGTTCTGGAAGGCGTTATGATGAAAAATAAAGATCTCTATGCGGTGGCAGTCAGAAAGTCCGACGGAGAGATCGTGGTGGATACACAGGAGTTTGCGGGAATTCTGCATGACAGTGTATTAAGAAAGATTCCGTTTATCAGAGGTATATTTAATTTTATTGATTCTCTGGCTTTGGGAATGAAGTCCCTCAATTATTCGGCGAATTTTTACGAGGATGAGGATGCCAAGGAAACAACAGCGGATAAGGTCATGAACAAAGTATTTCGCGGGAAAGCGGAAAGTATTCTTATGGGATTTACGATGATTTTGTCAGTTGCTTTGTCATTGGCAATTTTCATCGCTTTACCGTATTATCTGTCTACGCTGTTTGAGCGTTTTGTACGTAACGCTTCGTTGCTCAACATTATAGAGGGCGCGATACGAATTGCTATCTTTCTGATCTATGTCGTGGCGATTTCTCTGATGAAGGATATCAGACGTGTATATATGTATCATGGAGCAGAGCATAAATGTATCAATTGTCTGGAACGCGGACGTGAGCTGACGGTTGAAAATGTCAAGCGAAGCTCTAAGCAGCACAGACGCTGCGGTACAAGCTTCCTGTTATTTGTCATGGTTGTCAGTATCATCCTGTTTTTCTTTATCACGATCACACAGCCTGTATACAGACTGTTGATCCGTATTGCCCTGATTCCTGCTGTGGCGGGGATTTCCTATGAGTTGATCCGTCTGGCGGGCAGATATGATAATATTTTCACACGTATCCTGTCTGCACCGGGTATGCTGTTACAGAAGTTGACGACAAAAGAGCCGGACAGTGAAATGATCGAAGTTGCGATCAAATCCGTTGAGGCGGTTTTTGACTGGAAAGAATTCTTAAAGGTGAACTTTGATCTGGATGTGGATGCCATGGATCAAAAAGAAAGGAAAGCCAAAGAGGAAGACGAATGACCTATCGGGAAGCGTATGAATGGGGCAGAAAAACACTGGAGGAAGCACAGGTGGCGGATGCTGATGTGGATGCGCGGCTGTTGCTTGAGTATGTCTGCCATACCGACCGGAATGCACTTTTGGTGCATGGGGATCGCGCAGTCGAGGAACTTGCGTTTTTCTGTTATGAGAAATATATTGAGAAGCGGGCAGAGCGTATCCCGCTTCAACAGCTGTTGCATGAGCAGGAGTTTATGGGATTGTCCTTTTATGTGAATGAGCATGTGCTGATTCCCAGACAGGATACCGAGATTCTGGTGGAAGAAGTGATGCGCGAGCCGTATGACGGAGCAAGAATCTTGGATCTGTGCACAGGAAGCGGCTGCATATTGCTGTCGTTACTGTACTATTCTAATGCAAGCAGCGGAGTCGGTGTGGATCTGTCCGGCGAGGCACTTTCGGTCGCAAAAGAGAATGCGGAGCGTCTGGGGCTTACAGACCGGGTCGAGTGGATCGAGGGCGATCTGTTCACGGGAGTGAAAGGAAGCTTTGATATCCTGGTATCGAACCCGCCCTATATTTGCAGCGAGGTCATACCGACGCTGGAACCGGAGGTGCGTGTGCATGAACCGCTCATGGCACTTGACGGCGGTGAGGACGGACTGCTGTTTTACCGCAGAATCGTGGAGCATGCAGGGGAATATCTTGTTCCGGACGGACGGTTGTATTTTGAGATCGGTTATGATCAGGGAGAAGCGGTTGCAGAACTGTTAGAGACGCATGGCTACAAAGAAGTGCATGTGATCAGGGATTTTGCGGGACAAAACCGCGTAGTTTGCGGTATCCGTGGCAGATAGATGTTGGAGGAGAACGATGTTTGATAAATTAGACGATTTGCTCCGCAGATTTGAGGAGCTTATGAATGAGCTTTCCGAGCCGGAGGTCACTTCCAATCAGGAGCGCTTTCGCGCGCTGATGAAGGAACAGAGCGACTTACAGCCCATTGTGGATGCTTATAAGGAATACAAGGCACGGAAGCAGGATATTGAGGACAGCCTTGTGATGCTGGATGAGGAAAGCGATGAAGACATGCGTGAGATGTTAAAGGAGGAGCTTGCCGATTCCAGAAAGCGCGTGGAGGAGCTGGAGCAGGAACTGAAGATCCTGTTACTGCCCAAAGACCCTAATGATGATAAGAACGTCATTGTTGAGATCCGTGCAGGTGCGGGTGGTGATGAGGCTGCTTTGTTTGCGGCAGAGCTTTACCGCATGTATGTAAAATATGCCGAAAGCCAGCGTTGGAAAGTCGAGCTGGCAAGCTGTGACGAGATCGGCATCGGCGGCATGAAGGAGGTAACCTTCATGATTAGCGGAACAGGTGCCTATTCCAAGATGAAATACGAAAGCGGTGTCCATCGTGTACAGCGTGTACCGGAGACCGAGTCCGGCGGACGTATCCATACCTCAACCGCAACGGTTGCCGTAATGCCGGAAGCGGAGGAAGTGGATATCGTCATTGATGAAAAGGATATCCGTATCGATGTTATGCGTGCATCCGGAAACGGCGGAC